>JAFSIK010000011.1 GCA_017439805.1 Oscillospiraceae bacterium
ATTTCGGAGTTCTATGAGGACTGGCCCGATGATGTGGCATAAAAAGAACAGGACGGCTGTGCGGTAACACAGCCGTCCTGCAGGAAAACAATATTAACTTTTATGATGGTTCAAAATGTTTCCCTATGAAACGCTGGGGAATTGCTCTGGCTTTTTTGTTGCCAATTATCAGCTAATAATATATAATGGTTACATGCTTTTAAATGGAGGTGCCGGTATGAGCATCGAAAAAAACTTTACATCAATTGATCAATGGCTCAAAGAAGCCAAGGCCCACCCCAGCGCAGAAAAAATCGGTATGTATCTTACCCATAACGGCACTGTCAGAAAAACCGCAAAGGCCGTTGTGCGCCATGGAAAAGACGCACCTGACGTAACAGGCATGATATTCTCCTATGACGAGGCAAAGGTCAATGCTGCCATCGAAGAAACCTACAAACTGGAGGGTATCTACTATATAAAGGTCTGGCTCAATCAGGGGCAGCTTCAGCTTGGTGACGACATTATGTATGTTCTCATCGGCGGCGACATCCGCCCCCATGTTATTGACGGACTGCAGTTTCTTGTGGAAAAAATCAAGTCACAGTGCGTGGTTGAAACCGAGCTTAACTGAACTACATTTAAACAAACAGAACCCGTCGAAGTTAACCGACGGGTTCTGTTTTCATTTGGAGCTGGTAACGGGACTTGAACCTGCGACCTGCTGATTACGAATCAGCTGCTCTACCGACTGAGCTATACCAGCAAAGGTAATTTTTGAAGCGATTGTATGTTAGCACATTAAATCCATCAAGTCAATAATTCAATTTCTAATTTTGATTACAAATCGTATAATTTCAGGCATCTTTAAGCTAATGCAACTAATAAAATTTTTTTGTTTTACATAACTTGCAGCGCCTTCCCCCTTGCCTTTTATGTCAATTGTGAAATGTGTAGAATTTGGCTGATGTTTTTCTAAGAAAACTATACTTGACTTCAAAATATCGGTTAAAAATAAAAGATTTTTTATTTACATAATTTTTAACATATTTATGGACTACCAAAAGTTATTCACATTATCCACCGAGTTTTCCACATCGATTTTTCCCTTTAATACCAACGGTTTCCTCAATTTTTGTCATTTTTTTACAATCCCGCAAACCGATTTTTGCCACTTATCCACAAGCCTTATCAAGTTTACATAAGGACTTTTTTCGAATTTTTTTCCAAAGAAAAACCCGCCATTCGGCGGGTTTTGTTAAATATATAATTTTTATGTATCAATCTCGCTTGATAATATTATCCTGCGCCTTAAAAATATGCCCTTCCGGAACAACACCTCTGACGCTGGAAGTGGGGTAAACGCTGCTCCCCCTGCCTATAACGGTACCGGGATTCAGAACGCTGTTGCAGCCCACTTCAACGTTGTCACCAAGGATTGCACCGAACTTTTTTCGTCCGGTAGCTATCTCTTCATCGCCGTTTTTGACCACCACCAAAGTCTTGTCACTTTTAACATTTGAGGTGATTGAACCGGCACCCATATGGGACTTGTATCCCAGAATGCTGTCACCTACGTAATTATAATGGGGCACCTGCACTCCGTCAAAAAGAACAACATTTTTAAGCTCGGTCGAGTTGCCTACCACGGCTTTTTTGCCAACAATGGCACTTCCCCGGATAAAGGCACAGTGGCGTACTTCCGCCTCATGGTCAATTATACAGGGGCCGCCTATGTATGCAGAAGTAAAAATTTTGGCGTCTTTTGCAATCCAGACGTCCTCCCCCACCTGCTCATACTCATTTGCGGGAAGTTTCTTGCCCAGAGCAAGAATGAAATCGGAGATATCGCCCAGAACTTCCCAAGGATACTCCTTGCCCTGAAAAAGCTCCGCCGCAACGGTTTTGGAAAGGTCAAGAAGATCGGAAATCTTCATCATTTTTTCTTCACCTCAATAAGAAGTCCCTTTTTGTTCATCGCCTCGATAACAAAGTCAACGTTTTCCTCGCACATTTCATATGTGGGCGCTTCCACCATAACACGCAGAACAGGTTCCGTGCCGCTCTTACGCAGGAGAATGCGTCCCTCCGCGCCAAGTTTGGCGGTGACGGCCTCAACTGCCGCCTGCACATCCGGGTCGTTCATGGTAACGTCCTTATCGGTTACCTTAACATTTTTAAGGCACTGGGGATAGATGGAAACCGGTGCTGTCAGTTTGGAAAGGGGCATTTTTTTGTCCAGCACCACCTGCATCAGCTTGATTGCGGTAAGCATACCGTCGCCGGTACTGGCATATTTGGCGAAAATTATATGACCGCTCTGCTCGCCGCCGATCCAATGGCCGTTGGCGCGCATATTTTCATAAACGTACTTGTCACCCACGGCAGTCTTTTCATATCCGATGCCCCGCATATCCAGCGCTTTGTAAAGGCCGAAGTTGGACATCACAGTTGTAACGACTTTGCTGTCCCCCAGCTTGCCGCGTTCCTGCATATAGCACGCGTAGACATAGAGGATAAGGTCGCCGTCAACCAGATTGCCGTTTTCGTCAACGGCAAGGCAGCGGTCGGCATCTCCGTCAAAGGCAAAGCCAATATCAAGCTTGTTGTCTTTTACAAACTGCTGCAGCTTTTCAATGTGGGTGGAACCGCAGTCGGTATTGATATTCAGTCCGTCCGGGGCATCGTTTATTACATAAGTTTCGGAACCCAGAGCATCAAAAACACTTTTGGCAATCATCCAGGTACTGCCGTTGGCACAGTCAAGGCCGACCTTCACGCCCTTATAGGAGTGGGTTGCCAGGGAAATAAGGTAACCGATATAGCGGTTTCTGCCGGAAGCATAGTCAATGGTACGGCCGATATTTTCTCTTTCGGCAAAGGGGATATCACCGTAAACTCCGTCGAGATACTGCTCTACCAGTTCGATAACATCGTCACCCATCTTCTCACCTTCGCCGTTGAGAAGCTTGATGCCATTGTCGTAAAAAGGATTGTGGCTGGCTGAAATCATAATGCCGCAGTCGAAATCATCGGTACGGGTTATGTAGGAAACGCTGGGCGTGGTGGTAACATGAAGCAGATATGCGTCCGCACCGGAGGCGGTAAGACCTGCCGCAAGAGCGCACTCAAACATATAGCTGGAGCGGCGGGTGTCCTTGCCTATGACAACTCTGCACTTGTGGTCCTTGCCGTAGTAATGTCCGAGAAAACGACCGATTTTATAGGCATGCTCTACGTTAAGGTCTTTATTGGCCTCTCCGCGGAAGCCGTCGGTACCGAAGTATTTAGACATAAATTGCCTCCGTAATATCAAAGCAGCGCAGCCGCTTCGTAATCGATATAAAATTCCACATCAGGATGAAGCTGAAGCACAGAAGCCGGAACCTCTTCGGTAACAGGCCCCTGAATGGTCGCTTTGATTATTTCCGCTTTTGCGCTACCGATCGCCATAAGTATGACGCTGCGGGCATTCATGACAGTCTTGATGCCCATGGTAACAGCGTGAGTGGGAACCTCATCAATGCTTTCAAAAAAGCGTGCATTTGCGCTACGGGTGGACTCAGTAAGCTCTACAACATGAGTCTCGGAACCAAAAGGAGTTCCGGGCTCGTTAAAACCGATATGGCCGTTGTTGCCAATGCCGAGAAGCTGCATGTCGATGCCGCCCGCTGCCTGTATGGCCTTGTCATAATCGGAAGCAGAATCGGTATCGATACCGCTGGGAACAAAAGTTTTGTTTATGTCGATATCTATATGGTTGAAAAGATTTTCATTCATAAAATAACGGTAGGACTGGTCGTGAGTTCCGTCCAGACCAACGTATTCGTCAAGGTTAAAACTCATTGCGTCCTTGAAGCTGATTTCTCCGGCCTTGCAGCGGCGGGAAAGCTCTGCATACAGACCCAGGGGTGTGGAGCCGGTCGCTCCGCCAAGTACGGCATTGGGCTTCTCTTTAAGAAGTCTTACGTATCTGTCGGCAGCCATCTCTGCTATTTTTTCTTTGGTATCAATGATAATTTTCATGCTGCATCAACCTTTCAGTTTTAAAATCCGTAAGCCACAAAAGCCCGCACACAGGCAGGCTGTTTAAAGTATGCGGTTAGCGTCGGGGAACTAAATCAAACAGATTGTGCGCCACCGGCGTTTTACTAAATAAGTATACAATATATAGTGTTTCAATGCAACACTTTTCGGCGTTTACAAGAGAACAAACTCATCCTTTTTGGTTGTGTTTTTTTTGCTTTCCGGAAATAATTTTGCCTCTATGATAGTTTTACCGATTTACTTTCTAACATTATTCGACAGTTTCTCTTGAAAGCCGTAATAATGTTTGATAAAATCAATTGTTATTAAATCCCGCATATCCGGAGGTGATGTCCTTGAATCAAAACGCAAACCGTTTTTTTGCCGAAGCTCCCGTTGGAAAGCTGCTGCTGAAATTTTCCGTTCCGTGCATCATGTCTTTCCTTATAAACTCGCTTTATAATATCGTTGACCAGATTTTCATCGGTCACGGTGTTGGCTATCTTGGCAACGGCGCAACCAACGTTGTATTCCCCATAACCGTTATTGCTCTTGCCGTTTCCCTGCTTATCGGCAACGGCTGCTCGGCGAATTTCAGCCTTTGCCAGGGACGGGGCGACCATGAGGCCGCAAAAAAGTCCGTAGGCAACTGTATTGTTGCTATAATTGTCAGCTCCATCGTACTTACTTTATTATTTATTTTTTTGATGGAGCCCATCCTTAAGGCCTTCGGCGCAACAGAAAATAACATCGGTTACGCAAGAGAGTATTATAAATACCTCGTCATCGGCACGCCTTTTAATATGTTCGGCATCTCTCTTGTAAACATTATCCGCGCTGACGGCAGCCCCAGATATGCCATGATCACAACTATAATCGGCTGTGTTTCAAATGTAATTCTGGACGCAATTGCCGTAATGGTTCTGGACTGGGGTATGATGGGCGCGGCCGTGGCTACTGTTATAGGACAGATAATTACTGCTGCAAGGTGTCTGTGGTATCTTTGCCGAAAAACAAAAACTTTCAAGCTCGCAAAAACCAGCTTCAAAATCAATTTCAAATTACTCGGCCGCTTCACTTCTCTCGGTGCCAGCAGCTTCTTCTCTCAGGTTTCCCTTGTCCTTGTAATGATATCCATGAACAACGTTCTCGTGCATTACGGCGCTCTGTCCCGCTTCGGCGAGGATATTCCTCTCACCGTTCTCGGCATCGTTATGAAGGTATTTTCAATCCTTTCCGGCATCGGTATGGGTCTTGCAATCGGTGCCCAGCCTATCGTTGGCTACAATTACGGCGCGGGTAACATCTCACGCGTAAAAGATGTTTATAAAAAAATGATGATAACGGAATTTATCATCGGCTTGGTCGCCACCGCCATATTTATGCTCTTCCCGCTGAAGATAATCAGCATATTCGGCAGCGGTGATGCCCTTTACAACGAATTCGCAGTTTTAAGTATGCGTATTTATCTTTCCAGCACCGTGCTCTTCTGTCTGCAGAAGGGTTGCAGTATTTTCATGCAGGCTCTGGGAAAACCCACCTTGTCAATGGTTATGACACTGCTCAGAGAAATTGTTCTGCATATCCCGTTTATTTTCATTATGCCGATTTTCTTCGGTGTAGAGGGTGTTCTGCTTACTATGCCTATTTGTGACATCGGTGCCCTTATCTTGACAATTATTATTTCTGTCAAAGTAGTTGGAAAGCTCAAACCTGCAGATGCACATAATACCGCAATTTAATTCTGTTCACGACAAAAAACCCTCTTTCGAGGGTTTTTTTCTTGACAACAATATCATTAATAGGTTATTCTGATTTAAACAATCTGTCGCATTTGCGGCATGCAGTATCATAATATCCACGGAGGTATTTATGCAAAAAGAGAATCAGCGTGTTGCGCTGTCCAAAAGACTTTTAAAGGACGGTCTGCTGCGTCTTTTAAGCGAAAAGACCATTGATAAAATAAATGTTACCGAGCTTTGCGCCGATTCCGGTATTAACCGCGCCACTTTTTACAGACATTATGCCTCTCCCCGGGCGGTACTTGACGACATTAAGAGTGAGCTCTCCAGGGGCATACAGGCCTACGCCCGTGACATAAATAATTTAGACGATGCGGTTGCGTATCTGGAAGATGTGTGCACATATATGCAGCTTAACGCAAACACTGTGAAAGTTCTGATGAATTGCAATCTTGATGCGGAGTTTTTGCAGGTGCTGAACGAATGCTGTGATGCTCTTATGGAGCGCAAAATGACTTCTTATATGAAACGGGAAATAGATATACGCAGTGTCCAGCTTATGTACTGCTTCTTCTGCGGCGGCGGGTATTTCCTTCTTAGGCGGTGGATACTCAGCGAAATCAATAAAACTCCCCGCGAAGTAGCCGAGCTGATAATGAGCTTTTTTAATTTGGAAACCGCATTCAATATTATTTAATAAAATCCCCCTCAAATGAGGGGGATTTTTTATATGTCTTCTTTTTCATAAGGTAAAAGTTGTGACAGGTAGTTTCTGTCACGCAGTACCTGCTCAATTTCATCAAGAATCTCCTCGCTGTCGGCGGAGACATTGTGAAAATGATATCCGGAGGTAACGTTCATCAGCGCAGTGGATTTACCCGACTGAATATCACGCATAAATCCCTGCACATCGCGGCGGTTTCTGATGTTAAGCGGCGCGGTCATCTTTCCGTATATGCGGTGATTTACCATAACGTCAAGAACACAGCCGCCGAGATCAACGATTGCGGTCAATTCATCTTCGGTTTGTTCATTGGTGTGGCAGAGCTTAAACATCCGCACACACTTGCCTGCCTGCTCAATAACATATCCCCTGGCCGTTGCCACGATGGGATGCCCCTCGGTGCGCAGCAGCGCCATATCCTGCACGACCACCTGGCGGCTGACGCCGGTAAGGCGCCCCAGCTCTGCACCGGACAGCGGCTTGTCGCTCTGCTTGATAAGAGAGAGTATCTTCTTTCTACGTTCTGCAGCGGTCATAATACCTCCGTTTAAAGTGCCCTGAGATGTTTAAGACTCAGGTCAAGAATGGGAGATGAATGGGTCAGCGCTCCGCTGGAAACGTAGGTTACGCCCAGCTTTGCAATGGTAAGCACGTTTTCCTTGGTCATATTTCCGGAACACTCGGTCTCTGCTCTGCCGTCGATAAATCTGATTGCCTCGGCCATTTCATCGGGGGTCATATTATCCAGCATTATTACATCTGCGCCGGCTTCAATGGCCTCTTTGACCATTTCCATGTTCTCAACTTCAACTTCAATTTTCCTTACGAAAGGTGCGTAGGCACGGGCTGCGGCAATGGCATCTCTTACACCGCCGGCCGCGTCAATATGATTGTCTTTCAGCAGCACACCGTCGGACAGATTGTAGCGGTGATTTGCTCCGCCGCCAACCTTAACGGCATATTTTTCAAAAATTCTCATACAGGGAGTGGTTTTTCTGGTATCAAGCAGAGTGGTGCCGGTTCCCTCCAGCATTTTGCAGACCTGACTGGTATAAGTTGCGATACCGCTCATACGCTGCAGATAGTTAAGAGCCGTGCGCTCTGCGGAAAGAAGAACACGAATATCACCGGTAATTGTGGCGATATGCTGCCCCTTTTTCACATCGTCACCGTCTTTTGCGAAATATTCAAATTTAGTTTCCGGGTCAAGTATTGTGAAAACTCTCTGGAACACACTGAGGCCCGCCAGAACGCCGTCCTGTTTGCAGATAAGCTGTACCTGCCCCTTTTTGTACCCCGGCATTACACAGTTTGTGGTAACGTCCTCGCTGTTTATATCCTCTTCAAGGGCAAGTCGGATGAACTTATCTGCCGCAAGAGTCATTGTAATGTTGTTCATGCTTTTCGCTTCCTTTCCTCTGGCAATTTTGTCTGCCGCACGCTTTGCAAAAACTAAAGTTTCCAGCAGGCTGTTGCTGGCCAGACGGTTTTTGCCGTGTACGCCGTTGCAGCTGGTTTCACCAACGGCATACAGATGCTCCATAGTTGTTTTGGAGTCACTGTCCACATGGATTCCACCCATAAAATAGTGCTGGGCAGGCACAACGGGAATTGGCTCTTTAAGAATATCATATCCTGCTTTCAGGCACGTGTTTCTGATATTGGGAAAATGTGTGAGGATATCTTCCTCCGGCACATTTCTGAAAGAAAGCCAAACATGACTTGTTCCCTCTTTTTTCATCTCTGCAAAAATAGCCTTTGACACCACGTCGCGGGGCTGCAGTTCATCGGTGAAGCGCTCGCCCTTGCTGTTGAGCAACACTGCACCTTCGCCGCGGGCTGACTCTGTAATAAGAAAACTTCTGCCCGGTTCGTCTTTATAAAGGCTGGTGGGATGAATCTGGACATAATCAAGATGCTCGGTCTGAACGTCGTGCTTTTCGGCAAGCTTTATTGCATCGCCGGTAAGGCTGGGGAAATTGGTGGAATGCTCGTAAAGGCCGCCTATACCGCCGGTGGCAAGGACAGTGTCAGCAGCACGGAAGATATACAGATCCTCTCCCCTTTTTGCGGTTATTCCGCGGCAGACACCGTTTTCCTCAAGAATGTCCTTCATGACGGTGTATTCCATCACGGTAACGTTTGGCAGTTCCTTTACTCTGTCCTGCAGTACGGTTGTGATGGCTTTGCCGGTAATATCCTTATAAAAACAGATTCTCGGACGGGAATGAGCGCCTTCTTTGGTGAATTTCAGGCTTCCGTCATCGTTGCGGTCAAACTCAACCCCAAGGTCAATAAGGTGGTCTATAACCGCCCTGCTGGAGCGGATCATTATCTCTACATTTTCGGGATTATTTTCATAATGCCCGGCCCGCATTGTGTCTTCAAAAAAAGCTTCGTAGTCATCATCGTGGGGAAGAACGCTGATACCTCCCTGGGCCAGCATGGAGTCACAGCTGTTCAGGTCTTCCTTGCAGATGAGCAGAACGTTCATGTTTCGCGGCAGATTAAGTGCGGTATAAAGCCCGCCGATACCGGCACCCACAATAACCACATCGTATTTTTGTTCAATAGTCATGACATTTTCCTCTTATTTTGCAAGCTCCAGCATACGTGTAAGTGTTCTTGTGGCGGCAGCGGCATGGTCGGCGGTAACTCCGGCGGCATTGTCGCCCGTTTTCAGCACGTGGAGAATTTTTTCAAGTGTAATCAGCTTCATATCTGTGCATACCGGCGCGGTATCGGGGAAGTAAAACTTCTTGCCCGGATTTTGTTTTTCCAGCTCGTAAAGAACGCCTACCTCCGTACCGATAATCATCTCTTCGGCAGAGCTTTTTGCGGCATATGCGATGATGCCGGAGGTTGAACCAACATAGTCCGCCATCGCGGTAACTTCCGCATTGCATTCGGGATGTACGGCAATAAGCGCACGGGGATGTTTTTCCTTAAGGCGGCGCATCTCATCTGCGGAAATTTTTTCGTGTATGGGACAATATCCGTCAACGAGAATCACATTCTTTTCCGGCACCTGCGCCGCTACGAAGCGGCCCAGGTTGCGGTCAGGAACAAAGAGAATGTTCCTGTTGGGCAGTTCTCTCACGATTTTAACAGCATTTGCAGATGTAACGGATACATCAGACCAGGATTTGACCTCCGCGGTGGAATTTATATAGCAAACAACCGCCAGGTCCTCATACTTTTCCCGGGCAGACATTACTTCCTGCTCTGTAACCATGTGTGCCATCGGGCAGTCGGCCGTAATATCCGGCATGAGCACAGCCTTGTCCGGGCTTAAAAGGCATCCGCTTTCTCCCATAAAGGAAACGCCGCAGTAAACAACGGTTTTGCACTGCAGATCCGCCGCAATTTTGCTGAGGTAAAAAGAGTCACCGACGTAATCGGCAATTTCCTGTACCTCGGGCAGAACGTAGTAGTGGGCAAGTATAACCGCGTCCTTTTCTTTTTTTATCTTTCCTATCTCTTCCCTGATATCCATATATTCCTCAATTCCGCCGTATTTTTACGGCAAACAACAGGATTTTTATGTCCCTTTATAACATACCAGAGCAGTATAGCACATATCACAGCATGTGACAAGACACCTGTAAAATAAATTGTAAAATTAATTCTCCTTTACCTGCCAGAATGCAGCACCACGATAAAAAAGCTCTGTGTTTTTCAACACAGAGCTTTTAAACTTATTCAGCTTTTTCTTCAACCTGCTCGGTTGCGGGAGCTTCAGCGGGAGCCGCGGGTTTCTTCGGGGCAACCAGCTTAATGAGCAGATGCTCAATTTTAAGGAATACGAAAGTACCTACAAACAGCACAATCAGTCGAACAAGAGTGAGGATGAAAATATCATCGGTCATTATTGTGGCGGCGTTAAAGTAAATGAAGGAAATGGGGCCGGCAATCGCAGGCACAAAGAACTGACCGCCGATAATAATGAAAATTGCAATAAACAGAGCCAGAAGTACACCGATGCTGGGACCCAGTCCGGGAACAAAAAGATGCTCAAGCAGAATAAATACAAGGGTAACAACAATGCCGAAAGCCGCGGTGATATAGAATTTTCTCTCAGCTTTTTTAATCTGTTTGCCAAGAAGGCCTATAAGGCTGGGACCCATAAGAGCAGGCCAGAACTCAATGTGCTCCTGGCCGCAAAGTTTACCGATGGTGCTCTCAAGAAATACGAAAACAGTTACCCACAGGGCTATAAGAATCGCCAGAATAGCATATCTGGATTTGCTCATATGTTAATTCTCTCTTTCTTTAAATGTACAGATTATCCGCCGGAAACGACCTTTATGGCCAGAACTGCATCTCCGTCATTCAATAAAGTTTCATTGTATTTCTCTTTACTTATCAGACTGCCGTTCAGAGTTACAAGAACCGCGCCGTGGATATCCACGGCGTCGGTCTTTAATATATCCAAAAGGGTCATGCCGGAGCGAAAGTCGTAATTACGTTCGTTTACTGTAATCATTATCAGAAATCAAACAGCACTTCCATCTCTACGGGGTTGATGTCAAACACGGCACCGGTAGCGGCGGAGCGTTCAGTGAGGAAGAACTCGGGCAGTTTGTCGTCCTCATCGGTGAAACCGGCCAGCTTGTTGAAGGCTCTCTCGGTCAGCAGAGTCTTGACGCCAAGTCCGATGGTAACGCGGGTAATATCAACAGGACCGCCGTACAGACCGCTCATGAGGTTTGCCAACAGGTGCATTTTGGGAACTACGTTGGAGAACGCAAACAGGCACATCATACTGTCGGAGAAGCAGATGGCAACCTGAAGCTTGTTGGACGCATAGGCCTGGGCAGTACGTCCCGCGTCATCGAAAGCACGACCCATGGTAAGGGCGGCGGTGTGGTCGGCACCCTGGGGGCAGGTGGCATAAGTAATGCCGGTACCCTTGGTGTTACGGGGGTCGTAGCCGGAGATAGCCTGGTGCTTAACAGTGGGGATACGCTTGGCGCCGAGTGCCAGACCAACTGCCTCGCAGCCGTCACCCAGAGTGGGCCCAAAGCCCACGCCCTGACGCATTTCTTCAAGCATGGCGATAACGCCGTCGGCATCGCCCCATTCAAGCTTGCCGGCATCCATGGCTACGCCGCAGGCGGTACCCATTTCTATGGTATCCACACCGATGTCATCGCACATACGGTCCATAACGGCAATCTTGTCAAGGTCGTCAATTCGGCAGTTGGGACCAAACAGAGCGATGGTTTCATATTCAAATCCGGAGGTAAGATATTTGCCGTCGGCATCGTGATAGACATTGGAGCACTGCACAAGACAGCCGGGCTGGCAGGGCTTTTTGTTGCAGCCGCCGCGGGCAGCAAGGCGTCCCAGGAACTCTTCAACACCCAGTTTCTTGTAATCCTTGTAGAGCTTGCCGGAGAAGTTCTCAACGGGCAGAATACCGTTGGCGCCGGTCTTTTCGATGGTGGAAATAGTACCGAAATTGTGGAAAGGATCCACCTTTGCCGCGCCGGCGATAAAAGCATTGAGCTCCTTGGCAGCCTCACGGAACATGGCTTCGTCTGCGTACTCAACCTTGTAGGGAATGGTGGGCTTTTCAATAACAACCGCCTTCAGTCCCTTTACACCCATCAGAGCGCCAACGCCGCCTCGGGCGGCAACACGGCTGGGATGGAGGGTGCCGAATTCAGAAATCTGAATGCTGGCAGCCTTGTAAAGACGCTCGCCGGCAGGGCCGATACAGGCAACGGAGATGCCGTCGCCGTAGCGCTCACGCATGGCATCGACAACATCATAGGTGCCCTTCAGACGCAGATCTTCAGCATCAACAAGTTCGGCGTTGCCTTCCTTGTCAATGTGCAGGTAGCGCAGCTTGCCATCCTGGGGCAGGCCGTGGACGGTGATCATTCTGTAACCCTGGTCAGCCATAAGCTTACCCATGTAGCCGCCGGAACTGGCTTCCTTGATGCCGCCGGTAAGGGGGCTCTTGCAGCCTACGGAAATGCGGTAGGAGGTGGTGAAGTTGGTGCCGGCCAGAACGCCGGTGCAGAACATAAGAACGTTCTGTTCACCCATAGGGTCACACTTGGGATCCATCTTGCCGGTCTTGACAAGATCCATAAAATAATTGGCAACAAGAGCACGTCCACCCAGCTGCAGATACTCTTCGTCGTAAGGCAGCTTGGTAACGGTAGCCTCAGCCATATTTACAATAAGTTTAGACCACATAACTCTTTACTCCTTTCAGGCGCTGTATGCGCTGCGGAACATTTCCGCTACGCGGGCGGCAGTAATGCGGTAAGGAATAAGGGCAAAGCCGGTGTCGGCAGTGACCATAGGTGCAATTTTGAGCAACGCTTCCAGAGGAATACCGCTTTCTTCCATGTTGGGCAGCCCGATTCTCTTAATAAAGGCGCGGATGGTATCCTTTGCCAGAGCGCCGATCTCCTGCCAGGTGGCATTTTCGGGCACAGTAACGCCCATGGCCTCGCAGATCATAACGACCTTCTCGGATTCGGTGCGTGCAGTATACTCGATTACCTCGGGCAGACAAAATGCGCAGGCAAGGCCGTGGGGAACATGGAACGTAGCACCGATGCTGTGGCCGATGCTGTGGCCCAGGTGAACAAGCGCGTTTGTAAATGCCATGCCGGCAAAGAAAGAAGCTTCCATCATCTTTTCACGGGCAACCTGGTCCTTGCCGTTGTCAACAGCACGGGGCAGCCACTTGTTGATGGTTCTGATAGCATCACGGGCCAGGGCGTCAGACAGGGGGTTGGCCTGGGCGCCGGTAATGGACTCAACCGCATGGGCAAAAGCGTCGATGCCGGTCATTGCAGTGGGTTTGGGAGGCAGACCCATGGTCAGCTCTGGATCAAGAAATGCCAGAGTACCGACACATACGGGAGAAACAACACTGTCCTTTTTGCCTTCGGAAACACAGCTGATAACGCACATATTGGTGGTTTCGGAGCCGGTGCCGGAGGTGGTGGGCACAAATACCATGGGCAGACCGGGACGCAGGTTTTTCTGAACGCCGAAGTACTGCTTGATGGGAGGAGGATTGTTAATAAGTACGTTTACGCCCTTGGCGGTATCCATGGAGGAGCCGCCGCCTATGGCAACGATTACGTCACAGCCGGAGTTGCGTGCAATACCTGCCGCGGCCTCAACCATTTCATCGGGGGGATCGGGAAGAACGCCGTCAAAGCAGACTGCCTCAATATTGGCCATATCAAGGTTTTCAATGATAGGGTCGGCAATGCCAAAGTCTTTCATTCCCTTGTCGTAAATAACAAAGGCCTTTTTATATCCTTTGGCGCGCAGGGTGATGCCGATACGTTTGGAAGAACCAAAGCCCATAATCGGCGGAACAAAGCATTCATACGAGGTGATCATATAAGTACCTTTTCCTTTCTGAAATATGTAAATTGAGTTTTCGAAAAATTACCTACTATAAATAATATAATTTTAATTTTTTTTATCAATCCCCTGCGCAGTTCGGCTTATTTCTTTTAGTTATAATTTTTGCATTGTTTTTACTAACGTTTTAGCTTATAAGTCATAATTTGCAACAATATTTATGTTTTTATATAGTTTCCAAAGAAACTGTGCCAAGTTTAAAAAACAAACACTTATTGCTTTTTGTTATAAGCACGTGTATAATGTTTGAATATCGAGATGTACAAAAAGGGTGTTAATATGAACATAGCTCAAATTCGATATTTTGTAACTGCGGCTCAGCTTCAGAATCTTTCAAAAGCCGCCGAGGCTCTGCATCTCAGCCAGCCTGCTCTTTCAAAGAGTATTGCAAAGCTTGAAGAAGAGCTTGGCACTCCCCTTTTCATTCGTCAGGGTAAAAGCGTGGCACTCAACGAGCCCGGCAGACGCTTTCTGCAGAGCGCATGGGTCATTTTAAGGCAGGTCGACAACACAATGTTGGATCTTTCCGAAATGACTTTCGGAACGACCTCCAGAATTTCTGTCGGACTTTACCAGCCGGATGAAAAAATCACTTCCTGTCTTGCAGCCTTTGCCTCAAAGCACCCGGAAACCGAACTGTACATAAATTGTTTTATTGATTCGGAAGAAATTCTTGATATAAACAAATACGACATGCTTTTATATCCCGACGGGAACAGGTACATAAAATTTCACAGCCATTTTTTACACTCGGAACCTTACCTGCTGGCAATTCCCGCCGGGCACAGTCTTGCAGCGGAGAAGAGTATTTCCCCTAAGCAGCTCAGCGGTCTGCCCTTTGTCTTTGTAAACCGTGACCAGCAGTATATTGAGGAGCCTTACTTCCTGTGCGCCGGACTTAACCTTAGACTTAAGTCCATGTACTTTACAAACGCCCGTGAACAGCACAAACAGCTGGTCGCCTCCGGTGTGGCACTGGGTTTTGTACCGGAGTGCTGCTCCGCCCCCTACAAAGCCGACCCGCGCATTGTTCTGCGTCCTGTCAGCGACAGCAAATTCAGCCGCAGAATAATGCTTTGCTTTAAAAAGGACAAGCATCTGACCCCCGCAGGCAAAGATTTCAGAGACTTTGTTATTAATAACCTGGGTTTGGATGTAAGCCATAATAAAGACTGATTTTGAGCAACCGCCTGTAATCATGCAGGCTAAAAATAACACACAGATTGCTAAACGGAGGAAGGATAAAATGAAAAAAATTGTCGTATTGCTTCTTGCATTGATGATGGTAATCGGAATGGTTGCCTGCGGTGCACCTGCTGAGCCTGTAGCTCCTGACACCCCCGCAACTCCCCCCGCTTCCACTGACACCCCGGAAGTTCCCGATGAAGTTCCCGAAACCCCCGATGAACCCGCCAAGCCCCTTGCTCCCGTTGTGGATACCATGATCCTCAAGGAAGCCGACGACAAAATGCTCAACACCTACTCTGTTCTTGCTGTAAACCCCGACGCTCCCTTCACCGATGCTGACGGCAATGCCGTTGACGGCGTTGCTGTCAACACCGAGGGTGCCGCCGCCCTTATTTACTGGCTGCTGAGCCAGGAAACTCTCGATGCCGCCGCCGAGTACGGCTCCGAGGAATACGGCAACACTCTGTTCTATGTTAAGGACGACGCTCCTGTATACGCCGGAGAAATTGCTCCCGCCACCGAAGAAACCAAGGTCATTCGTCTGTCCACCACCACTTCCGTTAACGACTCCGGCCTGCTTGGCGCCATTCTGCCTGTTTTTGAAGCAGAGTACGGTTACACCGTAGAAGTTCAGTCCGCCGGCACCGGCAAGGCCATCGCTGCCGCCAAGTACGGCAACGCCGACCTTATACTTGTCCACTCCAAGAGCCAGGAAGAAGCCTTTGTTGAAGGCGGTTTTTCCTACGTTCTTGAAGGCTTTGAAGCCGAGCGTATCTCTTTCCTGTACAACTACTATGTACTTTGTGGCCCCTCTGCCGACCCTGCCGGTGTAGCTGATGCCGCCAGCGTAATGGACGCCTTTGCCGCCATCTCCGAAGGCGAATATACCTTCATCTCCCGCGGTGACAAGTCCGGTACTCACACCAAGGAAATTTCCCTCTGGCCCGAGGCTCTCGGCATCACCGCCGAGGCCGACAGCTTTGTTGACTATACCGATTGGTACATTTCTGCCAACACCGGTATGGGTGCTTGCCTGGTTATGGCCGAGGAAATGGGCGCCTATATCCTTACCGACAAGGCCACCTTCCTCACCTTTGTTGCCAACGAGGGCGTCATCGGCTAAAATTTCTGTCAATTCGCAAATGTGCGGGTGCACCCACCCGCACATTTGCCATGTAAAAATATTTTAAAAGGAGGTGCGCCCAGTGCAGACAGCTGTTGAAAGAGCATTTCAATTAATCGTTACCGGCAATGCCGAGCTTGTAAATATCCTGCTCGTCACCGCCAGAATGAGCCTCTGCAGTTCTGTTATAGCACTTATTATCGGCGTACCTCTCGGACTGCTTCTGGGCTCCGCCCGTTTCAAGGGGCGAGGCGTATTACTGGTAATAAACCGTACGCTTATGGGTATGCCGCCAGTAGTTTGCGGCCTTCTTTTCTATATGCTTTTTTCCGGTGTAGGTCCTTTCGGACGGTTTAAATTGCTCTTTACAGTCCAGCTGATGGTACTGGCACAGGTCGTGCTTATCACACCTCTCGTTATCGGAAATATGGAAACTTATGTTTCCGATATATCACAGACTGTTCGCGAAAACGCCCGTGGTCTGGGTCTGGGGCGGTTTAAAAGATTTCTGCTGCTTGCCAATGAAAGCGTTTACCAGATTTTTTCCGCATATCTGCTGGCCTTTGCCAGGGCAATTGCCGAAGTCGGCGCCGTTTCAATGGTCGGCGGCGCCATCGCCTGGAAAACAAACGTAATGACCACGGCTATTATGCAGTATACAAACAGAGGCGATTTTTCTCTCGGCATAGCGCTGGGCATCATACTGCTTTCTGTCTCTTTGATTGTAAATGTAGTTATATCGCTCCTGCAAAGGAGGCTGAGCCGATGAAAATAAGCGCTTTTAAAAAAAGCTATGAGGGCAAATGGGTTCTGGATTTCCCCGGCTTTGAGCTCAAAGATGGAAATATCTGCGCTGTTATCGGAAGCAATGGCAGCGGTAAATCCACCATTGCAAAAGTTCTTGCCGGTATAGTAAAGGCCGACAACCGCCGCCTCCCTGTCCCAAATGATATTTCGGTGGGGTACATGCCTCAAAAGAGCTTCGCTTTCCGATTGAGCACAATCTCTAACATACGCCTTTCCGGCGGCAGCGAGGAAGAGGCATTAGTGTTGATGAAAAGGCTTCAGATTGACCACCTTGCAAGAAAAAGGGCCAAGAAAATGTCCGGCGGTGAAACGGCGCGCATGGCGCTGGCAAGGTTGCTTATCCGCCCTTACGACCTTTTGATACTTGACGAACCCACTGCTTCAATGGATATTGAATCCACCGCGCTTACAGAAGAAGTTGTAAGTGAATACTGCCGCAATACCGGCTGCACGGTACTGTGGGTAACGCACAGTCTTCAGCAGGCCCGACGGGTGGCACAGCAGGCGATATTCATGCGAAACGGCTGTCTCTGCGAAGCAGGAGAAGCCGAAAAACTTCTGTTTAACCCCGACAAAACCGAAACCCGCGAATTTTTAGAATTTTATGGCATATAAAAAACTCCGTCCTGTATGGACGGAGTTTTTGCATTTAATTGATCATTCCCACTCTATTGTGCCGGTGGGCTTGGGCGTAAGGTCAAAGAGAACTCTGTTGATTCCGTCTACCTCGTGAGTGATACGATAGGTGATTTTCTGGAGAACATCCCAGGGAATCTGAGCCACCTCGGCGGTCATTGCGTCAACAGTGTTGACAGCGCGGATGATGCAGGGCCAGTCATAACTGCGCTGGTTGTCCTTTACACCGGTGGATTTGAAGTCGGGCACTACAGTAAAGTACTGCCACACCTTGCCGCGCAGACCGGCAATATCAAACTCCTCGCGAAGGATAGCATCGGATTCACGCAGGGCCTCAAGTCTGTCGCGGGTGATAGCACCGGTGCATCGCACGCCCAGGCCGGGGCCGGGGAAAGGCTGACGGTAAACCATATTGTCGGGCAGACCCAAAGCCGCGCCCACAGCGCGTACTTCGTCCTTAAAGAGCATCTTCAGAGGCTCTACCAATTCAAAATCAAAGTCCTCGGGCAGACCACCGACATTGTGGTGGGACTTAACAACCTTTGCGGTCTTGGTACCGGATTCAATGATGTCGGGATAAATAGTGCCCTGTCCAAGGAACGCATAGCCCTGAAGCTTTCTTGCTTCTTCCTCAAACAGACGGATAAACTCCTCGCCGATTATCTTACGCTTGGCTTCGGGCTCATCAACACCCTCAAGCTTGCCGAGGAAACGTTCGGTTGCATCAACATAGATAAGTTCGGCTCCCAGCTGCTTACCGAAAACCTCAACTACCTGTTCAGGCTCTCCCTTACGCAGCAGGCCGTGGTTTACGTGGATGCAGGTAAGTCTGTCGCCGATAGCCTTGATAAGAAGAGCGGCAACAACGGAGGAATCAACGCCGCCGGAGAGAGCAAGAACAACCTTGCCGTCGCCGATCTGGGCGCGCAGAAGCTCCACCTGGTCGGAGATGAAGTTTTCAACATTCCAGTTCTTTTCGCACTTGCAGGAGTCAAAAATAAAATCGGATATGGCGTTGAGTCTGTCGCTCATTTCCTCTGCCCAGGGTGCAGCGCCCTTGTGGTCAACCGACAGAACGGGAATATTCAGCGCAGACAGATCGCCGGCGTCGATCTCAACACCGTCAACAATGCGGTTTTTGCCGCCGTTTAATATAACACCTTTAACATTGGGCAGAGCCTTGATTCCCTCTGCGCCGATGTCGTGGGGGTGTATTTCACTGTAAACGCCCAGTGCACGAATCTCACGGGCAAGTCTGGCATTTTCTTCGCTGCCCAGATCAAGAATTACAATCATGTCCTGTTTCATTTGTAAGCCTCCCAGTATAAAAATCACACAGATTTGAAAAAATAGATTTTATGATAATTATATTTTTAAGAACAATAATTCTATATTGCATTATTGTTGTTGCTTTCCGCATTATGGGTAAACGGCAGATAGGTGAACTGGAGCCCTCGGAACTTGTAACGGCAGTGCTTATTTCCGAGCTTGCCTGCATACCAATGCAGGACAGCCGAATTCCCCTGCTTGCGGGAGTTGTTCCTGTTCTGACTCTTCTGGCATTCGAGCTTCTTGTGTCCGCAGTCACTATGAAAAGCATAAAGCTGCGGCTGCTCCTTTGCGGAAGTCCCAGCATTGTAGTCCGTGAAGGCAAGCCCGTTCAGCATGCCATGAAGAAAAACCGTCTGACCATTGACGAGTTGGCGGAGCAGCTTCGTAAAAACGGCATAACGGATATTTCAACTGTAAAATACGCAATCCTTGAAACCGACGGCACTTTAAGTATGATACCCTATGCTGCAAGCGAGCCTCCGACCGCGTCGGACATGGGGGTAAAAGCCGCCCAGACTGCCCTTACCACCATTCTGGTCAGCAACGGCAGAGTACTGAGCGAAAATCTGAAATTTCGCTCTCTGGATAACAGGTGGCTCGAAAAAACGCTGAAATCCAGAGGCATCGATGATATAAAAGATGTGTTTCTGCTGAGCATCGATGACGACAAAAAGATCTATCTTGTAAAGGTGGACGGCGCGTAATGAAATACACACTGATGTCTGTATCCATACTGGCAGTAATTCTTGCCTTTTGTATTGCAAACACCTGTATCGTAGACCGTATAAGTCAGACCATAACCTCTTCCATCGAAAAGGCTGAGGAGGAAATGGAGGACGGCAAAGCTCCGGAGGAGCTTTGCCGGGAAATCGATGCATTGTGGCAGCGGCGCAGCCGATATCTTACCTCCGTGACCAATCACCAGACCGCAGACGATGCGGAAAAGGAAATTAAAGCCATGAGCGCTGCCGCCGAAAAGGACAACTACGAGGATTTTTTCGTCCACAGCTCCCAGGCCAAAGCCCTGCTGGGTCACATCGGTGATGCCGAAAAACTTCGTGTGTCCAATATTTTTTGATTATTTATCGGAGAGAATTTTGTTGAGCTCGCTCATGAAGCTGTTTATATCCTTAAACTGTCTGTAAACGGAGGCAAAACGCACATAGGCAACCTCGTCCAGATTTTTAAGGTGATCCATAGCCAGCTCACCGATTTTCTCTGTGCTGATTTCGCGCTCCAGGCTGTTCTGGATAGTCATCTCGATCTCGTCGACGCATTTGTCCAGATCGGCAAGGGAAATGGGACGCTTTTCACAGGCTCGCAGCATACCGTTGAGTATCTTCTGTCTGTCAAAAGTCTCGCGGCTGCCGTCACGCTTGATAACGACCAGAGGCAGGCTCTCAACATTTTCATAGGTGGTAAATCGCTTTGCGCAGCTAAGGCATTCACGCCTTCTGCGAATGCTTTCACCCTCGTCGGCGGGGCGGGAATCCACTACTTTGCTTTCGGTGAAGCCGCAATAGGGACATCTCATATTTCGGCACCTCTCTATCTTTCTCGATTGCTACATATTGTAGCACACATATTTTCAATCTACAAGTTCTGTATTAAATTTTTATAATCATAATAGCCGAGGATAATGTTAAGCGCGCTTAAAAGAGCATTGGCCGTAAGATGGCTCGGCAGACCCAGATGCTTTTGCAGCTGCCCGCGGCGCGCGGCACTGTCAGCGCGTCCGGAAAGCCCGTCAGCGTAAAAATCCGCTTTGGTGATTTCCTTTCTGTCCTGCCTCTCCCCTTCTCCGATGTCCACACCGGCATCGGAAAGCGCTTTTAAAATCAGTTCCCGGCCCATCCCCTCAACGCCCAGATAACCTTCGGCGGAGTGGGCTTTTTTTCGCTTTTCACGTCCCTCAATCTGGGGAATGTATGCGTGCTTGACCTTATCTTTGGGCAGGGACCCCTTAAGATAATTGCGTATCACGAAGCCGGCACCGTCGCTGTCTGTCAGAATCACAACGCCGGTCTTTTCACAAAGTATCCTTATAAGGGCAAGCTTTTCGCTATTGCTGAAAATTCCGAAGCCGGAGGTTTCGATTATGTTGGCGTCAACGTAGTTGGCTATGGTGCTTTTATCGTAGCGCCCTTCAACGATTATGGTTTCTTTAATCTTAATCATTTATCAGCGCCATCCTTAAAATAAGAAATTCAAGGGTCAGGCGCTTGTCATCGCCGGAGAATTTAAGGTCTCTGTCCGCCTGTGCACAAAGTTTGACCGCCTGGCGGCAGTATTTAAGACTCATACGGGAGGCGTTCTGAATAAGTTTGTCCGCCGGGTACTGGCTCTTCATTCCCCACTGCTCCATAAGCTTCTGGGCCGCGCCGGGCTGTTTTGCAAGAAGCCTGGCATTATACAGCTGACGCATCTGGCGGCCGATGTGGTACATGATTTTATCGGCGCTCTCCCTGCTGTCAAGAAGAGTATACAGAACCTCAAGGGCACGGTCGTTTTTCCTGGCGGCAAGCGCGTCGCCCAGTTCAAAAACCACGGCCTCCGTAACGGGTATAACAACTGCGTCGATGTCAGTTCGTGTAATAGTTTTGCCTTTCTGATAAGCGGCAAGCTTCTCCGTTTCACCGGCAAGAGCGGTCATAAGACCGCCGGACAGGAAAATCAGATATTCCGCATCGGCAGATGAGATTTCCTTGTCAAGGGCGGCAAACCTGTTATGAAGCCATCGGACGAGGCTGTTTTTCTCCTGCTTTGCAAATTCCACGATAAAAGCGTCTTCTTTAAGCTTTTTGGCAAATTTGCGCCGCCAATCCGGTTTATACTCTACCGTATCGTATACAAAAACAAGAGTTGCGTAGTCAGGATAATCATCAAAAAGTTCGGCAAGCTGAGAGCTTTCGCTTTCACCCAGAGAGAAAATATCCCAGTCCCGAACGATGGTGAGCGTTTTGTCGCTCATTGCCGGCATACTGTCCACCGCGTGAACCACTTCCGCCGCGCTGACCTTTCCGTCAAAAATGCGCAGGTTAAATTCCTCTGTTCCCTCAGGAACGATAATTCGTCTGAGTTCGGAAACAGAGTGCTCAAGCAGGTATCTTTCCTCTCCGTGGAAAATGTAGATACCCTCAATTTCCCCTGCTTTCAGCGCCTGGCGCAGCTTGGGGTAGGAGTCGTTTTGAGTTTTTTTTCTGCTGTTTTTCTGCATGTTTACTCCTCTTGAGCGTTGAAATTTATGATTACTCTACCATTAAGGTCGGTACGCTTCACCTGGGTGCCGGCCTCCTCAAGGCGGGAAAGTGTTTCATCTGTAGGATGACCGTAGGTGTTGTCAGCACCCACGGATATTACCGCCATTTCAGGACGGGTCACCTCTAAAAACTGACGGGAGGTCGAATATTTCGAGCCGTGGTGTCCCACCGCCAGAACTTCTATATCCGGCAGTAAATAGGTGGAATAAAGACTCTGCTCGCCGCTGGTGCTCATATCGCCGGTGTAAAGAACATCAAAATTTGCGTCAGACACCGTACAGCTTATACAGCGTTCGTTTTCATTGGAGTCACTGACCGGTGGATAAACAGTGATTTCGATATTTCCGGCCGTAAAGTTTACCAGGTCGGTGACGATTATTATTTCCGTTCCGTTTTCCTCTGCGGCGGCGATGATATCATCACGAAGCTCATCATTTTCCGTTACAGGTTCGGACAGGAGCAGGTATTCGGTTTTAACGGTTGTCAAAAGCTCCACCGCACCGTTTGCGTGGTCGGAGTGTGTATGTGTAAGTATGAAATAGTCAATTTTGCGTTCTCCCCGGGAAAGTATGTAACCGGAGCATTCATTGCCGGTGCCGTATTCACCGCCGCAGTCAACAACAACCGTACCGCCTCCACCGGTAATTACGCTGCAGGCACCCTGCCCTACATCAAGAAACGCCACGGACATATCTGCCGTACCGGCTGCCGCCCTGCCAAGACCAAGGGCCACGGCAAGCGCGCAGACAATAAGAACCGTTGGTGCAATAACGGGTTTCTTCTTTTCCTTTACAAAAAGCAAAGCTGCCACAGAGGCGTACAGAAATACCAGCCAGTACACGATATAGCGGTTTTCAGTATAGGCAGCCGCCCAGGGAAACTTTGCAAGTATCTTTACCGCGATGAAAAGATACATGAGAAGTATTTTTACCGCAACTGAAACGCCCAATGCCAGAGGAAGCCAGATAAACCCAAGAAGCACCGTAAAAATGCCAACGACGAATATCGCGGTCACCGCCCACAGGCAAAGCAGATTTGCAAGAGGTGCGATGAGGGATATATAGTCAAAATACAGAGCGCTTAAAGGGCAGGTAAAAATGATGGCGCCAACGGAGGTTGCAATACTGGCACAGATGAAATAAACCAGCGGGTTTCTGCCGGTGCCGCGCCGTATGCGAAGGGGTCTTGGGAGTGCTTTCTCTGCCCTTTTAACCGCTGCGGAAGAAAGCATACGCTTAATCAGTCTTTCACTCAGAAGCAGTATTCCCGCAGTTGCGGCAAAGGACAGTTGAAGACCAACATTCTTCGCGGAAAAGGGGTTTGCAAAAAGAAGTACAGCCAGCACGGTGCTGAGAGAAGTAACACTGTCGCTCTCCCTGCGAACAAGGGGTGCTATGAGCAGCATAGTCTGCATAAAGCAGGCGCGTACCACACTGGGCGCGCCTCCAACCATCATGGCAAAAAATATCAACACCGGAATTGCCACTGCCGCGAACCTGCGTCGGTTGGGGATAACCATGGCAAGAAAGCCCGTAAGGAAACTGACGTGCATACCGGATATGGCGATGACATGACTTAGTCCCACGGTATTCAGCCGGGTGCGCAGGGGCGTATCGTCATTTATCAGACTTTTATCACCGGTAAGTATAGCCTGCATAAAACCAAGCTGGCTGCCGTCATATATCTGAGCAAGCTTTTCTTTAACTGCCTGACAGACAACAGCCGGCAAGTATTTTACCGGAGTTTTATCAAGGTGTGTTATCTGAAGCTGGCCGCGGGCGCTGGCTGTGAGAAAAATGCCCCGGGAACTGTAATAGTCCGTTTCTTCCCCACCTATTGTATTTGCAATGCTTATTTCCGCCGGTACGGATATAATATCGCCCGGGCGAATATCGGCGGTGTCGCCATGATTGTCATAGCAAAACAGAGTGGTCTTGGCATTATGTCTGCCTTCAGTGTTTAAACGCACCATTATTCGGCTGCCGTATTCCGTAGACTCGGGATACGCGATAGCCGTGGCGGTTATATTGCCGGAATAACCGTCCATTGCGGCGGCAGGCATATACACCGTCTGCATATAAAATCCGTTTACAAGGAATCCCGCGCACAGACCCAAAAGCATCAGCACCGCACGCAGTCTGGCATATTCACGCAGCACAAGCGCGCAAATTCCCGCCAGCAACAGCGCCGCTGCCGCGCCGTAAATCCACGCAGCACCGGGCAGCAAATACTGACACACAAATACTGCCGCGGAAAAGCCAAGACATATTGTGGCAAGTTTTCTCATTTACACTACAATAAAACATTTTGGACTGCCCCGTGAGATTTACTTACGGGGCAGTCCTTTGTCAATTATTCAAATTCTTTTCCTGCAAGCACATGGAAGTGCAGGTGATTTACGGTCTGACCGGCGGAAGCGCCGCAGTTGGTCAGCACACGGAAGCCGTCTGCAAAGCCTTCTTTCGCCGCAATCTGTGCAATTACGGTGAAAATATGGGCAACTATGGGTGCATTGGTCTCGCTTATCTCTGCCGCGGAGGATGCAACATGCTCCTTGGGAATTACAAGATAGTGAATGGGAGCCACAGGGGCAATATCCTTAAAAACCAGAACGGTTTCATCCTCATATACCTTGGAGGAAGGAATTTCACCGGCTGCTATCGCACAAAACAGACAATCCATAATCTATCTCCTTAGCTAATTTTTTCAGCAACAAAATCATCTACGCAGGCCAGAGCGTCATCAAGCTTGAGAACGTCCTTGCCGCCGCCCATGGCGCTGTCGGGCTTGCCGCCGCCGGAACCGCCGGCAACTGCGGATACCTTCTTGATAATATCGCCGGCCTTGATGCCCCTGGCAACGGCGTCCTTGCCGCAGACTGCCAGGAAGGTAATCTTGTCTCCGGCAACAGTGGCCAGAACGGCAACAATCGCGCTTTCCTTCTCGCGGAACATATCGCCCATCTGACGCAGCTTGTTGGCGTCGGCATCGGGTACGGAGGCAGTGAGCACTTTAAGTCCGCCAACCTCGTGAGCACCGAAGAGGATTCGGTCGGTCTCACCGGCAGCTTCCTTGGCCTTGAACTTTTCAACCATATTGCGCAGGGCGCGCATCTCTTCCATGGAAGCCTGAGCCTTCTGTACAACCTCGGCAGGCTTGGTTTTGAGCGCCTCAGCAGCCTGGAAAAGGGTCTGGCGCTGTCTGTCCATTTCCTGCAGGCTCTTGCGGCCTACAATGGCCTCGATGCGGCGAACGCCGGAGGCAACGGAGAACTCGCTGTCAATACGGAAAGAGCCAACCATGGCGGTGTTGGCAAGATGAGTACCGCCGCACAGTTCCACGGAGCAGCCGCCCATATCAACAACACGCACCACGTCGCCGTACTTTTCGCCGAACAGCGCGGTAGCGCCCTTTTCACGGGCAGCGTCAATGGACATTTCCTCGGTAACGATGGACATACCGTCCAGAGCGTACTCGTTAACAATCTTTTCAGCCTCTGCCAGTTCCTCAGCGGTCATGGCGGAGCAGTGGGTAAAGTCAAAGCGCAGGAAATCTGGGTCAACGTAAGAGCCGGCCTGATGTACGTGGTCGCCCAGAACGTTCTGGAGAGCCTTGTGCAGCAGATGGGTGGCGGAGTGGGCACGTGCAATGGCGCCGCGACGGTCGGTATCAATATCAGCGGATACAGTATCGCCAACCTTCAGCGCACCGCCGGTGAGCTTGCCGTAGTGCATGTACTTGCCGCCCTTGTTCTTCTGAACGTCGTTGACAACAAAGCGGGCCTGAGTCTCTACCTCGCCCAGAAGCACCTGGTCAAAATCAGCTTCGCTGCTTCCGATATAGATAACGCCATGGTCGGCTACCTGGCCGCCCATTTCAGCGTACATGGGAGTCTTGTCCAGAACAACGATGCCGTCTATGCCGGGCATCATTTCCTCCACCAGTTCGTTTTCTACCACCAGAGCCACAACCTTGGCTCCGTCGATGGAAGCGTTGTCATAGCCGACAAATTCGGTCTCGGGAACTTCCTTGCCAAATTCAACGCCTGCCCAGCCAAGGTCACCCAGAGCCTCTCGGGCCTTACGGGCGCGTACACGCTGCTCCTCCATAAGAGCCTTGAAACCGTCCTCGTCCAGTTCCATGCCCTGTTCCTGAACCATTTCAATGGTCAGGTCAATGGGGAAACCGTAGGTATCGTAGAGTTTGAAAGCGTCAGCGCCGGAGAAGGTCTTTTCTCCCCTGTTCTGATGCTCTGCCAGCATATCATTGAAAATCTTAAGGCCGCCGTCGATGGTCTTTGCAAAATTCTCTTCCTCAACGCGGATAACCTTGGTGATGTAATCCTGGCGGGCACGAAGCTCGGGATAGTGACCCTCGTTTTCATGGATAACGGTATCGCAGACCTGATACAGGAAGGGCTCGTTTACGCCGAGGAGCTTTCCGTGACGGGCGGCACGGCGCAGCAGGCGGCGCAGAACGTAGCCGCGGCCTTCGTTGGAAGGCTGAACGCCGTCGCAGATCATAAAGGTTGCGGAGCGGATATGGTCAGTAATAACACGCAGGGAAACGTCTTTCTCCTTGGTCTCGCCGTAATGAGCGTTTGTGATTTCGGAGACTTTATTGGTGATGTTCATGACGGTATCAACATCGAAGAGAGAAGCAACTTCCTGACATACACAGGCAAGGCGCTCAAGACCCATGCCGGTGTCGATATTCTTCTGGGCAAGCTCGGTGTAATTGTTGTTGCCGTCGTTATCAAACTGGGAGAATACGTTATTCCAGACCTCGATATAGCGGTCGCAGTCGCAGCCTACGGTGCAGTCGGGTTTGCCGCAGCCCCACTGTTCACCGCGGTCATAATAAATCTCGGAGCAGGGGCCGCAGGGGCCGGAGCCGTGTTCCCAGAAGTTGTCGGCTTTACCGAAACGGAAAATGCGCTCGGGAGGGATACCAATGTCCTTGTTCCAGATTTCCCAGGCCTCGTCGTCGTCCTGATAAACAGAGGGGTAAAGTCTGTCGGGGTCAAGGCCTACCCATTCGGGGCTGGTAAGGAATTCCCAGCTCCAGGCAATAGCTTCTTTCTTGAAGTAATCGCCGAAAGAGAAGTTGCCCAGCATCTCGAAGTAGGTGCCGTGGCGGGCAGTCTTGCCGATGTTTTCGATGTCGCCGGTACGGATGCACTTCTGGCAGGTGCAGACGCGGCGGCGGGGAGGCTCCTGCTCGCCGGTGAACCAAGGCTTCATGGGAGCCATACCGGAATTTATGAGCAGCAGGGACGCGTCATTCTGGGGAATAAGGGAAAAGCTGGGCAGGCGCAGGTGGTCTTTGGTTTCAAAGAACGAAAGGAACATTTCTCTCAGTTCGTTCAGTCCGTATTTTTTCATTTCTTTTTTCCTCCGATGTTTCTTCTTTATCCGCCGTACTCATCGCTGTTTACAAAAGCGTTGAAAGAGTCGGCATCGTTAAAGAAGCGGTGATATCCGTCGGTGCCGAGGGCGTAGTAATAGTAGTTTGTATCCTTTGGTGTTATGGCAGCCTTGATGGACGAGAGTCCCGGGCTGCATATGGGACCTGCAGGCAGGCCGTAATTCTGATAGGTGTTATAGGGACTGTCAACTTCAAGATCCTCATAACTGATGGTGCCGGTATAATCCTCGCCCAATGCGTAGACTACGGTGGCATCAATCTGCAGACGCATATCCGCGTCAAGGCGGTTAAATATTACCGATGCGATAGAGGTGCGTTCGTCGGGACCGCCAGCTTCTTTTTCGATCATGGAGGCTATGATTACTACCTCCTGAACGGTGAAACCCTGGGCCTCGGTGGCCGCAACCAGCTGCTCGCCATACTTGGAGTTGAAGTTGCGCAGGAAGCGGCTTATAACGCTCTCCGGAGACTCGTTTTCATAGAAATCGTAGGTATCCGGGAAAAGGTAACCTTCAAGACGGTGATAGTCACCGTAGGGCAGCCCCTCAAGAAATGCATAATCAAATTTGTAAGTTGCCGCGGTCTGGCGGAGCTTTTCGGCAGTGCATATCTCGTTTTCTTCCAGACGCAGGAATATCTCATCCAGCGTAAATCCTTCGGGGAAGGACAGTCTTACAACGTCACCAAGTCCCTCCTGGGTACTCAGTCCGTTGACGATGGCGTAGTAGTCGGAGTTACTGTTGAGGGTGTATTCACCGGGCTCAATCTTCTCCTGCGCGTCAGCAAAGTTTGCGTAGAATTTAAAGGCCGCTTTCTGTTCGATAATACCGGCTTCCTTGAGTTTATCGGCAATATCGTCAATCGAGTCATCCTTGTCAATGACAACCGTGGCCTTCATATCTTCTTTTGACAGCGCCAGAACGTCGTTTGCAACCACCCACGCGCCGGTAGCCAGAACGCAGGACAGGGCAATAACGAACACAGCGTAAAGAATCGCGCCGGCACAGCCTGTGCGCCTCGGTCTGCGGCGCTTTGCACCGGCAGAATGCAGGTGTCTTTTCCCGTGATCGGAGTGTGACTCCTTTGCGGGAGCCTCCTGATAATCTTCCTCCATAATTTCAGGTGTGTGCCCGGTGGAGGTAAATTTCTGGGTGGCGCCGGATTCGTACTCCTCCGCGTCCAGGCCGTCCAACAGACGGTCAAGATCAAGAGAGTCAAATCGGTCGTTGTTTTCGCCTGTTAAGTTTTCCCTGGGGTCAAAATCCTGAGGCATTGCTTTCCTCCTGTATAAGTAACACTCGGGTTGCCTCGCTCATAGTATATCTCAGACAGCAAAAAGCGAGGTGAAAAAAATGTGCTTTAATAATCTCCTTGGCAACGGCAACTGCATCTGGATCATTATCATAATCCTGCTGCTGTTCTCCTGCGGCAACAACACCTGCTGCAACAATACCTGTGGCTGCGAAACCAATTGCAACCCCTGCTGCTGACGCAGCCCACGCCAGAGGCCTTCGCGCCTCTGGCGGCTTTTTTACAGGAAAATCACCTGATGCACAGCCATATCCCAGCTGTCGCGCGGTACGGCATCCACCTTGCATCCAATGGGGCAAAGACCAACTGTAAAGCCGGAATAATCTTTCAGAAAGCGGTCATAGTATCCGCCGCCCCGTCCCATTCTGCCGCCCTTTTCGTCAAAGGCCAGACCGGGGACGATAATAAGGTCAATGCTGTTTTTGTCGGCAGCGGGAAAATGAGCGGGAGGCTCCGGTATACCATATGCTCCGGGGACAAGGTCGGTAAGTGAATCTATCTCCACCGCGTCCATTTTTCCGGCCTTTGAGCACCGGGGAACGCAGACCTTCTTCCCTGCTGTAAAAGCACGGCAAATTATCTCGCCGGTATCCGGCTCTCCGGGCATTGCAGAAACAAAGCAGAAAATTCTTTTCGCGCTTTCCCATGCGTCGATTTTTTCCACCTGATCCGCCCAGAGTGAGGCATCGGCGAAAGTAGTGCTCCGACCGGCAGCCAGGCAGGCTTTTCTGAAATCAGCCTTTGAAATCATGATACATATCGGCGGCTACTTCAGCGGCGACTTCGGCGCCTCTGAGGTATTTAAGTGCCGTCAGAGCAAAATCCGCGGCGGCGCCGGGCGCTTTGCCGGTAATAAGGTCGCCGTCCGTCATTGCGTTTATCTCCCCTGCGTATACGGCGTTTTTTATGTCTGTGCTGCAGGATGGATAGCAGGTACAGCTCTTGCCGTTTATAAGCTCAAGCCTGTCGAGAACAGTGGGCGCGGCACAGATGGCTGCCACGGGCACCTTTGCCGCAAAAGCGCGGCGGATAAAATCTTCCGCTGCGGCGCAGCTGCCGTAATTGCCGTTTCTGTTCACATCACCGCCGGGCAAAATGAGCATTTCCGCCTTTTCAATATCGGCCTGCGCCATGGGAGCGTCGGTAACAACGGTGATACCGGAGCGTCCGGTCACTTCCCTGTCGCCGGTAACGCTGAGCATGGTTACCTTTACCTCCGCGCGGCTGAATGCGTCCACGCAGGTCAGGGCCTCGATTTCCTCAAATCCGTTTCCGATAAGCAAAAAGACCATAAAATCAACCTTTCTCCAAAAGCGGGGAAACCAGTTTCAGAATATCCTCGTGAATTTCCTCCTGGGGGCGCATGACCTCACCGTCTGTACAGTCAATCACCTGCCAGCCCAGCAGTTCGGCTGCGTGGCGGGCGCTCTCACGGCTGAGTCTGAGATATCCCAGATCATCCTCGTGGATATCGGACTTTCCCCCGTTTTCTTCACGACGGCCTGCCATCAGCTTTTCGGTGATTGCGATGGGCACGTCCAGAAGTATTACCATATCCGGCGCCGGGATCCCCAACAGATCGAATTCGTAATCATAGAGCCACTTGAAAAACTTCTCCCGCTCCTCATGGGGGAGCTTCGCTCCCTGATGGGTGGCGTTGGAGGTGGTGTAGCGGTTGCTCAGCAGCACACCGCCGGACTTGTAGTAGTCCTTCCAGTCGGTGTGGTAGGAGGCGTAGCGGTCAACTGCAAAGAAAGTGGACGCGGCGTAGGGATTTACCGCCTCCGGGTCGGTGCCGAAGGCTCCGTCCAGATACATTTTCAAAAGTGTCGCGGAGGGGTCCTCATAGCGGGGAAAATCCAGCTGACGGAATTTTTCGCCGCGCTGTTCAAGAGCCTTTGCCAGAAGAGCCAGCTGTGTGGTTTTTCCGCAGCCGTCAGTACCCTCAATAACGATTAGCTTACCCATACTCACCTGCAATAAATTATTTTCCGCGGAGCCTTGTTCCCACCGCCTTGAAAAGGAACAGGGGCAGGCGGCACATACGTCCGATTCGTTTAGGCTCCTTGTAAAGTCTGTAAAGCCATTCAAGGCCCAGTTTTATCATAATATCCGGCGCTCTGTTTACATTGCCGGAAAAAACGTCGAGACATCCGCCCAGACCGATAAGAAGTGACGCGCCGGTAGCCTCGCCGTGGTTTTTAATCCAGAACTCCTGTTTCGGAGCGCCCAGACACACAAAAACCACGTCCGCGCCGGTCTGACGGATTTTTTCCGCTGCTGCGGCGTCATCCTTGAAATATCCGTCGGCGGTACCGACAATATTCAGGCCGGGATATTTCTCCAGCAGTTTTTCCTTTGCCCCATCGGCAACGCCGGGTTTGCTGCCGAGAAAATAGAAGGTTTTGTCCGTACCGGCCAGAGCCTCCATAAGCCCCTGGGCAAAATCAATGCCGGCTACCTTCTGCTTTACGGGGCACCCAAGAATCTTTGACGCGTAAACCACGCCTATGCCGTCCGGAAGCACCAGTGAAGAGGTATTTATAAGTTCCATAAGCTCCGGATTTTTCAGAGCCTCGTAAACTATCTCGCTGTTGGGTGTGACCACTCTGTGGCAGCCGGTTCCGATAAGGCTTACGCCGGCATTTACAGCCTCTGAAAGAGTAAGGCTGTGGAATTTGGCGCCCATTACGTCGGCTTTCATCATATCACTTCACAATCTATCCATCTAATCGAATAATTTTACCACAATATAGCGGTATTGTCCAGCAAATCCGCACTATTTTTGCCCATCTACATAGAATGTTAAAGAAGGCAGCAAAAACGGCCAAGAGCCGTCCGCCAATAAAAATTTAGGAGGTATAAAAATGCCGGAAACCGTACTGCCCGGCCCCATCTGCAACGCCAACGACGTTACCGAGGCCGTGAGCATACACACCGGAAGAGTCTACGATTCATGCCGTGACAAGGACTGTATCGAAGATCTCAGAGTTTATCTCACACCCGCCAGCCAGGCTTTGGCGGACCAGGCTCTCAGCCTGAAATCCGCCGCCGCGGAGCTTCTGTATGTCTACATAGACGTGGAAAGCCTGCCATTCAACAAAGGATTTTACACTGTGGATGCCACGTACTTCTACCGTGTAACCGCAAACGCCTACACCGGCGTAGCCCGCCCCGGACAGATAGAGGGGCTGGCAATTTTCGAAAAGCGCGCCATACTTTTCGGCAGCGAGGGCAACACCAAGGTGTTTTCCTCAAATGCTGCGGAGGGTGCGCTTGACTCCCAGATGCTCCCCGGCAGCAACAACCCTGTGGCCGTGGTTGAGGCGGTGGATCCCATCGTACTGTCCATCCGTACCACGGAAACCTGCGCCACCGCCCTTCCCTGCGGCAGTTCGCCCGACATTCCCAAGTCTCTGCTGGATGTTTTCGGCGGTGAAATCAATTTCAGCACCACCGGCAAAAACATTTATGTGACTCTGGGCCAGTTCAGCGTCATCCGTCTGGAGCGGGACAGCCAGCTGCTTATCCCCGCCTTTGATTTTACCCTGCCCGAGCGCGAATGTGACAATTCCTGCAGCGACGCTTCGCCCTGCGACCTTTTTGAAAGCATAGAATTCCCCGTTGCGGATTTCAGTCCCCCTTCAAGCTATGAAGGCCCCGCCCCCTGCGGATGCGAATAAAAAAATCCCCGGTAAATCCGGGGATTTTTCTTATCTTGTAAGTGCGGCTTCGATTGCTTCGCGGACATTTTTCGCCCGAAATACCTCCAGACCTTCGGGAAACACAATTCCGGCGCTGCCCTGTTTGGGGATTATTACCCGTCTGAAGCCAAGACGGGCGATTTCAGCCAGCCGCTGATTTAGGGAGGACACGGCGCGAAGCTCACCTGTAAGTCCCACTTCGCCCAGAGCCGCCATGGAGCTGTCCACCGGACAGTCCTTCATGCTGGAAGCCAATGCGATGACCGCGGGCAGGTCTGCCGCAGGCTCGTCCAGACGGAGGCCGCCGATAACATTCACGTAGGCGTCACAGGAGCCTATATTCATGCCGCCCCGCTTTTCAAGCACGGCCAGGAGCAGCAGCAGGCGGTTAAAATCAAATCCGTCCGCCACCCGTCGGGTAACGGCCGCTCCGCTGCGGCTGACAAGAGCCTGAATCTCAGCAAGGAGAGGTCTTGTTCCCTCCATTACGCAGGCAACACAGGTACCCGGCACATTTACAGGTCTGCCGCTGAGCAAAGTCTCCGAGGGATTGGGTACCTCTCGAAGCCCCTTTTCCTCCATTTCAAAGACGCCTATTTCATTCGTGGAGCCAAAACGGTTCTTTGCCGCCCGGATTATGCGGTAGCGGGTGTGGCTCTCACCCTCGAAATACAGCACACAGTCCACCATATGCTCCAGTATCTTGGGGCCGGCGATGTCGCCGTCTTTATTTACATGGCCAACCACAAAAACCGTTATTCCGTTTTCCTTGGCCAGCTTCATAAGAGCCATGGTGCAGCCCTTGATCTGGCTGACGCTGCCGGGAGCGCCGGTACCGTCGGGGTCGTAGAGAGTCTGAATTGAGTCAACGATAACAACATTCGGTCCGGTCTTTTCAACGGCGGAAAGCACCGCGTCAAGGCTGGTTTCCGGGAGAACGGACAGACCGTCACCCTTTACATTCAAACGGTTTGCACGCATTTTAAGCTGGTTTGCGCTTTCTTCACCGGTAACGTAGAGCACATCCGCAAAGCGTCCAATATGCATGCACATCTGCAGCAGCAGAGTGGATTTGCCGATACCGGGAGCGCCGCCCACAAGCACCAGAGCGCCCACTACCGCTCCACCGCCCAAAACCCGGTCAAGCTCCTCAATACCGGTGGAAAACCTTATTTCGTCCGCTCCGCCTATTTCTGCCAGTTTTACAGGCTTTCCCTCACGGGCGCTTTTTGCGCCGGAGAAAGATTTTTTAGAGGACACCGCAGGGGCGGCCTCACCCTCCGCCAGAGTGTTCCACTTGCCGCAGGCGGGACACTGGCCCGACCATTTGGCAAATTCGTTCCCGCATTCGGTGCAGTAAAATATTTTCTTGGCTTTCATCAGCTTTCCTCACTTCCCTGCCCTGCCGGGCTCTGCAAAAGAGCCGACAGCACTGCGCAGGCTATCTTTTTCTGGTATGTATCGGACTGCAGCAATTCAGCCTCATCCGGGTTTGACATGAAACCGCACTCAACAAGTATGGCGCCGCAGTTTATATTCTGGAAAAGATACACACTTTCCGGCACAGGGGTAACGGTACGCTCATTTGAGGCATCAAGGCACAAACGCAGATTTTCCTGGGTGCGCTGCGCCGCAGCTTTTGACAGTTCATCGTCTGCATAAAACACCTGGGCGCCGCTGTATTTCGGGTTTGTGTAGCTGTTTTGGTGTATGCTTACCAAAAAGGCGTTGTCAACGCCGTTTATAAGAGCGACACGGTTTTTAAGGTCGGATACCTTCTGCTGGCGGATGGTCACCGCCTCCGGGGAATGTATGGAGTATTCGTCCTGTCGGGTCAATATGGTTTCAACCCCGAAAAATCCGGAAAGGGCGCGCAGCTTCATCGCAATCTGCAGATTTATATCGCTCTCAATTGCTCCCTGCGCCGAGACCGCGCCGCCGTCGGGGATTCCGTGTCCCGGGTCTATTATAAGTATATCGGTACCGCCTTCAAAAGGCGCAAAAGCACTCTTTGTTTCAGCTGCACTGCCAAGCAGGAACGCAAGTACCCCAAACGCTATAAGAGCACATAAAATCATAAAGCCGGTTTTTTCAAAAATCCTTTTCATCACTTCGCCTCCGGTACATTAAATGCACGGAAAAAGGCGAATATTCTTAATAAAAAATTTACCCATTTTTCCTGCCAAGTGATGTATAATATTACATGTTAAAAAAATGTATATTTTTTTCGTCATAATATAGCATTATTTTACTGTATAGATTATAATATTCTTCAGTAAATAAATCAACATTTCCATATATGCCTAATCCGGTGTACAAAGGAGTCTGCAAATGAAGCTGAATAACCAGCGCTGGAAAAAGAAAAGATGGGTACCATACACCATTGCCACATGTGCGGCAGTGGCGCTGTTGGTTTTTCTGACTCATCTTGACGTTCTTTTTGCGGGTGTAAAGGCTCTGGTGCGTTTTGTGTCCCCCGTGCTCATCGGTATGGTCATCGCATATATTCTCAATCCTCTGGTTAATTTCCTGCAGCGCAAGGTATTCGGAAAAATGAAGCGGCAGAAGCTGGCTCATGCTCTGTCGGTTCTGATAACTCTCGTTGTGGTTCTGGTAATTCTGGTCGTTGTAATCATTGTGCTTGTACCTCCTCTTGCAAACAGCGTTATTACGCTGATAACAAACATCGGCGGCTACGTTGCCTCCCTGACAGGCATGCTTGAAACCCTCAGCAGCAGCGCCTCTCAGGTACACATTGACCTTACAGGCATTACGGAAAAAATCACCGAGCTGCTTGAAAAGCTGCCAAGACTCGTCACCGACAATTTTGACGTAATTCTCACAAAAGGCGCCGGTATCGGCAGCGGAATTTTCAGTCTTATCATCGGCATCATTCTGGCAGTTTACTTCATGCTCCACAAATCCGGACTCCACAGCGGCATCCGCAGACTGCTGCGTGCTCTCTTCATTGACAAAAAGTACGCAAAAATCTCCGATTTCTGGTACCGCTGCGACAAAATCCTCGTTCATTACATCATCTACAACCTGCTGGACGCGCTGATAATCGGTGTGGCAAACGCCATATTCATGCTGATTGCCGGCATGCCTTTTGTGCCTCTTATTTCCATCGTTGTAGGCGTTACAAATCTGGCCCCCACTTACGGCCCCATCGTGGGTGCCGTAATCGGTGCTTTCATACTTGTTCTGGTCAACCCCTGGTTTGCGCTGTGGTTCCTCGTTTTCACCATCGTGCTCCAGTTCTGCGACGGATACATACTCAAACCCAAGCTCTTCGGCGATACTCTCAGCGTTTCTCCTCTGTGGATACTTATCTGCGTGGTTGTATTGGGACGTATGTTCGATGTGTTCGGAATGCTTCTGGCTATCCCCTTTGCCGCCATTTCCGACTTTGTTTTCAGAGATATTATTATGCTCAAGCTTGAACAGCGTAAGATAAAGCGTATGAAAAAACTTGAAGAAGAGGAATCCGAAGACGAAATCCGCGTTCATCTGGAAGATGACGAATTTGATGACGACAGAGATAAATAAAAAAGAAAAATCCCGGCGGAAATTCCGCCGGGATAATTTTATGTATTTACAGGGGCAGGATGGTCTTGCCGAACTCACCGTTGACGATCTGGCCAACAGCGGAGTAAATGGCGCACAGGCCGCAGATGATGCCTTCGATGCCGGCGATGATGCACAGAACGTGGCTGCCGGTGAATTTCTCAATGGCCAGAATAAGGAACAGAACGGTCAGGGTCAGGAATACAGCCTGGGTAGCTCTGTTGTGCTTGAGGGTGCCGATGAACATAAACAGAGTGAAGATGCACCACAGAAGCATATAGAAGCCCATGGAGTTTCCGTCGGGAGCGGCAATGCCGGCTGCAGCAAAGGGATTGACCCAGATGAAAACCAGAGACCACCAGAAAGTGCCGTAGGCGGTGAAAGCGGTGCCGCCGAAAGTGTTGCCGTGCTTGAACTCAAGGATGCCGGCAATGATCTGAGCAAGGCCGCCCAGGGCGATGCCCATGGCAACGATTACGATGGAGAGATCCAGCACGCCGCTGTTATGCAGGTTAAGCAGAACGGTGGTCATGCCGAAACCCATCAGGCCAAGAGGGCCGGGATTGGCAGTTTTTACGCCGGGGGTAGACATTTTAAATTCCTTCCTTCTTCTTATCTTTGTAATAAACACGCTGATTATACTGAAATAACTCAAAAATTGCAACATTTTCTTTTTTTACGGCAGATTGCAAATAATAAAGTAATTCGTTTTTTGCGCTTTACTTACGTAAAAAGGCGGATTATAATGAAATTTGAGCTTGTCTGAAAACACATTTTGCACGAAACGGATATATCCAGATGAAAAAAAAATTTGCATATCTGCAGCTCTACAGCCGCATCCGTCAAAATATAATAGATAAAGTTTACCCCTATGGCTCAAGGCTTCCGTCAAAGCGGACTCTTGCCGAACAGTCCGGTGTCAGCGTAATCACCGTCGAGCACGCTTACAACATCCTTTGTGACGAGGGATACGCAGAAGCCAGAGAACGCAGCGGGTATTTCGTAATTTACCGGGAAAAAGACTGCCTGCCGGTGGTACAAACGGACATCAGAGTCTCCGCTCCCACCGTCCAGAGGCACAGTACAGACCACACCTTTCCTTTTACCGTTTTTGCAAAAACCATGCGTCGTGTGCTGTCAGATTACGGCGACAGGATTTTGATAAAATCCCCCAATGACGGCTGCCGTGAACTGCGCGAAGCCATTGCCGCCTATCTGGCCCGAAGCCGCGGCATAATGGTGCAATCTTCTCAGGTATTCATCGGCTCCGGCGCGGAGTACCTGTACTCCCTTGCCGTGCGGCTTTTCGGCCGTGACAGGATATTCGCCCTTGAGGACCCGTCATATGAGCAGATAAAAAGCGTATATCTTTCAAACGGTGTTCAGTGCGATATGCTTAAAATGGGGCCGGACGGTATTCGAAGCGAAGCTCTCCGCCGCACAAGGGCAACCGTGCTCCATGTAACCCCTTTCGACAGCTATCCCAGCGCCGTAACGGCCTCCGCCTCAAAGCGAAGAGAGTATATAACCTGGGCCAGAGAACGAAACGGTTTTATAGTCGAAGACGACTTTGCCTCCGAATTTTCTCCCTCCACCAAGTCTGAAGACACCCTTTTTTCCCTGGCTCCCGACGGGCCGGTAATATATATGAATACTTTTTCCAAAACCATCGCGCCCTCCATAAGGGTGGGATATATGGTGCTGCCGGAATGTCTGCTTGAAAATTACCGGCAAAAAACCGGCTTTTACTCATGCACCGTCCCCACCTTTGAGCAATACGTGCTGGCGGAATTTATAAACAGCGGCGATTTCGAGCGCCACATCAACCGCGTGCGCAGGAACATACGCCGTCAGCGCGGAAAATCTCAAAAGGAGGTCTGCAGATGAGCAGTGCAGTAACAGAAAATCCCCTGGGCACTATGCCCACGGGCAAACTTATATTCAAATATGCCGTGCCCGCGGTCATAAGTCTGCTGGTAAGCTCTTTGTACAACATAGTAGACCAGATTTTTATCGGTCAGGGGGTCGGTCTGCTGGGCAACGCCGCAACCAACGTATCCTTCCCCGTTACAACAATTACCACGGCTCTGGCATTGATGATAGGCATTGGCACGGCGGCAAATTTTAATTTAAAGCAGGGCGCCGGTCAGCGGGATGAAGCCCGCAGAATTGCCGGTAACGGCCTGTTTTTTCTGATTGTATTCGGTGTGGCTATCGCCGCAATTATCGGTATTTTCCTGCCCAAACTGCTGTGGGCCTTTGGCGCCACCTCTGAAAATTACTCCTATGCAAGGGATTACACCTCCATCACCGTTTTCGGTCTGCCGCTGGTGATTTTCTCTACCGGTGCAAGCTACCTTATTCGCTCCGACGGCCGTCCGGCATACTCGATGATATGCACTCTGTCCGGAGCGGTGCTCAACACCATCCTTGACCCCATTTTTATTTTCCCTCTGGCAATGGGCATGAAGGGTGCCGCGCTTGCCACTGTTATAGGGCAGGTTGTATCTGCGGTAATGGCGGCGGCGTACATCATAAAAACCAGACTTGCAACTGTTGAGCTTGACCGCAGAGCCTTTATCCCCAGCGGAAAAATTCTCAGAATGATAGTGGCTCTCGGTTTGGCACCCTGTCTTACCCACGTTGCAATGACAATCGTGCAGATTGTTATGAACAACACCCTCACTCATTACGGTGAGCTTTCCGTATACGGCAAGGAAATACCTCTGGCAGTTGTGGGCGTCATTATGAAGGTCAACACTCTGCTGATGGGCTTTACCGTTGGCATTTCCCAGGGTTGTCAGCCCATATTCGGGTACAACTTCGGACACAGAAATTACAGCCGCACAAGAGAAACTCTTATAAAGGGTCTTGGGGCAAGCATTGTTATCTCTCTCGTATTCTTCCTGTGCTTTCAGCTCTTCCCCAGACAGATAGTTTCCATATTCGGCACGGGCAGCGAGCTGTATTACGAATTTGCGGAGAAATTCTTCCGTATTTTCCTTATGCTGACCTTCGGCAACGCTGTTCAACCCATTATCGCAAATTTCTTCAACTCCATCGGCAAACCTATTATCAGCATCGTTTTGTCTATGTCCAGGCAGATAATTTTCCTTGTGCCCGCGCTGCTGATATTCCCGATTTTCTTTGGAATAAGAGGCGTTTTGTTTGCCGGCCCCATAACAGACGCCGTATCAATAATTCTGGCCTCAGTTTTCCTGTCGATACACCTTAGACGTATGCCTAAAGACGGAGAACCTGTTTAAACGCAAAAATGTCACGGTTTTAACCGTGACATTTTTTATTTGACACATAATCGACGCAAATAAATGTATAATGTTAAATATTCACCGTTTCAGTCCGATTTTTGAATTTTTCCATACACTAACAATCTCATTGGAAATGCGAAAAATAACTGCCTAAAAAACATCTCTCAGCGTTCCTGTAAAACGCTGAGAGATATTTCGGATGGTGCGCCTGACAGGACTTGAACCTGCACGCCGGAGGCACGAGAACCTAAAGGTAATGTAACCTCAGTGAAGGTTGGAAAGTTACCCGTAGTTACATTGTGATAAAAGTACGGAACTACAATTGCAACCAGTTAGAGCAACTATGGCTATGTTAATCTAACCGTGATTCCACATGGCATTCAATTCCATTTTGACGCAAAACCTTTGCAAATGCATCAGCGTAAGCCTTTGCCCGGTCAAAAGATTGGCCGTATCCTCTGACATAAATGTTCCATCCACCGTAATACCCCAAACGCCCAATGCGTTGTTTTTTCAGCCATCGAGGAAAGCGTTTTCTTGCGTCATGAATTACAATCCATGCGAAGCCAGCAGCACCTTCCAAGATCGGCTCCTCATATCCGTGGATATACATTGGTGTAGGGATGCATTTTTTTGCTGCTTGTTCGCCAGCACCACTGGCATAAGCATACAACACGGAACAGAAAAGCTTTGGGTCAGAATCCTGTACAATAAGAGGCTGTGTGCCTTCTGTTTCTTTCTGTTGCGATTTATCTAATATATATGCAGAAACCAGAGAGCACTGCTGTGGTTGCCGAATGATCCATGCTGTACGCACTATTCGGGACGCATCGTTTAGTCCCTTAATAGGTATATCGATATGAAATTGCACACCATGCTCCGTTTGTCGTACATTTTGTAAGGCACCACATTCAATAGCATTTTCAATCTGGGCAGCGAGGTAACGCCAATCGTCCTTTGTGATGTTTAAAAGCTGTTGGAAGAGTTTCGCTTTTGATTTTCCACTTCCTTCGTGTTCAGTGTTAAGCGCGTATCTCACAAGCTTGCTTTCAGGAATATTAATTTGTTCCCAAGAAAACGGGCCTGTTATTGAAAAATCACAATTTGCTATATCGTCATTATGGAGTAACGCTATAGCCAGCCGTTGATACAGGTTTGGTTCACCCTTCTTCTCAATTAGCTCCATATACCGCATACCCGCGATGGATAGGTTATCTTCATCGGATATTTGTGGACAACGTTTCTCAAACTCTTCCATATCTATGAAACGAACTTGAATTGTGGGCTGATCCAGTAGCCAAAACGGAAGCTGATCTTCATCACTTTGAAATGGATGGTGTACCAGAAACAGTTCATCTCCACATAAAAAGCCGTGTGGGATTAGATAGTGGATAAAGAGATCTGTATGGAGAGGATGCCCCATATCAAGCTGGAAAGAAGCCACAAAACCTGTTTCTCCTTTCAGCTTTTTGCAAATTTCTTTCCATGCAGCATTGGTAATACTGGAAAGTGTAATTAGAAATATATTGTGTCGACCTATTGTCGACGCAAAATCGGGAATAGCAATAAAATTTTCCCGGTTTTTAATGGAACTTACCAATTCAGTTACCAAGGAAATGTATAGGTCACCGTCCATGCAAAAGGCCGCACTGTTATGCTCGGATGTTTTTTTAACCGCAGTAATTTGCTGACAATGTTGAGCAAGTACCATGTCCCTGGAAAACACTCTGGTACAGATCGGATGTTGCCGTGATAAAACTGCTTCGAAAAGCATCTCTCCGCAAGGGGTTCCATAATAACCTCCAAAAGCATCATTGTCTGCATCAAAGAGGAATGTATATGTACCTGTTTGAAAATTAATCTGACCTTCCATAGGAGTCCCAGTCCCCTTTCTGTTGTAAACTGCTTTTAAGACCATATTTCCGGAGGTTATTTTAACATAATTTGATACAAATGTCTGTTTTGGGGCGTTTTTACTTAAGATTAGAGCGTACCTCTGATTGCATTTAACCACCCTTCATCAAGGTGCAGAGTCAAACTACGGGAAATCCCATTTATTTGTATGTTGACACTCAAAGCTTGAAAAACACGTTCTTTCTCATTAAGAACAATTTCACTTCCGAAAACGGCAGCATGGTCCAAGGATACAGGTGGAGTAAAATAAAATCGCCTGCGCCGTTCATCTTTTGCAAGTTCTAACCAAAAAGATCTGTGCCTAAAGTCGTCATTACTATAGTACACGCGACATCGACCTTCATCTGAGAACTCAAATAGTTCGTCAGGGAAAGGCTCACTCCCCACAAAGTGAAGGAATACACCAGTTGCGGTAGTCGCTATAAAGCTGGAGCTTATTGCGCCAATTGCATGCTGAATGTGTTCGATAACATTTTCGCATCCATCTGCCATGTAATGGTGATATCCAATGGGAGTGCGATATCGAAGGGCTTCGATAAATGCTTGTCTAAATGTGTTCCAAGTATGATCCTTTAGGCACTGAACGGATATGTAGTTCTTTTCGAGTTCGTCAATCAGATTTTTTAACCTGTCAATCAATGGATTATTTGCATATGAGATCGTCTTAATGCCATGTGCGTACGCAATCTTTTCTGCCTCATCCTGAAAACCACTCGCAGAAAAGTAGACTCCTATCTCCGTCTTTCGCGGATAGAATTCCTGCGGATCTACGCCATCTGCAACAAAGTAATTCTCTTGAATATCTTTTATAACACCAATATATTCGCGGAGATGCTTTTTTTCTAAGGGGTTTTTATAGTACTTCACCTCGCCTAAAATCCGAATCGGATACATGAACGGGATGAATTGAGTGTAATCACACGGGCAATCAATCTGGTGCCAACATCCACGGCCTTTGAATTCAATAAAACCAGGGCGAAGTTCACGAACTCGATCATCTGGCTCTCTGTCTGCTTGGACTTCGCTGAAATTGTTTTTTCTCAGAAGTTCCAGAATAATTATTTCAAAGAGGTAGCCTTTTAGTTGGCTGCGATAAAGATTATACTCGCCATCCATTTCGTATCCTCCTTTATCTCTTGTGGTGTATTCTATCTTTTTTGTATTTTGACTTACGGGAGGCACAACTACATGTACTTAAGTATTGTTTTGTACCACATTTTCAGCTCGTGATAATTAGTCCACTGCTGCTCCAATCCAAAATGCTCATGGTCACTGCCGTGAGTTGTATCAAACAACTGATAGTACTTATTCATCGGACCGATATAAACTGGAATATTATTTGTTAGGGGCTCTGCATGATATCGAAATTGATCTGCGGTTATGTCAATAACCAAGTTCTCAACAACAAGCCATGTATGGGCTTGCATTACACTTCCGTTTTCCCCGTAATAAGTTCCGTTTATATAACGCACTGGACCAATTCCATTGTCGATAAGAAGCTGGGCCAACATATCACTGGTATGCCCACATTGTCCAGTTGGGAATTTTCTAAAAAAGCAACCCGGTTCGTTATTATCTTTCGCCAGTTCAATAGCCTTCCGGAATGCAAATACTAATGCTTCCAACTTTTTCATTGATACCCCCAGGACTTGCCAATACGAATTTTCTGAATTCTGCCCTCTTCTGCCATTTTTGCCAGAATACGGTTCGCAGTAGCTGCAGATACCCCCAGCATTTCACGCACATCGGCATTGGTGATTATTCCGTTCTTTTTCAGAAAACGCTCGATTTGACACCAACGCTGTTCCTCGGTGCTCATATTCTCTGTATTACCAACCTGCACAGCCTCCAACAAGGCTTC
>JAFSIK010000012.1 GCA_017439805.1 Oscillospiraceae bacterium
AAGGTTTCCTGCGTCGAAGCCGAATTTCCCTCTGCATCTTTGGCGCTTTGACTGCCATCATCATCTACGGCGGTATTATGAACTCTGCCTCTGCACTTATGTGGGCCGGTGAGATCAACTGGAAAATCGTTATATCCTATTACGTTTCCGGGTTCCCCATGGACTGCGTCCACGCAGCCGCAACATGGCTAGTCCTGTGGTTTGCCGCAGAGCCAATGCTGGAAAAGCTGGATCGTATCAAGGTGAAATACGGATTAGTGGAATAGGGTAAATCTTGACAAATGTTGACTACTATTTGACCAACAGCATTAAATGCTACATTTAGTATGCGTGAAAAAGCGCCTCTAAACATGGCGTTTATCCATATTTGCAGGCTCAGTGCTTGATGAAATTTTAATTATCCCAGTCATATGCCCGTATGTTTCCCGTGGGCAAAAACCGAACACCATGGGAGCGCACCACATTCGCATTGTGGGGGTCGGGTGTTCGAATCTCCTCGGGTCCACCAAAAAAACGGCAGCTTTCAAAAGAAAGCTGCCGTTTTTTCGGGTTTTGCGGGGCTGCAAAACAGCATTTAAGTATTGGGATTGCATGAAAAAACACCGCCGGATGGCGGTGTTTTTTATTGTCTTTAATAGTTTTCCTTGCGGACTTCGAAGAATGCCAGAGGATGGGCGCATACGGGGCAAACCTGGGGAGCCTCGGCGCCGGTGGCAAGGTGGCCGCAGTTGCGGCACTCCCAGATCTGAATGTCGTCCTTCTTGAATACGGTGCCTTCCTTGACGTTTTTCAGCAGGGCCAGGTAACGCTCCTCGTGAGCTTTTTCAACAGCGGCAACACCGCGGAACTGCTCGGCAAGGTCGTGGAAGCCTTCCTCATCGGCTTCACGGGCCATACGTGCGTACATATCGGTCCATTCGGAGTTCTCGCCCTCGGCGGCGTGCAGCAGATTTTCAGCGGTATCGCCCAGTTCTCCCAGAGCCTTGAACCACAGCTTGGCGTGCTCTTTTTCATTGTCCGCAGTCTGCAGGAAGAGAGCGGCAATCTGCTCATAGCCGGCCTTTTTGGCAACGGAAGCAAAGTAAGTGTACTTATTGCGGGCCTGGGATTCGCCGGCAAATGCCTCCCACAGGTTCTTTTCGGTCTTGGTTCCGGCATAGGGGTTCTTGGCGGGCGCCTCCTCGATCTTCACAAAGACGCTGGCGGGCTGCTTGCATACGGGGCACTTGAAGTCATCGGTCATGGGGCCTTCGTGAATGTAGCCGCATACGGTGCATTTCCATTTTTCCATTTTGGTTTCCTCCGTTTTTTCGTTAAATTCAATGGTATTGAGCAATTTTTCCACAATATCCACAGGGACGCCGGGATAATTTTTTATGTACATTAAAAACTCACGGGTATTGCTGCTCTGTGGGAGCATAAATCCTGCCTCACGGCACAGGTCTTCCGCCATAAGGCGGGAGGATTTCTCCACCGCCACGCTGAGCACATCGGGCAGCTGCGCCGCAATATTTTCGGCCTCCGCCTTGCTCTGGAGCAGGCCGCGCAGGGCCTCAACCACCTTTTCTTCCTTGGGCTGCTGCACGGGAAGTTCTTTTGGCATCATAGAAATCGCGGAAGAGGGGCAGGCTCCGGCACAGTCGCCGCAGCCGATGCATTTGTTTACATCAATAATGCTGTTTTCGGTATCGGTGGCTCCGGTAGGGCATACGTACAGGCACAGGCAGTCCTTTGTGCAAAGCCGAAGATTTCTGACCGCGTATTTTTCAGCCATTTTTACGCCCTCCTTTCCATTTTTTCAAATTTCCAGTCCGGTACCTTGCATACGGGACACAGAGCTGGGGCGGAGTTTCCCAGATACACAAAACCGCAGATGGTGCACACGAATACGCCGGTATTTTCCAGCATTTTATCTCCCTCAGCCTCATAGCGGGTCAGAAGGGACTGGAGCATCCGCGTAACTTTCTCGCTCCAGACCTGGCATCGCAGGGCTCCCCTGTCGGGTTTTTCGGACGCAACCGCATTGCCGTAGGGATATCCGACAGCAAGGTCTTTTTCAATCAGTTCCAGAAGCTTATCGGTGCCCACTTCCTTTACAGGCTCCGCCTTGCCTCTGAAAAATTCTGCCAGTTTTGTAAACGCTTCAGACTGTTCGGGCAGATACTGTTTTTCACAGCCTCTTGCAAGATTTGAGCAAATAATGCTCATTTCCATCGGAGAAAGCTCTTTTTCAACATGAGGTTTTTCCAGCTGTCCGATTTTCGCAGCAGCAGGGTCCTTCTTTTCCTTGAACGCATCCTTGCCTGCACCGCACCATGGACATTTCCAATCTTCCGGCAGCTGTTCCCACTTTGTTCCGGGGGCAATTGCCGATTCCGGGATGCCTTTTGCCTCATCATAGGTGAAGGTGCAAACGGAACATACCATTTGCTTCATTTTTCGCCTTACCTCCTTGCAGTATTTTTTATTTGACAGAATAATCCTTTCTGTAACCCACGAATCAGTGGTGACCGGAACAATCGTGGCCGTGGCTGCCGCAGCTGTGACTGCCGCAGGAGTGCCCCTCTCCGTGGTGCTCGTGATGGTCGCACCGGACATTGGGGTTAAAATCCAGAGCGCCGGAGAGCAGAGCTTCCACCGCCTTGTCGGCATCGCCGGATACGCCGCCGTAAAGCTTGATACCGGCCGCCGCCAGAGCCATCTGCGCTCCGCCGCCGATACCGCCGCAAATAAGAACTTCCGCTTTCATTTCACCCAGCAGTCCGGCCAGAGCACCGTGGCCGCTGCCGTTGGTATCAACTATCTGAGAGGACAGGATTTTCCCATCCTGAACCTCGTACACCTTAAACTGCTCGGTGTGACCGAAATGCTGAAAAATTTGTCCGTTTTCATAGGTTACTGCGATTTTCATAATTTTGCTCCTTTGATTACGTCATTGGTATTATTTTACTTATCCATTCCGCAGGGTGCCGCTCTTTCAATCAGACAGCGGTCATTTTTAACCGCGTCATAAAATCGGAACCCTCCGGCAAAATTATAGCACTTATATCCGTATCCCTCAAGTATGCGTGCGGCAATATAACTGCGCAGCCCGCTCTGGCAAATAAGGTAGACAGGTTTTCCCGGTTCCACCTCGTCAATGCGCTCCCGCAGTTCATCGACGGGAATATTCTTAAATCCGTCAATATGACCGCTGCGGTATTCTCCAACAGTGCGGGTATCCAGCAGGGTCACGCTGCCGTCCCGGGGCAGGCTGTCAGCATCCTCAAGATGCCACTGTTTAAAGCCTTTGGAGATATTGTCGATGATAAATCCCGCCATATTCACGGGATCCTTGGCGGATGAATAGGGCGGCGCATAGGCAAGGTCAAGATCCTTAAGCCGGGTTGCTTTCATGCCTGCGCCGATGGCGGTGGCAAGCACGTCTATACGCTTGTCCACACCCTCGTAGCCAACTATCTGAGCTCCCAGAAGCCTGTAGGTTTCCTTTTCAAAAACCACCTTCATCGTCATTACCCTGCCGCCGGGGTAATAACCTGCGTGGCTCATGGGCGAGAGAATGACGGTGTCCGCGTTGATGCCGGCCTTTTTCGCGTTGGTTTCATTTATGCCGGTGACCGCCGCGGTCATGTCGAAAACTTTTATCACGGAGCTTCCCTGGCTGCCCGAAAATCGGCTGTTGCCGCCGCAGATGTTGTCCGCGGCTATACGCCCCTGCTTGTTTGCGGGACCGGCAAGGGATATGAGAGCATTTTCACCGGTAACACTGTGCTTGACCTGCACCGCATCGCCCACGGCGTAAATATCGGGACAGGAGGTCTCCATCCGGTCGTTTACAATTATGCTGTCCCTTATGCCCAGCTTGAGCCCCGCCTGTTTTGCCAGCACGGTATCGGGGGTAACGCCAATGGCCAGAACCACCATGTCCGCGTGCAGAGAGGGTTCATCCTTAAGCAGCACGTCAACTCCGCCATTTTTTTCCTCAAACCCCTCCACCGTATAGCCAAGGGCCAGCTTCACACCGTGTCGCCGCATTTCGGCGTGGATAAAGGAAGCCATATCCGCGTCGAAGGGATTCATAAGCTGTTTCGGACGCTGGACTATTGTGACTTCCATACCCAGCCGGCGCAGATTTTCCGCCAGTTCAAGGCCGATGAAGCCGCCGCCTGCCAGAACGGCGGATTTGGGAAGGTGGGTTTCTATATATTCTTTAATTCGGAATGTGTCCTCCACTGTACGCAGGGTAAAAAGCCTGTCCAGTCCCACGCCGGGAAGCCGGGGCTGAGTGGGCCTGGCGCCGGGGGACAAAAGCAGTTTGTCGTAGCTCTCTTCAAATTCCAGACCTGTTTCAAGATTTTTAACGGAAACGGTTTTTCTGCCCGGGTTTACGGCGGTGACCTCATGGTGCACTCTCATATCCACTCTGAAGCGGGTATAAAAGCTGCCGGGAGTCTGGAGCGTCAGCTCATCCGGGTCGGTAATCACATCGCCGATATAGTAAGGCAGTCCGCAGTTTGCATAGGAAATATAGCCGGAGCGCTCGAACACCACTATCTCAGCCTGTTCGTCCAGTCTGCGGATTCGGGCCGCAGCGGTAGCTCCACCGGCGACACCGCCAACAATGACAACTTTCATACGCTCCACCTTTCCTAAAAGCGGTTACTTAATATAAATATTTCGCTGCTCGTTCTCTGCACCATAGCAGCTTACACTCTTATTTTTAACCACTAAATCAAATTTGTCAACATTTTACAGGCGCTTATTTTAAACAAGTCAATTTAATATCGTTCTGTTTTAAAAAAACAAACAATAAACGCCAAAAAAGGACACTTGCATAAGCAGGTGTCCTTCTCTGGTAGAGGTGAGGTGGAGTAAGGGGAAACAGAAAAAACTGACGTTACTTTCCGTAAAAATCAAAGGGTTTATCCGGCAACCGCCAGGCACTCGATGGTCTTGCCTTTTTCAAACTGGCGTCTGTAAGCCTGAGTACATTTTCTGAATCTGTCAAATTTTATGCGGGCGGCCTCCGCATCGCCGTAGACTTTCCATTCGCCTACATATTTGCAGCCGCAGGCTTTATTTTCAATGAAGCCGCTAACATCTTCCGGCGGATAACCAAGGAAAAGGCCAATCTCGTGGGGAAACTCGCCGTTTTCACAAAGACGCCGGATTAACTGAGCCAGACATCGTTCTGCGGTTTCACAGGTATACCCTCTTTCAAGGAGCATCTGGCGTGCCTTGTCATGCTGCAGGTCTCTGGAGAGATGAGACATACGGTAGACATATATCAGCGTACGGCAGTTTTCATTTCGCAGAGGCAGTACACGCAGGCCCTTTTCGGAGAGCGTTTTATTAAGCCTGCGTACAAAGCCGAGCATATCCTCGTTGCTTTCAAATGGACAAAGGAACAGATTGCCCGTTTTCATGCCCGCCAGTGTGGGCGAGCAGTGCTGAACTATCATTCGCTCTGACATGGCAATTATCCTTTCGTATTATTATGACCGGCTGGAGTTAGAGTCGTCTAACCAATGGGTTTGAAAGATGCGTGCCCTTTTGCGCCGAATTATGGAGGGTCATTGAGCGAGCACGCCTTGTGTTAAGTTAGATGCCTCTAACTCCTGTGGTTTGAGTATAGCATCCCCTCCCCGCTGCTGTCAATACTTTTTGTTTACTTTTTTTAAAATTCTTGCTATAATTTCCACCTGGTCAATACATGAAATGCCGGCTGTGTTTAGGAACGCAGCGCCCCACGGAAAAGGAGTAATAATGAAGATTACCACCGTTTTTTTTGACCTTGACGGCACTTTACTGCCAATGGATCAGGATGTTTTTGTAAACGATTATTTCAGAAGGCTTGCTATACAGCTCGCCCCCGAGGGGTACAAACCCGATGCGCTGTTCAAGGCCATCTGGTCCGGAACCGCCGCCATGGTAAAAAACCGCAGCGACAAACTCAACCGTGAAGTCTTCTGGGAGGCTTTTTTCTCCGTTTATCCCAACAGGCCCCGAAGCGACATTGACCTCTGCGACAAATTCTATACCGGAGATTTTGAAAACGTGCGTCACGTCTGCGGCCATGACCCCAGAGCGGCAAAAATCGTTTATTGGCTTAAAGAAAATGGCTTCCGGGTTGTCCTTGCCACTAATCCCATTTTCCCCTCCACCGCTACGCAGGCGCGCATCCGCTGGGCCGGGCTGCAGCCGGAGGATTTCGAGCTTTATACCACCTATGATAACTCCCGCCGCTGCAAGCCGAATCCGGAGTATTATCAGGAAATTCTCGATAAAATCGGCTGCGACGCTGAAGAGTGTCTGATGGTCGGCAACGACGCCACGGAGGATACCGCCGCAGAAAAGCTGGGCATGAAGGTTTTCCTGCTCACCGGTTGCCTTATAAACAAGGAAAACAGGGATATTTCCCCTTATCCTCACGGAGACTTTGACCGGCTGGCGGAATATTTGAAAACAATATGAAAAAGACCCCCGATGGGGGTCTTTTTTATTTAAAATCTTCCGCTTTTGCCGGAAAAGCCTCCCCCTGCGCCAAAGCTGCGGCCTCCGCCGCCTCCGCCGGAGCCGGAGTTTATCTGCTGCACATGGCGGGTGGAGTGGGTGAAAATGTCCTGTCTTACGCGGATATCCACGCCGTTCTGGATTACATATCCCCCGGCCTCATTTCTGGCCCGGGCAGTGTTCATTCTGCGCTTTATCACAAGACAGAATATCAGCGCCGCCGCCAGAGGAATGATTATAACCGCCGCCACAGCGCCCGCTCCGGGACCCGGGTCATAGACGGTGTAATCGTAATAAGTGTCGTTGTAGTTGTATTCGTAATCCGGTGAAGGTGCTGCCGCAGGGCCGCTTACAAGATACTCCCGGCAGGTTATGATGTAATCAGAAAAGCCGGAATACCAGTCATCGGAAGCGAAATCATCAAGAAAAGTTTCGCTGACCGCGTCAAGAACATAGTGAGGAAAGACGCTGTTTGCGTACTGGCCAAAAGTCAAAAGCGCGTATTCTCTTTCTGACATGGAAAGATACAGTAGCACGCCATCCTTTGTTTCCCCGTAGCCAAGGTCATACTGCACGTAAAGCTCCCTGGCATATTCGTAGACGTCGCCGGAGGTTTTGTGGTTTGTGATGATATAGATACCGCAGGCGTCCTCGTTTTCCTGCTGCAAGGCCATATACGCAAGGTCCGTCACCTGGGTTTCATCCAGAATTCCAGCCATATCGTACACGGTTTCCGCCGCCATGGCAGGCACGGTCACGGTAAGCATCACAACAACCGCAAGAAGGGCAGTAAAAAGTTTCTTTTTCATATTCAGCCCTCCTCACAGCAGGATAAATCCAAGGACAACTCCAAGGACTACCGCAATGCCGGCAAACCAGGCCGCAAACTTCCCCTTGGACACAGGCAGGCTGCCCACAAGCTTTCCCGTCTGACCGTTCATGGCGAAAAGATAGTTTTTGCCCTTCCATGTGGTGCCCAGCATCCACACAGGCAGCATGGCGTAGCTGACCTCTCCCCTTTTCACGCGGATATTTTTGTGTATCGGCACGCAGGTGGTATAGCCAACGGCGCTGGCCGCCATGGTGTCGTAGGCGGTCTGAATGGCACGGCTGTCAGCTCTTTCCGAGCAGGTCTGGGCATCCACGTCGAACTTATCCGCCAGAAAGCCGGGCAGATAGGCGGTGGAAAAAGGCTTCAGCTCCCGATAATCAAAGGGTTCAATGGAGTCCATATGCTCATCGGGCATTTTTTTACAGGCGTCAACGGGTATGCGGTCAAAAGTCACCGTACCGGCTCTGCGAACGCGGAAATGGTTGGTGACGGTAATGCGCTGTTTGCCCGCGGTGTGGGTATGGACGCGGGTAGCCTGAAATGTCACATCAGCTTCGGCGGTACCGCTGAACAGCCAGAACGGCACGTATACTCCCTGCACTTCGGCGATTTTATTGTCCTTTGAAAACGCCCGTGGCAGGAAAAGTTTCTTTTTGTAGAAATTTTTCAGCGCCGCCACGGCGTCGTCCTTCGAGAGCTTGAAAGGGATAACATAGTCCGGCTTCAGCACGCCGCTGAGCTTGGCGGGGACGATGGTGGGGTTGCCGCAGTAAGGGCATTGGGTGGCGGCGGTATTTTCGTCGCAGATAAGTTCCGCGCCGCAGCTGGGACAGCTGTAACAAACAACCTCGTCACCAAAAACCTCGCGGGTCTGTTCCTTCCAGCTGCCGTCGGCGCTTTCATGAAATTCTTCTGCGGCGGCCTGCTCCTTTTCGGAGTAAAGGTCCTCAATATAGGAAACGTCGTAGGTGCTGCCGCAATATTCACATTCAAGCCTGCCGCTTTCCCCGGCAAAGTGCAGAGGTCCGGTACAGGCGGGACATTTGTGGTTGGTTACGTTTGTTGCCATTTCTTCCTCCTTCTTTGAGGAAGCGGCGCACCCGTCGGGCGCGCCGCCGGGTTGGTTATTTTACATCATCTGCGTCAAATGCGTCGCCGCATTCGGGGCAGAACTTAGGGGGTGCAGCGCCCTCTTCGGGTTCCCAACCGCATTTGTCGCATTTATACTGCAGCGCGCCGGCGGGTTTCTTTGCGCCACACTCGGAGCAGAATTTGCCCTTGTTGACAGCGCCGCAGGAGCACTGCCAGCCGGAGGTGGGTTTCTTCGCGCCGCACTCGGTGCAGAAGTTTCCGTTGACAACGGCGCCGCAGGAGCATTGCCAGCTGCCGGCAGGCGCCGCAGGGGCGGACTGCTGACCCATCTGGAAAAGGCTCTGGGCATTGACGCCGCCGGCCTGTCCGGCCATGCCCATTCCCACAAAGGCTCCCATTGCTCCCGCGCCCTCGTTGGCGGCGGCAGCCTTCATCGCATCGGCCTGAGCGCCGACCATATGGGCGGCAGCCATGGTGGGATTGCGGAAGGCAGCGTTGCGCTGGAGTTCCTTGATCATCTTCTCGTCTTCTTCATCGGCCTTTACGCTGGAAACGCCGAAAGAAACGATCTCAATGCCGCGCAGGTCACGCCACTTGGAGCTGAGCACCTCGTTGAGTGCCTCCGCAAGCTCCATAGTGTGTCCGGGCAGGGCGCTGTAGCGGATACCCATGGCGGAAATTCTGGCAAAGGCGGGCTGCAGGGCGGTGAGAAGTTCGGTTTTCAGCTGACCGTCCAGACTGTCGCGGGTATAGGCCTGTTCCACATTGCCGCAGATATTTGTGTAAAAGAGCATGGGGTTGGAGATGTGATAGCTGTATTCGCCGAAGCAGCGGATGGAGATATCCATATCCAGGCCAACATTGGCGTCCACCACGCGGAAAGGCACAGGGGAGGGAGTGCCGTATTTGTTGCCGATGAGCTCTTTGGTGTTGAAATAATAAACTCTCTGGTCCTTGGCAGGCTCGCCGCCGAAGGTAAAGCGCTTGCCCATGGTCTTGAACATTTCTTTCACGCTTTCGCCCAGCTTGCCCACAAAAATCGAGGGCTCGGTGGAGGCGTTGTAGGTATATTCGCCGGGTTCGGCGCAGATGTCCACGATCTTTCCCTGTTCAACGATCATCATGCACTGGCCGTCGGCCACGGCGATGACGGAACCGGTGGAGATGATATTGTCACTGGCCTGGCGGTTACCGGAGCGTTTGGACACACGCTTTTCGCCCTTTACCGCAAGGACGTCCGCCTCCATGGCTTCACAGTAAAAATACTCTTTCCACTGGTCGGCAAGAGTACCGCCAACAGAGCCGAGAGCCGCTTTTATAAGTCCCATATTCATTCTCCTTTCGGGTTTTAAAAGGCGGTGTTTCCGCCGGGATTTTCAACATAATTATTATATCAAATACAGTCTGGTTATTCAACAAAAAACATAAAGCCGGCGGCACTGCGGCCGCCGGCAAATTACGTTTTATCAGCTTCTGGCAAGACCGTCAACACTTAAAACCACGCCGGAAATGTAAGATGCCTCATCGGATGCAAGGAACGCAAAGGCATTTGCAATATCCTCCGGCTGACCAAGGCGTCCAAGGGGTACCTGCGCGATGAGGGGTTTGATTACTTCCTCGGGCACAGCCTTCATCATATCGGTTTCGGTGATGCCGGGAGCCACGGCGTTTACGCGGATACCCTTGGGGCCAAGTTCCCGGGCGAGAGACCGGGTCATACCGTTTACGGCAAATTTGGATGTGGGATAAGCCATGCCTGCGGGCTGGGCGTAAATGCTGACCATAGAAGATGTATTGAGGATAACACCGCTTCCCTGAGCGGTCATAATGTCAACAACCGCGCGGGAGCAGTTGAACAGCGCCTTTACGTTCAGGTCCATGACCTTATCGAAAAGCTCCTCGGTGTAGGACGCAAAGGGGGTGCTCTCGGAAGTGCCGGCATTGTTTACCAGAATGTCGATGCGGCCGTACTTTTCGGCTACCTGCTCAAAGGCCTCTTTGACGCTTTCAAGTTTTGAAAGCTGGGGGCAGATGCCCTCGACCTTTGCCCCGGGAATAAGCTCTTTCAGCTGTGCCACAGCCTTGTCGGCGGTTTCCTGGCGGCTGGCACAGAGGACCACGGCGGCGCCCTCTTCAAGGAATTTTTTAACGGTGGCAAAACCTATACCGCGGCTGCCGCCGGTAACAATAGCAACCTTATCTTTAAGTCTCATACTGGTTCTCCTTTATTTTTATGATTATATAATACACCAAAAGCATGGAAAAATCATTAATCTCATCACAAATTCATTGTCTATTTTGTAACGATTTCAGCCCCAGACGAAATTATCTTTCCCGGCACCCAGTTCGAAATGGAATTTGGCTATTCCCAGATCCACCTGTGCGAAAAATCCGCCGGTACCCTGAGCAAAGACCCGGTTACCTCCGCCAAGTACAAACAGAACATTCTGCTGATTGAGCCCGCTGGGCGCCAGCATAACGTATTCCATTCCACGGCGGAACCAATCCGGCATCTGCCCGTCACAGCGGCAGAGTTTTGCCATGGGACGGCTCTTATGAGGCACACCGCGGGTGGCGCCGTAGCCAATGGGGATAACGCAGACCAGCTTTTCACCGGGGGCAAGACTTATTTTCGTTTTGCGGCGGGAATAGCTCTGTCCCACCCAGCAGGTGGAAAGACCTATCATCTGAGCCTTGAGCACTATCTGCTCGCCCCAGTAACCCACCTTTTCCTCAAGGTCGGGAGAATCCGCTCCGCCCAGAGCTATGTAATTTTGCACGCCGGAGAAAAAACCGTAATGGTCTGTAAAATTTCCGAACGCCTGGGGGCTCTGCAGGGCAAGGTTAATATTAAGGCCGCTTTCCTTTCGGCAGCGCTCTATTTCCTCATTGAGCAGCGTCAGAGTACCGCCCTCGATTTTATGGGGCAGAAATTTTCGCACCGCGTGGCGGGCGTGTACGGCTTCGTGAATATCCATATCATTCTCCCTGATGTTTTTTCTGATTATATCACAAGATTTTTTGTTTTGTATACAGCTGACTTTCTCTCCTCTGCCCCGTTTCCGTAACCGAAACGGGCGTTTTTGTAAATTCAGCGCGAAAAACACAGTATTTCCTGCTTTTCGAGCCAAAAATAATGGAAATATTATATTTAATATGTTAGAATTCCCATTGAACCTTTATCGGGAGGATAAAAACATGTCCATAATCTCACAACTTAACCGTCCCGCGATATTTCTTATCTGCGGCATAATAATTTTCTTCGTCGCCATAGTGTGCGTATTTTTTATGGTACGTGCCTACCGCGCCGGCAAAGCAATCGGAATGGATACCACAAAAATGAAGCGCGCGGTTACCTCCAGCGCAACCTTTGCCATCCTTCCCAGCATTGGAATACTTCTGGGTGTTATCGCTCTTTCCGGAAGTTTGGGTACCCCCCTTCCCTGGCTTAGACTTTCCGTCATCGGCGCTCTGCACTACGAGACTCAGGTAGCCGAGGCCGCCGCGGAGGCGGTGGGACTGCCCGGTCTCAGCGGCACCTTCATGACCGCCGAAGCCTTTACTACCATTGCTCTTCTTATGAGCGTGTGTATCATGTGGGGCATGGTATTTTCCGTTTTCGCAAACAAGCGCTACTTAAAGCGCCTGTCCTCCCCCAAAAAAGGCGGCGGCAACGGCGGCGCAATGGGATTCGGCGACACCGCTATGACCGCAATGTTCATCGGCCTTGTTTCCGCATATATCGGCAGTTACATAGGAAGTCTGGTATCCGGAAACGGACTGTTCACCTTTACCGGCAGCTGGCTGCCCATCGCGGTGGTAATAGTGGCGGGAATCGTGATGGCTGTTTTCATCTGGCTGGCTGAAAAGAAAAACGCCGCATGGGTTGAAAACTTCTCCATCGCCGGCAGTATGATTGTTGCAATGGCCGCAGCTGTGGCTCTTGGCAAATTTATTTAAGGAGGTGCGGAAATGAACGAACAGGAAAAGAATCTGCAGTTTGAAAAATACAATAACCGCACCCATTTCTACGGCAGGCTTGCCAGCATAATTACTCTGGTAATGCTCATCGCCGCCCCCTTCGTTATGGGCGCGGTGCTGGGTGCCATGCCCAACATGGCGGCCTTCGGCAAGGGTTTTCTGGCCATCGGCATAGTGTGGTTTGTAAGCTGCATCGCGGAATATCTCATCTACACCCCCATGCTTGGCGCCGGCGGCGGCTATCTGGCCTTTATCACCGGCAACCTCATCAACATGAAAATCCCCTGTGCCGTCAACGCCCGTGACATCGTTGGCGCTAAATCCGGCACCCCCGAAAACGAGATTATCTCCACCCTTTCCATTGCCACCGCCTCTCTTGTGACCATTCTGGTGCTTGCCGTGGGTGTGGTGCTGCTTATCCCCCTGCAGCCCGTGCTCCAGACCCCCGCTCTGCAGCCTGCATTCGACAATGTGGTACCCGCTCTGTTCGGCGCAATGGCATATAAATATTACCGCAAGAATATGAAAACCGCCATCTGGCCTCTGCTGGTCATGAGCGTACTGTTTATTCTTGTTCCCTCTCTCACCGGCTCCACCAGCTTTATGATAATCCCCAGCGGTGCCATCGCCATCGGCATTGCATACATGCGTTACCGCAAGAATCAAAAAGGAGCTCAGTAATGAGATATGTTGGCTGGGCGATATTGATAATTATCGCTATAATCGTTGTTTTGCTGATAATCGCGGTGCTGCGCACCCTGCTGCGGCCCAAAAAGGTGTCTGACTATGTGCCCGCACCGGAAAAAGAGCGACAGGAGCTTTATGCAAAAAAGCTCTCCGCCATGATACGGTGCGATACCGTTTCAAATCCCGCGCAGCCTGTGCAGGAAAAATTTCTCGCTTTCCACCGTCAACTGGAGGAGCTCTTCCCTCTGGTACACAAGCATCTTGAAAAGACTCAGCTGGACGGAAACCTTCTGTTTTACTGGAAGGGCAAAAGCAGCCTGCGTCCCGTGGTGCTGATGAGTCATCAGGATGTGGTTCCCGCCGAGGGTCAGTGGTTACACGAACCCTTCTCCGGGGATATTGCAGACGGCAAGGTATGGGGGCGGGGCGCCTCTGACACCAAGGCCTCCCTTATGGCATTTTTCCAGGCCTGCGAGGAACTGCTGGAAAAAGGATACGTCCCGGAACAGGACGTTTACCTCGCCTCCTCCTGCACGGAGGAATTCGCAGGTCCCGGCGCCGGAATGCTGGTGGCTGAGCTTCGCCGCCGGGGTGTGACGCCCTTTCTTGTCTGCGATGAGGGCGGCGGCATTATTTCCGAGCCAATCGGCGGCATCAAGGGCAATTACGCCATGGTGGGCATTTTTGAAAAAGGCAAAGGTGATGTAAAATTCACCGCCCGCTCCACCGGCGGTCACGCCAGCACTCCTCCCAAAAATTCTCCCATCGCAAGGCTTTCCGCCTTTGTTGCTTCCGTTGAAAAACGCAGTCCCTTCAAAAAGAAAATATCCCCGGAAGTGGCTGCTATGTTCTCCGCGCTGGCACCTTACGCCCCCTTTGCGCTGAGGCTGCTTTTCGGAAATCTGTGGCTGTTCGGACCACTGCTGAAAGTGGTTATGCCCATGGTATCAAACCAGGCCGGCGCCATGCTTAAAACCACCATCGCATTTACCATGCAGTCCGGCTCTGACGCATGCAACGTACTGCCCCAGGAGGCTGCGGTGTGGGCCAACATGCGTTTTATTCCCCATCAGGGAATGAACGAAAGTCTTGAAATAATCAAAAAAGAGGCGGCAAAATTCGGTCTTGAAACCGAAGTGCTCCACGCCAGCGACTTCACCGCCCCTGTGGACACCGGCGGTGACGCCTGGAAGCAGGTTATATCCGCCATTGAAACCACTTTCCCCGGTCTGGCTTACAGTCCCTATGTTATGACAGGGGCAACGGACTGCAGTTTCTGGCAGGATATTTGTCCCAACTGCATTCGTTTTGCGCCGGTCATATACGGCCCGGAACAGATGAAGGGCATGCATGGCCTTAATGAAAACATCGAAATCAATTGCCTGCCCGGTGCGGTGGATTTTTACAAAAACCTTATCAGACTTTGTAAGTAAAGGAAGTTTGCTATGAAAAAAGTCAGATTTTTCGGTCTGCTGATGGCGCTGCTCATTGCCGTAAGCGCTTTCTGTCCCGCCATGGCCGCACCGGAAGGCGGCCGGCAGGCCACCATCCTTTTCACCCACGACATGCACTCCCATCTTATGAGCGCCACGGACGAAAGCGGCGCCTCCTACGGCGGCTACGCAAAACTCAAAACCGTAATTGACGGGCAGAAGGCTCTTCACCCCGACGCACTTCTGGTGGACGGCGGCGACATCGCAATGGGTACTCTTTTTCAGACCGCATTCTCCACCGACGCCACGGAGCTTCGCATCATGGGCGCCACGGGCTACGACGTAACCACCTTCGGCAACCACGAGTACGACTACCGCGCCCAGGGTCTGGCGGATATGCTCAACGCCGCCCTTGACAGCGGAGAGCCTCTGCCTCAGATAGTCGAGGCAAACTACTTTCCTCCCCTTCAGGGACAGGAAGGCTACGGTGCGGACTCTCAGGCAGTGTGGGACGCTTTTGAGCGCTACGGAGTGAAGGAATACACCGTGATAGAGCGTGGAGGCGTGAATTTTGCCGTTTTTGGCATATTCGGCCATGACGCGGACGACTGCGCGCCCATGTCCGGTATGATTCTCCAGGATCCTGTCGAAACCGCCAAGGAAGTGGTTGCAAAAATCCAGGCCGAGGTGGATGGCCCCAGGGTCATTGTCTGCCTGTCCCACAGCGGCACCACGGATAATCCCAAAACCTCCGAGGATGAGATACTTGCCGAAAAGGTTGACGGCATCGATGTTATCGTTTCCGGACACACCCACACCACTCTTGACCAACCCATAAAGGTTAACGACACTTATATCGTATCCTGCGGTGAATACAGCAAAAATCTGGGCGTCATTACCCTCGACATGAGCGGGGACAGTCTCACTCTGGCGGACTACGAGCTGATTGCCATCGACAGCAGCGTTGCAGAGGACAAAGAACTGGCCGAACGCATTGACGGTTACAAGGATCTTGTTGCAGAAAGCTATCTTTCTCAATTCGGATACACCGACTACGACCAGGTCATCGGCTACAATCCCTACGAGTTTGACAGTCTCTCTCAGCTTAATGAGCACAAGGAGGCCACTCTGGGCAATCTGATCGCCGACTCCTACCTGTGGGCGGTACAGCAGGCCGAGGGCGACAGCTATGTCCCCGTGGACTTCGCTCTTACCGCAAACGGCGTTATCCGCGAATCCTTCGCCGTGGGCGATATCACCGTTTCCGACGTATTCAACGTGTCCTCCCTTGGCATCGGCGCCGACGGGGTGCCGGGTTATCCCCTCATCTCCGTCTACATCACCGGTGAGGATCTGAAAAACGCTTTTGAGGTGGACGCTTCCGTCACCTCCATTATGAGTGCGGCTCAGCTGTATTTCACCGGCATGACCTTTGAATACAACCCCAACCGGATGATTTTCAACAAGGTCACAGACTGCGCGCAGGTTCTGCCCGACGGCACTCTGGCAGAGATTGAAAACGACAAACTCTACAGAGTTGTCACTGGCCTTTACTGCGGACAGATGCTGGGCGCAGTCGAGGGCAAAACCTTTGGTATTCTGAACATCGCTCCCCGTGACGCAAACGGAAATGAAATCGATACGGCTGACCTTGAAAGCTATATTATTCACGACCAAAACGGCAGAGAGATAAAAGAATGGTATGCCCTTGCCTCCTACATTGAAGATATGGGCACCATGGACCAGCGCTACGCAGGCCCCGAGGGCCGCAAGGTGGCACAGCCCAGCTGGAACCCTGTCAAGCTCCTTAAGGGCGCAAACTTCATTACCCTTATCGTTCTGGCTGTTATCATTATCCTTATTGTGGTCATTGTTCTTATCATCCGCGCCGTGGTACGAAAAGTTCGAAAGAAAAAACGCAAATAAGCGAAACCGCCGGTTTAAACCGGCGGTTTTTTAATTCTACTTTTCGTTTGTTGTGCTGCACCGCCTGTTTTGGTAAAATAAAACTACAAAATTTACGGAGGACCGTATGGACAAAAGCAAAACCGGCGCGCTGATTGCCGAGTTAAGAAAAGAAAAGGGGTTTACCCAGAAACAGCTGGCAGAGCTGCTGCACGTTTCCGACAGGACGGTAAGCAAATGGGAACGGGGCGCGGGATTTCCCGATGTGGGTTTACTGGAGGCTCTGGCGGATACGCTTGGTTTGTCTGTGGTGGAGCTTATATCCGGCGAGCGGTCGGAGCTGCCAACGGAAAAAAACGTACGCCGGGCAATCTCTTCCATCGGCGAACACGTAAAGCACCGGCTTTGGATGCGCATCGGGCAGGTGCTCGGCGGCATCGTAATCGCAATAATGTTCTGCTATGTAATGTTTGCGATTTTGGATCACAGCGGCGCTTTCAGAGAGGAGATTTATCTGGAAATTCCCGCCGGGGTTTATATCGACGGCGTCAGAACAGAGGACACGAGCGTTATAATCGACGGCAGTGTTTCCCGTCTTAAAGACAAAAATTTCTGGGGTCGCTTTGCCGTGGAAGCCATTGAAAAAACCACCCGGGATTACGTGAAAGCCGCGGTTTATCGCAACGCCTACGGCGACGGACTGCACGGGCTTGAATACTATGTAACCGGCGAACTCTGGATAGAAAACAGCAAGGCCGTTCCGGAAAGCAGCATTTACATTTCCGAGGATATGACTGCCTTTGCCTTTCAACTGGCAGACGGACGCATCATCGCCACAAGCGACGCGCTGGCGGCTCTGCGGCAGCTTGGCTGGAACTATCCGCTGGATTTTTAAACGAAGCCCCCGGGCAAATCGCCCGGGGGTCTTCTTTTATTTTTCGATTTCATAAGGCCAGTCTATGATGCCGCCAAACTCCTTGATATTGGTATAACCAATCTGAGCCAGAGCGTCGGCTGCAAGCTTACTGCGGCGTCCGCTGCGGCAGTATACAAGTATAAGCTGGCCTTTATCGGGCAGTTCTTCCTCCGCCCGCCGTGCTATTTCCGTATCCGGGATAAGCACGGCACCGGGGATATGCCCCTCGTCATACTCGCTCTGTGTACGCACATCGACAATAACATAGTCTTCGGCGCTGTCCATAAGCTTCTTTGCCTCTTCGGCAGTGATGGACACGTAATACGCCGGCGCCTGAGGCTGAGCCGGCGTTTCCTCCTGCACCTGACCACAGCCGGCAAAAAGCATCGTCAGCGCCAGTGCCGGGATAAAAAATTTAAGTTTTTTCATATCGTCTCCTTAAATTATTATGCCGTCGCAGTGATCGATCTCGTGCTGGATTATCTGGGCGCTAAAGCCGGTAAAGGTTTTCAGGCGGGTCTGAAATTTTTCGTTCTGATACTGCACCTTGATGCTTTTGTACCGCTTAGCGGGGCGGGTGCCCGCAAGGGACAGGCATCCCTCCTCCGCCCTGTAGGGATCGGATTTTTTCACGATCTCCGGATTGAACATAACCATATATTCTCCGGCGTTATCAAAAGCAATAATACGCTTTGACACACCGATCATATTGGCCGCCATGCCAACGCAGCCTTCCTTGTGGAATTTCAGCGTTTCCAGCAGATCGGCGGCAATTTCAAGGTCAGCAGGGGTGGCGTTTTCAGACTTAAGTGCCAAAAACGCCTCGTCTTTCATTATTTCACGAACCATTCAGTCACCCATTTCATCCAGCAGATCCATGATTTCATCAGCTATGTCCTCAAGTTCTTCGTGCTCGTCGGCCCAAAGCTCATACTTTTCGCTGAGCATATTTTTAGGCTCTTTTTCGTCCAGCCTGGCTATTTTCTCTTTCACCCGAGAAAGCAGCTCAATCAGCTCCTCCCTGCTCATTTCGTAAATGTCGGGAAGTTCGGCAAAATCGGAAAAATTGATTATCTCGCCCATATCAGCCACCGTAAACCGTTCCCCAGAAAAGGGGTTTTTCAATGCCGGTGAGCTTTTCAGGCTCACCGTATTCCGCGCCAAAGGTGTCGATTGTAACGCTGCGGATAAATTCCGGACTGCATGGGGTATTTATCTTCACCCCGGGCTCACCGGGGAAGGGTACGGGATATGTTTCCACGGACTCTATGCGGCGAAGTTCTTCAAGTCCTTCGGTTACCTTGCCGAAAATGGGGTAAGTGCCGGTTATGGCGGGACAGTCAGCCAGAGGGAAGAAAAATTCTCCGCCGGCGATATCAGGCGCGCCGTATCCGCCCAGACCAACCGTGCCGAAAACCGCCTCCATATGCTTGCCGGACTTTACATCATTGGGGATAAAATAGCAGGCTCTATCATCGTGGAAGGCATGGTAGCTCATATCCAGTACCCAGCCGGGGACAACGCGCTCAATGGGATAGCCGTTAAACACACCCTGACGGGCCAGATAAATAAAGCTCTTTACCGCGTTGGGGGCAATTTCGGGGTACATTTCGATTTTTATCACGGCTCCGGAAGCCATGGTCATTGTTGCAACAGGATTTTTCATAAGCTCCTCCTTACTGCACAACTTCAAGCTCTTTGGACAGGGAGTTGAGATTTTCATATCCTTCGTCGGTAACCAGAATAAGATCCTCGATGCGCACGCCCATCTCGCCTTCAAGGTAGATGCCCGGCTCGATGGAGAAAATGTTGCCGGGAAGGGCAAGATCCGTGGCAGACACGGAAACATCACCGTAGTCGTGGTCCTCAAGTCCGATGAAGTGACCCAGACGGTGAGTGAAATTGGGGCCGAAACCGGCCTTAGTTATCACCTCACGGGCGGCAAGATCCAGATCTCTCAGCTCCACTCCGGGGCGCACCAGATCTATAGCGGCCTGCATTGCTTCCAGCACGGTGTTGTATACCATCGCCTGCCGGTCGGTAACGGACTTGTAAAAATATGTGCGGGTCATATCCGAGCAATAGCCGCCATAGGTGCAACCGGCGTCGAACATAACGCAGTCGCCGGGTTTCAAAGCCGTTGCGTCGGGGTAATGGTGACCACTGGCGGCATTTGCGCCGAAGGCCACAAGGGGCGGGAAGCTCAGACCGTCGGCACCGAAGGATGCATAAAGCTCCTCCATTTCTCCTGCCAGCTGAAGCTCCGTAACGCCGGGGCGGATGCGCTCTTTCAGCGCTGCCATAGCCATCTCATTTATCTTTGAGCTGCGGCGCATAAGTTCCCTCTCCTGCTCATCTTTTACGGCGCGGGCCTTGTCCACCGCCAGAGAGGCGTTTTCATAGCCTGCAGCGGCGCTGCGATCCATAAGCGGCAGCAGGAAGCGGGCGGGCAGATTTTTATCCACTCCAAGCTTTTCACCGTGGTCGATGGCGGAAAAAACATAGTCAAGATAGGGGTCGGAGTCGGAAAAGCGTACCTTCTCCACTCCCAGATCCTCTGGGACAGTTTCAAGCTGATTTATAAAAATCTTGTGGCCGCCCTTATTGTTTAAATACAGGGCATAAAAGCGCTCCATGGGTTTGATGAGTCTTCCCGTAAGATACAAAATGGAAAGTGGGTCGGTGATGAGCACCTGGGAAAGCCCCATTGCGTCAAGATTTTTCAGCACCGCGTCCACTCGGTTTTGCTTCATTGCAAAGACCTCCTTTTTAAAAATATGACCCGAGGGTCTCCCCTCGGGTCACGGTCTTTCAGAGGGAGTTTATTATGCGTTGGCTGCCATAAACTCTTTTCTTGCCTGAGTATAGCCCTTCACCTCAAAGGTAACGGGGTCAACCTCTACGCCATAGATGTCACGGGCGTCATCGGCGGTGATGTATTCATTCTTTACGTCCATTGCAACACGCTCCTCGGTTCGTGCAAGGGGATTGCCGTAGCCGCCGCCGGTACCGGTGACCATGCGGACGATGTCTCCCTTTTTCATGGGGATACGGTTGCCGGAGCCGTAGGGGCCGTCATAGCTTCCGTCGGCGCGGATAAAGTCAAAGCCGTTGGGAGAGCCGGGCATACCTCCGGCAAAGCCCCAGGCGGGTCTTTCGTGACGTCCGTAAGCGCCGCCGAAGTCCATGTAATCATTGAGAGCCTCATGGCCCAGAATCAGGCCGTAGCCGCCGCGGTATTCGCCTGCGCCGGCGTTGTTGGTATTGAGGGCATACTCGGTGATCTTGATGCCGAACTTGGATTCAAGAATCTCAACGGGAATGTTGAAAGTCTCGCCGTCGCCGGTGCAGAACTGGCAGGAGTCGCCGTCACGGTCACAGCCTGCGCCCCAACCACCAAGAGTGGGGCCTACGTTTACAAAGGGAGCGCCGGTTACGGCATGGATACCGTTCATGCTGTATGCGCCAACGGTAAGGAAGTGTCCGGCGGTAAGCTGGCCCTTCTTTACAACGGGAGCCATTGCCTGCCAGACAAGGTCGGAAGCGTGGCTCATGGACTCATAGTAGCAGGATACGGGAGCGGGACGGATGGCGTTGAAGAGGGAGCCTTCCTCGGCAATAATCTCCAGAGGCTCGAAAACGCCGTCGTTTACGTTCTGGCTGGGGTCGGTGCAGGCCAGGAATATGGCACGGATTGCGGAATGCAGGCCGGCGATGGCAAGGTTGATGGGGCCGCCGGTCTGCTTGTCGGTACCGGTAAAATCAACGGTCATCTTGTCGCCCTTGACGGTGATGGTCACCTGAATGTGGAAGGGGCCGTTGCCGTGAACGTCCTTGTCCATAACGTCCTCGGCGGTGTAAACGCCGTCGGGGATCTTTTCAACCTGCTTGCGGGAATAGTCGGCGCTGTTTTTCAGCAGACGCTCGATAGCGGCACGGACGGTGTCTGCGCCGTATTTGGCGCACAGCTCCTGAATACGCTTTTCACCGGTGCGCAGGCCGGATACGCCTGCCCACATATCACCGATGGAAAGGTCGGGGAAACGAACGTTTGCGCGGATAATATCTGCAATATCCTCGTTGAGAACGCCCTCGCTGAACAGCTTGACGCAGGGCATCTGCAGACCTTCCTGATAGATATCGGTGGCGTTAAGAGAGAAGCCGGGGTCTTTGCCGCCCATTTCAGACCAGTGGCACTTGTTGGCGGTATAGCAGAAAATCTCGCCGTCAACGAAGATGGGCATTACGACGCCTACGTCCTGAATGTGGCTGCCGCCGCCGCCGTAGGGATCGTTGATGATAATGATGTCGCCTTCCTTAAGACGGCCGGTATTGGCCCATTTGCGGATAACTTCCTTGACCATGGAACTGAGCATACCAAGGAAGCCGGCGCAGCCGTTGCCCTGGGTGATAAGGTTGCCCTTATCGTCGGTCAGACCGGAGGCAAAGTCCAGAGTTTCATAGATGATGGGGCTTTTGGAGGTACGGGCAATGGAAGTAAAAATTTCCTCGCCGGCTGCCAGCAGGGAGTCTTTAATGATGTCCAGAGTGATTACATCTACATGCTTATCTGCCATGATTTACGCCTCCGTTTCAATGATGATATCGCCGTAAACGTCGATGGAAGCCTTCATTCCGGGATAAATTACGGAAGAAGCGCTGATCTCCTCGATGATGGCGGGGCCTTCAACTTCCATGCCGGGAGAGAGCTTCTGACGGTCGTAAATTCTGGTGTCCAGCTTACCCTCGCCCTCGAAAATAACGGGTCTAACTTCCTTGATGCACTCTTCAAGAGTATAGGGCTGAGCATCGATCTCCTTGATGGGAGTCTTTTCGATACGGCCGAAGGAAGCAAGGTGCATATTTACGATTTCAACCGGGCTGTCGTCCAGGCGGAAGGAGTAGTTCTGGAAATGCTCCTTGTGGAACGCCTCGATGAACTGGCCCAGATTTTCGGCGCTGATATCCTCGTTGGGAACGCGCACCTTAACGGTATGGTCCTGACCCTGATAGCGCATATCAAGGTAGTGCATGAAGTAAACGTCCTCTTCCTTTACGCCCTTGGCCGCGTTGTCCGCGATGGCCTTGGCCTCAAGCTTGCGCCACTCGGAGTTGATGGCATCAAAGTCGGGGCTGATAAGGGGCATGAAGTAGGTCTGGATGTCGTCGCAGCGCAGGTCGGTCATCAGCATGCCCCAGGCGGAGAACACGGAAGCAGCATTGGGGATGATGACCTTTTTGATGTTCAGCTCTTTTGCCAGAGCCGCGGCATGCATGGGGCCGCCGCCGCCAAAAGCAACCAGAACGAAATCACGGGGGTCATAGCCCTTACGGACGGAGACCAGCTTGAGAGCGTTGAGCATATTGGAGTTGGCAACGCGGATGATGCCCAGGGCGGCTTCCTCGGCGTCAAGGCCGAAGGGTTTGCCAACCTGCTCCTCAATGGCGGCGCAAACGGCGTCCATATTAACGTCCATATCGAAATTCTTGGGGGACAGACGGCCGGTGACCAGATTTGCGTCGGTGGTGGTGGGTTTCAGACCGCCCTTGCCGTAAGCCACGGGGCCGGGCAGAGCGCCGGCGGACTGGGGGCCTACGCGCAGGGAGTTGGTGTTGTCAATCCAGGCGATGGAGCCGCCGCCGTTGCCGATTTCAACGATGTCAACAACGGGCACCTTGATGGGATAGCCGGGCCAGCGGTCGGTTTTTTCGATTTTATACTCGGTGGTGGTCTTGACCTCGCCGCCGTCAACCAGAGAACACTTTGCGGTGGTGCCTCCGATATCGAAGGCGATGACCTTGTCCTCGCCCAGCATCTTGCCCAGCATAGCCGCGCCGTAGATGCCGGCAACAGGGCCGGACTCAACCATGTTGATGGGGGTCTCCTTGGCGTTGTCAAAGGTAGTGGTGCCGCCGTTGGACTGCATAATGTACTTGGGGCACTTGATGCCGGAGGCCTCAAGCTCCTTGTAAAGCTTGTCGATATAAACCTTTGCGGCAGGCATTACGTAAGAGTTGAGAACGGCGGTGTATTCACGCTCGTACTCACGCCACTCCTTGGAAACTTCGTGGGAGGCGGTGACCATAACCTCGGGCCACAGCTCGTTTATAAGTTCCTTGGTGCGGATTTCGTGGGCGGGGTTTACATAGGCGTGGAGATATACAACGGCGATAGCCTCAACACCCTCTGCTTTCAGCTTTTCAACGCAGGCGCGAACATCGTCCTCGTTGAGAACCTCGGTCTCGTTACCCTGATAATCCATTCGCTCATTGACCTCAAGGCGCAGGTAACGGGGTACAAAGGGCTCGGGCTTTTTAAAGTTGAAGTTAAACAGGTCGGGGCGGTTGCCGCGTCCGATTTCAAGAATGTCGCGGAAACCCTTGGTGGTGATAAGTCCGGTCTTGGCGCCCTTGCGCTCGGTAAGAGCGTTGATAACCACGGTGGTGCCGTGGGTCAGGTCCTTGACAGCGGTGGGATCGATGTTGCACTTGTTGATTACGTCCAGCACGCCCTGCTCAAAATTGGGAGGGGTAGTGTGGCTTTTGTTTACGTGTATGGCACCGTCGTTATCGATATATACAATATCGGTAAAGGTGCCGCCGATGTCGGTTGCAATTCTCATTTCGTTTCCTCCTCATTGTTGTTGGGGGTGCCCAGTCCCACTCCGCAATAGTGACAGCGGGCCTGATGGTTCTCTCCTCTTTCCACCATAACGGGGTCGTCCTGTTTGCAGATGTCCTGCACATAGGGACAGCGCAGGTGGAAGCTGCATCCGGGGGGAATGTTTACGGGAGAGGGAATTTCACCGCGGGATTCGATCTTTGCCGGTTTCAGCGCCTCTTCCTCCTCGCTTACAACAGGTATGGAGGAAATAAGCATCTGGGTGTAAGGGTGCTCGGGACGGCGGAAGAAAGTCTCCGCCGGAGCTATCTCTGCCACCTTGCCAAGGTAGAGTATGGCAACGCGGTCGGCGATATTTCTCATAAGGCTCAGGTCGTGGGTTATGAACAGATAGGTCAGGTTCTTTTCCTTCTGGAGTTTGAGCAGCATATTGATTATCTTTGCCTGAATGGAAACGTCCAGAGCGGAGGTGGGCTCGTCCAGAATGATGAACTTGGGGTCGGTGGCAAGGGCGCGTGCGATGGCGACCATCTGCTTTTCGCCGCCGCCGATGGAAGCGGGAGATTTGTACATATAATGCTCGGGCAGTTCAACCATGCGCAGCAGTTCTTTTACACGCTCAACTCTCTCTGCCTTGTTTTTGCACATTTTGTGCACCTTCAGAGGCAACTCAAGAATTTCGCCGATGTTCTGCTGGGGGTTAAGGGCGGAGCCGGGGTCCTGAAAAACGATCTGCATGTCCTTTTTTATTTTCATGGGGCGGCCCTTTTTGCGCACGCTCTGTCCGTCGAAAATTATTTCACCGCCGCTGGGCTCGTACATACCGATGACGGAGTACGCGATTGTGCTCTTGCCGGAGCCGCTTTCGCCTACAAGTCCGATGATCTCGCCCTGCTTTACCTCAAGGGAAACATCGTCGACAGCCTTGACAAAAAGGGGTTTGCCGTCCTTGCCCTTTCCGGCGGGAAAATACTGCTTGAGGTGGTCAAGCTTCAAAATAATATTATCAGCCATTTTTAAACCTCCTCAATGTTGAAACAGGCAACCTTGTGGCCGTTGCCCACGTCCACAAGCTCGGGCTTGTTTTCAAGGCACTGCTCGGTGGCGCGGGGACAGCGGGGTGCGAAGCGGCAACCCTTGGGGGGATAGAGATAGTCGGGAATGGAGCCGTAAATGCCGGCCTGGATGCCGCCGCCTGCCAGACGGGGCACTGCCTCCATCAGTCCGATGGTATAGGGATGAAGCTGCTTTCTGAAAAGCTCCGCCGTGGGGGCGGCTTCGACCACGGTTCCGGCGTACATGACGTTGATGCTGTCGGTAAGCTCCCGGGCCACGCCCAGAGAGTGGGTTATCATAATAAGGGCCATATCACGCTCTTCAACCAGACGGTCGAGAGTCTTATGAACCTGATCCTGAATGGTAACGTCCAGAGCTGTGCCGGGCTCGTCGGCGATCATAAGGTCGCGCTGGGTCATAATGGCCATTGCGATGCAGATTCTCTGCTTCATGCCGCCGGACAGCTGCACGGGATAGTAATCGAAAATACGTTCGGGGTCGGGAATGAAAACGTCGCGGATGGCGTTGAGTACCATTTCCCTGCGTTCGGCCTTGGTTTTTCCCTTGCCCTGATCGGAGTTTTTCGCCACCTCCATCATCTGCTGGCCGATGGTGAAAACCGGGTTGAGGGCGGCGGAGGGTTCCTGGTAAATCATTGAAATCTCGCCGCTGCGGACCTTGCCCAGCTGGCGGGAGTTCATTTTCAGAGTGTCCTCGCCCTTATAGAGAATCTCGCCCTCGGGGATAACGTACTGTCCCTCGGGCAGGATGCCCAGAATGGATTTTACGGTGGTGGTCTTGCCGCAGCCGGCCTCGCCTACTATGCCCACCTTTTCGCCCTGATGGACGGTGATGTTCACGCCGTCAAGGACCTTGGAATAGCCTTTGTAAACTTTAAACCACAGCTTGAGATTTTTTATCTCAAGGATGGGGGTCTTTTCATTACTCATACTTGCTGTCCCCCTTGGAAAGCATATCGCCGATGCCGTCACCCATGAAGTTGAATCCCATGATGATGATAATTATGGCAAGGCAGGGGAAAATGGTCATCCACCACTGGTCGGGCATATAGCGTGCGCCGTCGGATACCATCTGACCCAGGGAAGGAATGGGAGGCTGCTCGCCCATGCCAACGTAGCTGAGGGTGGCGCCCATCAGGATTACCCAGCCTACGTCCAGAGACATCTTGGTAAGAATGGGAGACAGGCAGTTGGGCAGAATTTCTTTGAAGATAATGTGAGCCTTGCTGGCACCCAGAAGCTGAGCGGAAACGACATAATACTCGTTTTTGCAGGAGGTGGCCACGCCGTAGACGATACGGGTGTACCAGGGCCACCACATAATGGTAATTGCAAGCATGGAGTTGGTCAGATTGGGCTTGAGAATGGATGCCACGGCCAGAGCCAGAAGCAGAGCGGGTACGGACAGGAAAATGTCGGAAATTCGCATAATGACGGTGTCCACCCATGTACGGTTCATAAAGCCCGCCAGAAGACCGAGGAAAGTGCCCACAGGCACGGATATGACCAGTACCAGAATCGCCATTTTCAGAGCGCCTCTGAAAGAGAAAACGATGCGGGTAAGAATGTCGCGGCCCATATTGTCGGTACCCAGAAGATACTGACCGCAGGGAGCCTTAGTGGAATTTGCAAAGTCGGTAAATGCACCGGCGTGCTCGGGATAGGGGGTTATCTTGCCGGCAAAAATCGCCGCCAGAACAACGATTACAACGATTATAAGACCGATGACGCTGAGCTTGTTGTGGGAGAAGCGGTACCAGGCTCTTTTCAGATTTTCCTTGCGCATCTCTTTAAAGCTGCCGATGCTTCTCTCTTCGGGGCGGTGCGCCTCATAAGCCAGAGCTTTTTTAAGTTCTTTTTCGCGTTTTCTTGCGCTCACAGCCATTATTTCGCACCTCCCAGTCGGATTCTCGGGTCAAGACCCGCAACGATAAGGTCAACGATGATATTTACGATGACGAATATCAGGCCGAATATCAGCAGTACCGCGGCAATGGCGTTAAGGTCCTTGCCAAGCATGCTGGACAGGCCGTAGCGGGAAATGCCGGGCCAGTTGAAAATGGTCTCTACAAGGAAAGCATTGCCCATAAGAGAGGCAATGTCCATACCCATGCAGGAAACGGCGGGAATGAGGGAAGGCTTGAGCTGGTATTTACGCAGAATCTTGCCTTCGGGTACGCCGTAGCCGCGCATAGCGGACAGATAGTCCTTGCTGCCGTTTTCAACCATAGAGTTGCGGATAATGCGGGCCTCCTGGCACAGGCCGCCCAGAGCGAGGGCGAAAGCAGGCACCAGAAGATGCAGGAATGCATTGAAAAACACCTTGATATCGCCTGCAATCAGTGCGTCAATTGTGTAAAAACCGGTAACGGTTGCAGGGGCGGTCAGGCCATAGCTGAGACGTCCCAGCACGGGGATTATCTTCCACACATGACCGAAAAACAGCAAAAGCAGGGTGGCGATAACAAAGCTGGGCATGGCAACGCCTATGTAGGACAGGACGCGGACAATGGCGTCAACGATGGTGTTGCGGTACTTGGCTGCCAGTACGCCCAGTACGATGGACAAAATTACCAGAATAATTGCGGCCATAACAACCAGCTCAAGGGTAGCGGGAAGGAACTCCGCCACGTCCATGGCAACAGGACGGTCGGTGGAGGTGGATGTTCCGAAGTCGCCGCGGAGAACGCCGCCTATCCAGTAAAAATACTGCAGCAGCATCGGGTCGTAAAGATGGTTCGCAATACGGTAATTTTCCTTAGCCTCCTCTGTAGCGGTGGAACCCAGCGCCATTGTTGCCACGTCGCCGGGCATAATTCTGGAGATAACGAAGATAACGATGGAAAGACCGATCATTACCACCACTGCCAGAAGCAGGCGCTTAAGGAGATATTTCTTGAAATTCACGGGGATTTTCGCTCCTTTTCGTGCTATTCGGGGCATATTTTACAATTTTACTTTATACCCCGGGTACGGCAGAAACCGTCCGGGAGTCTCCCGGACGGTTCCTGATTAAATACAAAGTCAGGCTTTATTTATCGAGGACCTGGAAGTCCTTGAACAGGAAGTTATAGCCAAGGGTGGTGCTGGCCTCGCCTCTTTCAACGGCGGGGATAACAACATGGTCCGCATAGGCGCGAACTTCGCCCTGTTCGGTTACGGGAATACCGTAAACATTGTCCAGAGCCTCGCACTGGATTTCGTCATAGAGGGCATAGCGCTCTTCGGTATCCAGGGTGGCGAGCGCCTTGGAAATTTTTGCATTGAGTTCTTCGCTCTCCAGCCATTCGGTCTGCTGCCAGGTGCCAGTAGTATCCATAGACAGGCGCTGATAGATAAGGGAACCGGCTTCGCCGTAGTCGGGAGAAACGTAGCATACGTTGCAGTGGGGGGTGGTTTCCATGCTGGCGGTGTTCTGAACCTGAGTGGCCCAGGCGACCTTGTTGACCTCAACCTTCAGGCCGATCTGGGAAGCGGAGGCCTGAATGAGCAGAGCCAGCTTCTCTTCGTCGGGAACCTCGGAAACCCAGGCAACGTTGATTGCCATTTCGCCGTTGAGCAGAGCGTCGGCGTACTTGGAAGCCTTGATTTCCTCAAGAGCCTTGTCCATGTTGTAGCCGATCTTTTCGGTGCTTACGTCGCTGCCGGCAAGGCGGGCGCCAACGTAGTTATTGGTGGGCAGATAGCCGGGGAACAGGGTGGTGTAAACCTGTTCGTAATCGATGAGGTAGGCAATGGCCTTACGTACGTGAACGTCGTCCATGGGAGCGACTCTGGTGTTCATCATCAGGTATACCATCTGGCCGGCGCCGTAGGTGACGGTCTCAACGCCTTCCAGCTCGCCCAGAGCCTTGTAAGCCTCGTAGGTCTGCCACTGGTCGCTGATCTCCAGCTCGTTGTTGGCCATCATGGTACGTACGGTTGCAGCCTCGGTGCCGTTGATAATCTCAACGGTCTCGGGAGCATTTTCATGGAAAGTGCCGTGATACTGGTCGAACTTCTTCATGACGATGCGGTCATTGATTGTGTACTTCTCGCAGTAGTAGGCGCCGGAGCCGGCGTCGTTGGTTGTCAGATAAGCGGTGCCGTAATCGCCGAATTCACCGTAGTCACCGTCGGCGGTGTTGGCCATAACAACGTCCTCGTTGACGATGTACAGGCGGCAAAGGATGTTGAGGATGGGAGCGAAGGTCTCGGTAAGAGTGATGACAACGGTCTTGTCGTCGGCAGCCTCAACGCTTTCGATGTGACCCTGGAACAGGTAGGTGTAACCCTGGCCGATGGTCATCATACGCTTGTAGCTGAAAGCAACGTCCTGAGCGGTCATATCGGAGCCGTCGTGGAACTTTACGCCGTCCTTAAGAGTAAAGGTATATACCAGACCGTCCTCGCTGATGGTGTAGTCAGCGGCAACGCCGTTGAGGATGGTGCCGTCCAGGTCGGGATAGACCAGGGAATCGTAAAGGTTTACGATAACCTCACAGGAGGCGGAGTCCATGCTGCTGGCGGGGTCAAAGGTGTCGCCAAAGGCGGTGGTCATACGGATGACCTTTCCGGCGGGGGCAGCATTGTTGCCGGCGGGAGGAGTGTTGGTGTCGGTGGTGGTGCCGCCGCAACCTGCCATGGCCAGAGCCAGAACCATAACTGCCAGAGCAACAGTCACAACGCGTTTGAACATTTTTTTCATAATACGAGTTCTCCTTACATCAGGATTTTAAGGGGCGAAAGCCGTAAAGACCGGCCCATAAATACATTACATTTTGTCATGTTGTCATCGACATTTTGCAAGATGTGCGGATTGTACCACATCATTTGGATGAAGTCAATGCGTCCGAAGAAAAAAATGCGACCGTTTAAACTGTTTTTTACACATATTAATAAAAAATAAGCAAAAAACGGGGGTGCCGTATTCGGTACCCCCGTTCTGTACTGTTTTATATTCATTCCGCGCCGGATATGCGTCTTTGCATCTGTTCCGGATTTTCCGCGTAATCAAGTGCGGTTTCTGCGGTTATGCGTCCTTCGGTAAACAGGCGGAAAATACTCTGGTCCATTGTGACCATTCCCTCGCTGCCTCCCGCCGCCACAGCCGCGGGTATCTGGTGGTTTTTACAGTCGCGTATCATGCTGCGCACAGCGCCAGTCATATGCATGATCTCAAACGCCGGCACCATACCTCCGTTTACATCCGGCAGCAGTTGCTGGGACACCACGGTACAGAGCACCGCGCTGAGCTGTGTGCGTATCTGGGCCTGCTGGTCCGAGGGGAAAACGTCAATAATACGGTCAATGGTATTTACAGCTCCCCGGGTGTGCAGCGTTCCCAGGAGAAGATGCCCCGTCTCCGCCGCGGTCATTGCGGTACGTATGGTTTCCTGGTCTCTCATCTCTCCCAGCTGGATTACGTCCGGCGCCTGTCTCAGGCAGGAACGCAGCGCGGATATACAGTCCTGCGTATCCACCGCAATCTCACGCTGGCTTACAATACTTTTCTTGTTCCTGTGCAGATACTCGATAGGGTCTTCAAGGGTGATTATATGACAGGCTCTGCTGCTGTTTATCCTGTCCACGATACAGGCCTGAGTGGTGGATTTGCCGCTGCCGGCGGTGCCGGTAAAGAGCACCATACCGCTTTTGAGTTCAGCAAGCTCCATCACCGCCGGGGGTATGCCAAGCTGCTGCCAGTCCGGGATATTGAAGGCCACCACCCGCACCACCGCAGCGCAGGAACCTCGCTGGCGATAGGTATTTACCCTGAATCGGGCAAGCCCGGCAACGGAGAAGGAAAAATCATCGTCGCCGGTTCGGGTGAAGTTTTCACTGTCCCGCTGAGCCGCGTTATATATTTCCTCTATAAGTTCTTCGCCGCGGGCCGGCACAACCTTTTCTTCTTCCAACGGCACAAGCTGTCCGTCCAGCTTTATGCTCACCGGCGCACCGGGCACTATAAACAGGTCGGATGCACCCTGCCGGGCCGCCTGGGCAAGATATTCCATTAAAGCCGCCATTTGATTTCCCCCTTATTCTCCCGACCAGACGGGCAGCGAGTCATCTGCCTGCCACTGTCCGGAGGGTATAAGCTGCCAGCGCAGAATTTTATAATTTCCGCCATCAAGAGCCACCTTTACAGCCAGCTCCTGTGTTTTGGATACCGTACAGGTATATGAGTAAACTCCGCCGCCCTCATTTTTTACGTTTTCCGGTTCTTCTCCGGAGCGCAGCCGGGCAAGGATTTCCTCTGCCGCACAGTCTGCCGCGTAATAGCCTTCAACCGCATCTGCCGCACCGGAGCTTATTGCCTCTCCCGCTTTTGCGGTGGAAACCGACAGAAGCGCAAAAACCGTAAGGCACAGCACCGCAAATATAACAAGTATAGAGCTTCCGCCAACTATCGCCGGCCGCCTTTTAGGTTTTTTATCCATCGGCCCTCACCTCCTGCCAGCATATTTCCAGCGTCGCAAGAGAGTCCTCTCCGTGATATACAGCAAGTTCCGCTCGTCCCAGAAGGCCGCTTTCGCTTTCCGTCTCACGGGCTACAAGTATGTACTCGGCGTTTTCCGATGCTTCGTTCCATTTGCCGTCGTAAAGGACGGTCAGACTTTCTCCGTCCCAGCTGCCTGCGTACATATCCGCCGCGGCGTCCATATCCCCGTCGCAGTATTTTATCGTTTCGGCCACATTCTGCAGTTCCAGCAGGGCGCTGTCCCTGCGTGCGTTGTCCTTCGAGCGGGCGTCTGCCCACACAAAACAGCTGAGACACAGCACCGCCGCAAGAACAAACACCGCAAGCATAACTACCTGCTCGATAAGGGCCAGAGGCGCTCTGCTTCTCATGGCGTCTCCCCTCCCCCGCGAATGCTCAGGCGTTGATGCGCCGTTTTTCCGTTGCCGTCAACTATGGTTATAGTAAGCATTCCGTCATCTTCCGAAACCCACATTCCCCGGGCTTTCACAAGTTTTTCTCCGTCCTCCGGGTTGAAGTCGCCGTGGGAAGCAGCAAACAGCTCCATCAGCCAGCCGTCATGGCAGTATATACGGTCCCAGTATTCCCTGCCGTCTATGATTTGCGAAATTACAATCCCATTTCCGTCGCCGTAATCGGACAGCATAACGCAGTCCGGGGCAGGAGCCTGCCGGACTTTGGTCGCGACCATCTGTATGCAGGTGCGGCTGTCATAGGAAAGGCGGTCGCGCTCGGTCAGGCGGCGGTAAGCTCCCGCGCCGGACAGCAAAACCGACAAAACAGACACAGCAAATACACAAAACACCAGTATTACTGCCGCTGCAGATATGAAATTGCCTCGCTTTTCTTTCTTCATTCCCCTGTTTCCGTTACAGTGATTTCAGGCATAAGGTTTTCTGCAAAAACCTCGTAAAACACGGTATAGCGTTCGCTGTTTATCTGAACGCCGTAATGTTCGGTAATGTATTCCACGCTCGGCGGGTAAACACCCTCGGCGGCATAACAAGCCACTGCCGCACGGCGAAGTGCCGATTCAAGGTGAAGCCTGCTTTCTTCTTCGCTTCCGCCGCCGATATTTCCAACAGCCGCCAAAAACCACATCACCACTGCCAGTATCAAAACCGCCGCAATCACAATCCACACCGGCCTTGCGGCCCGTTTTCGTCTTATTCTCATAGGCGCTCACCCGATTGCGGACATTATGTTCATAAGAGGCAGCATAACGGACAGCAGTATCGCGCCCACGATAACGCACATAACGATTACTATAACAGGCTCGACCATTGCGCCGCCTGCCTCCAGTGCCTCTTCGCTTTCTTCCAAACGTAGCCGGGCAATGCGGGCAACCGCCTCTTCGCCCATGCCGGATCGCATTCCGGTTTCAATGAGGCGGCAGTCAGCCTTTGATAATATACCGGCTTCTCTGAGAGCAGCTGACAGCTGAGCGCCTGCGGATACAAGTTCAAGGCACTTTTTACAGCGAAGTTCAAATTTTTCAGTTCCACGGGAAAGCTCCATCGCAAGCTCCGCCGCCTCCCGGTGGTCAAATCCGCTGCTGAGCGCCATGGACAGCGCCTGCAGAAATCTTGCTTCGTTTACCTTTCGCCACATACCTTTGTCGCTGCGGCTTTTTATCCATTTTTTGCTCAAGGTATCGCGCGCCCCGGGGGACACCGCCATAATTATCGCAAAAATCAATGCCAGAGCAAGAATCACACATATAACCGGCAAAGCTTTTCGCAGAGCGTTTCCAAACATCAGAAGTCCCCCGGCGACGCCGGTAAGGCTCGCCCCAAGCTGGGCATATACATCGTTGAACACAGGCAGTACAAAGGCCAGCAGTATTACAACCACCGCCAGAAGCACCGCCAGAAGCACCGCCGGGTAAAGCAGCGATACTTTAAGCTGCCGCTGCTGTCTGGACCGACCTTCGTAATACATGGCAAGAGCGCCCAGCGCTTCCTCGGTTTTGCCCGCGCGCCCGCCAACTTCAAGCAGGCTGCAGACATAGTGCGGGAAGCACTCCGTCCGGCGGAACACATCGTGCAGGGCCGTGCCCTCGTCAGCCATGGCTGACATCTGTGCGAAAAATCTGCCGCCTTCCTCGGACACTTCGTCTTCCGACAGCATCATAAAAGCATCACCGGGAGCTGTTCCTGCGTGATAAAGCTGCTTCAAAGAATGGCAGATATACGCAATGTCTTCATTTTTAAGTCGTGGCTTTTTCATGTGTTCCTCCGGGTGCAGACACCGCTGAGATCAATAAAAATATTTCGCGGAATAATTCTTTCCGTCACCAATGTAAGCCATGATGGAATCGCTGCCCTTCCCCGATGAGGCAAAGGTAGGATCCATCCTCTGCCAGCTTTCGCCGTCAAACCATATGACGCCATCAATCCAGCCGTCGTGCTCGGACCAGACGCTTATCCAGGCGTGATAGGCCTTGCCGGCATATCCCACCACCAGCTTGCAGGGCACATCCTGACTTCTGAGCATACCGGTCATAAGGGCGGCGTAGTCAAAACATATACCCTTGCCTTTCTCCAGAACCTCATCCAGAACCGGCAGATAGCCGCTCTTGACCGTTGCGGCCAGCTCCTTGTCATAGGTCAGACCTTTAACCACATAATCATACACCGCCTCAACCTTTTCCAGCGGGTCTTCCATATCTTTTGTAATCTCCGCCGCCTTTGCAACGGTTTCCGGCGCGGAGTCAAAATCCACATACTGATTGGAGCGCAGGAATGGGCCGAACTCATCCTCAAGCTCCGCCTGCACCGTCAGGGACAACAGGGCGGCGTACTTGGTGCCGGTAACATTCTGATAAACCACAATCTGATATTCTCCGTTGCCGTCGGACAGAGGAAAGGCCGCCCATTTTTCCGGCGTCAGGTTATAGGTGTAGGTCGTGGAAGGCCCCTTTACCTGAGCTTTAAGACGCTGGGCGGAGGGTTCTTCATAATTTACCATCACATATCCGTCGGAGATATTTGAGTAATCTATAACGGCGGCGCCGCTTTTTTTGACGTCAACGCCCGATGCCTCAACGGTGGTGGCAAGGGGCATGGCAGCGATGCTTTCAGCCAGAGCTTCCGCCTCGGCTTTTATTGCCTCCTCATCCGCCTCAACCTCAACCTTTGATTCTTTGGCCACGGCAGCCTCCTGCATGGCAACTGTCTGCTCATGTATATCCACTGTCTGTTGCGCCGCGGGAGGCAGTTTTATCGCTTCATCTGCAGCACTCTGGCCGCAGCCGGTCATAAGCGCGGCAAGCGCAGCCGTCGCAAGGACTGCTGCCAATATGCGTTTATTTTTTTGTCTGAGCATCCATATCACCTCTTATTACGGTGTTTTCCGGCAGCTTCAGTCTGTTTTCATTATATCAGAACGCAGTTTTTTATTAAATAGCTGCCGGGAATTTAACCGCTTTCTATTGAAAAACGCAACATCTTTCGTTATTATTGTTAATATATTGAGTCTCTTACCGAAAGGAACGGGGTGAGAATATGTCCGACATTCTTAATGTCAGCATGCTTGGCAGTTTTACCTTTGAATACCGCGGCAACATCCTGGACGACTCCAGCAACCGCATGAAAAAGGTATGGCTCGTTTTGGCATATCTTATATTTACCAGAGGCAGCAGAGTTCCGATGGACAGCTACGCTTCCCTGCTCCAGAGTTCTTCCGATGATGCAGGCGACTCCGCCGGAAGGCTGAAGGCTATGTTTTACCGCGCCCGTACAATGCTTGACCAGCTTGAAAATGATGCCGGCCACAATTTTATACTCCGCAAAAACGGCACCTACGCCTGGAACACCGATATTCCTCTTACACTTGATATTGATGAATTCGAGCGTTTCTGTGCTCAGGCTTCAAAGACCGAAGATGCCGCTCAGCGGCTGGAACTTTATCTCAGCGCCCTTGACCTCTACAAGGGAGATTTTCTTCCCAGGCTTTCCATGGAGCATTGGGTTATGCCAATCTCGGCGTATTACCACCAGATGTATCTGGACGCCGCTTACGAAGCGCTTACTCTGCTGGAATCCGGCGGAAACTGGACCCGTGCCGCCGAGCTTTGCCGCAAATCGCTGAAAATCGAACCTTACAGCGAGGAATTCTATCAGCATCTTATGCGTTGTCTTATCGCTCTCGGTGACCGTAACGCCGCTCTTCGTGCTTATGACGATATGAGCGAACTGCTTTTCTCCACATTCGGCGTAATGCCTTCGGACGAAAGCCGCAGCCTTTACAGAGAGGCTTCCCGGAATGTTGACAGTACCGCCATTCCCGCCGATTCGGTAAGCGGCCAGCTTAAAGAGCCCTCCGCCGCAACAGGCGCGCTTTTCTGTGAATATGACTTTTTCAAGCTTCTTTACCAGGTACAGGCCCGAGCCATAATCCGAAGCGGAGAGGTCATACATATTGCCCTGTTTTCCGTCCACGGAAAAGACAAAGACCTTTCACGGCGCAGTCTTGACAACATAATGGACAATCTGCAGGAAGTGATTGTCACCGGTCTTCGCCAGGGCGATGTGGTAACCAGATGCAGCATTTCCCAGTTCATTCTTATGCTTCCGCAGGCGAATTACGAAAACAGCTGCATGGTCTGTCAGCGAATCATAAAGACATTTTTCAGAAAATATCCCCACTCCCCCGCCGACATACATTCAAGTGTTCATCCTCTGGAGCCCAAAACTCCCGAGCACACTTATCTGCCTTAATAAGGCTGAAACTCTCCGGTAAGCACTCCATGCACTACCCAGCGCTTGCTGTAATTGCCGGTTCCGGGACAGGTGGACAGGGTAAGTATTTTATCATCTGTGTCCGGACGGTTTTCTGCGGATGCCACCGAGTTTTCAACTCCAAGGTCGATGAAGCTCTGCTTTTCCGTCTCGTCTGCAAACAACAGGCGGTACGTGTCCTCAGTAACCCGGGCTTCGTAGGCGGAATAAATTTCATATCGGTACACGACGGCTCCGTTGCTGACGTAAATTCTGTTGTTGTCCGGTAAAAATTCCGGATCGCGGTACAGATGCAGGTCAGAAAACATGGAGCCGTTTCCCATGTTGTGACCGTAAATTATGGTATTGAAATCATCAAACTCCGCAGAGTTTCTTTCTTCCATGAATATGGCGCCGGCCTTGTTCCACGTGCCGTCCCACGCGGTATTCAGATATTTTGAGTTATCACTCCCCTGCACAAGGGGGTAATCAATCGCTGTCCCCGGCACATAAATCCATCCGATCACATCGGAATTTGCAGTTTTCAAGGCCTGCATATCCAGTTCCAGCATAAAGGCCGCATCCTCTTCAATAGGCTGAGGCTGAGGCACTTCTTCGTAAGCCTCCTCTGTTTTCGGCACATCAGTCAGCGCCGGGGGAACCTCGGGCAGTTCAGTATTCAGGGTGATTCCTGCCGCAATTTCTCTGGCCGCATCTTCAAGCTGTCTGGCCGCACGGTATTCAAACAACTGGCGGAGCATCAGTGCGGAGCTGACAGCAAAAACAACAGCCGCAAAAACGATGAAAATTCTTCGCAGCGTAAGATTCATTTTTCCCGTCACTCCTTTCCGCCTTTTATTTTCGTTTTTATATTACCATCACGGGGTTATATAATCGGTTATTTTTTAATTCTTTTTCTTCAAAATTACACTTTTCTTTTTCTTCAAAATTACACTTTTCTTTTACCCCAGGATACCCCGCGCTTATGCGCGGGGTATCCTTTTACGTTTTTGCTGTTGTATGTTTAACTTTTCACTTATTCCTCTTCACTGCGGCGGAGCTTTCTGGTCAGTACCAGAGCGCTAAGGCTGAGAGCGGATACCGCAGCGATTGCAATGTAGGCCGCCATCTTGTCGGAGGTCTGAGGAACCTGAGCCAGAGGCACTTCCTCATCGGGAATGTCTACGGTGGGCGCAGAGCCGGAGGGGGTTTCCGCCTGAGGCACGGGCTCATCGGGAATTTCCACCTGAGGCACAGGCTCATCGGGGATCACCACGGGAGGAGGAGTGGGGTTCACGGGGATGATTACTACGGGAGGATTGTAAGGAGCAGGGGGTGCAGATACCACACGGTTGTAGTTAAGGGTGATAGTGCGGATCTGGCTGTCGATTACGATCTCGCCCAGGTCAACGTAGGTGTTTTCGCCGTAGGTGTAGACTCTGGCGTAATCGGAAGCCGCAGGCTGCTGTCCAACCTCTACGCTTACAGTACCGGAGGTGCTGCCCTCAAGGTCGGTGCCGTTGAGGTAG
>JAFSIK010000013.1 GCA_017439805.1 Oscillospiraceae bacterium
CTGGGCAAGCATAAAAATTACAAACGTCCCCATGTTACCTTCCCCAAGGGGAAAACAAAAGAAAACCACCTCTTTCGAGGTGGATTTTTATCAGGTGTGCAGCTTCATGTCGCCGTACTTTATCCACTTGAGCTTGCGCATGGCCTCGCTGAAAATCAGACTCAGCACCGCCGGGGCGATAAAATGCATGATGACTATCTGCACGATGGCGGCAACGGGGGCGACCCCGGCCTCGGTCATGGCCTGAAAACCCATCAGAGGGCCCACGATGCCGCAGGTACCCATGCCGGAGCCGGTGGGATTGTTGACCATGCCCAGCACGCAGGTGGAGATGGGGCCCAGAATGGCGCTGGTGAGTATGGCGGGTATCCAGATTTGAGGACGCTTGACGATGTTGGGCATCTGGAGCATGGAAGTGCCCAGACCCTGAGCCACCAGACCGCCCACTTTATTTTCCCGGAAGCTGGCCACGGCGAAGCCTATCATATTGGCGCAGCAGCCAACTGCCGCGGCGCCGGCGGCGATGCCGGAAAGTCCCAGGGAAACGCCGATGGCGGCGGAGCTGATGGGGAGGGTGAGAGCGATGCCCATGAGTACCGATACCAGAATGCCGGCGATGAAGGGCTGCTGCTCGGCGCCCCAGTTTATAAGAGCGCCCACCTTGGTCATAAATGCGGCGATGGGCACGCCCACCAGAAGTCCCGCCGCCGCGCCCACGGCGATGGTGACGATGGGGGAAACGAGGATATCGATTTTGGTTTTGCCGGAGACCAGTCCGCCGATGACCACCGCCACGTAGGAGGCCACGAAGGCGCCCAGAGGCTCGCCCACGCCGGCAAGAGCGAAAATTCCGTCTGCCATAAGAGTGCCGTTTATGATGGGGGAGGCGAAGGCGCCCACCATGCCCGCAACGCCGGCGGAGACGGTGACAAGAGGTGCCTTTTTGAACTTGGAGGCCACAGCCACGCCGATGCCGAAGCCGGTGAGCTTTTTGGCGACGGTGGCAATGACGATGATGTAGGCGCCGGCCTGTCCGGGGAAGAGTTTTCCCACCTGCTCTAAAATGGTGCCCACCAGCAGCGTGGCGAAAAGACCCAGAGCCATGGCTCCAAGGCCGTCTATAAACAGATGTTTGAGCGCTTTTTTGATGATTTTCATATCATTCACCCAGAGTAAATTCCCACGCGCAGGCGCAGCCGCCCTCGGTGATGTCCGGATAGCAGCTTAAACAGCGGCAGCTGATGCGGTCATCGATGGTGCGGGCGAAGCCTGCGTATTCAATTTCACCCACGCTCTTGCAGGGATGCAGCTCCATACCCTTCTGGCTGCGGGCGTCCTGCACACGGCAGGTGACCATTTTCATGATGAGGGTATTGTTTTCCCGGGAAAAGGACTGGGTGTTCAGATTTCCGTAGAAGCGGAATTTAAGAGCTTTTTCAAGACCCTCCAGACCGGGCCTGTCCGACAGACCCAGAAAGGCCTTTATCCTCTTGCCCTCGATGACGGTGAAGCGCCGCCAGGCCTCTCTGTCGTGGTGCATGGCCTCGTCCATGCCAAGTTTTTGCTCCACGGACTGAAACCAGACTCCGTCATGGGCCAGCCAGTTTTTGGAATACAGCTCGATAAGCTCGATAAGCTGCTCTTTTGTAAGTTCTTTCAGCAAGGGATTGCTCATTTTTCTGCCTCCTTAAGGGCTGCCTGTATGCGTTTTAAATCCTCAAAGGTATCCGGGCGGCGGCGGGGGTCCCGCAGCAGCGCCGCCGGGTGGAACAGGGCCATTACCTTTCGTCCCTGCACGTCGTACCACTTGCCGTGGTCGAGGGTGATTTTGAAATCCTCGCCCATGAAGCGCATGGCGGCGATACGGCCCAGACATACGATGAATTTGGGGTTGATAAGTTCTATCTGCCTGTCCAGCCAGCCGGAGCAGGCCTGCCTCTCCAGAGGCAGGGGGTCACGGTTTCCGGGGGGACGGCATTTTACCATGTTTGCTATGTAGATATTGGTGCGGTCAAGGTCAATGAGGGAGAGCATGTCGTCCAGCAGTTTGCCCGCCCGGCCCACAAAGGGCTCGCCCTGAAGGTCTTCCTTTTCTCCGGGGCCTTCGCCGATGAACATAATGGGGCTTTCGGTGTTTCCCACGCCGAAAACCACGTTGGTGCGGGTGGCGTGAAGGGGACAGCCGGTGCATCGGCGGCATTCCATTTCAAGTGTTTTCCAGCTCATTTCATGTAATAGCTCAGGCACAGCAGACTGTCGCTGAAGTGCACATCCTCGATGAAGGCGTCCCGCTCGGGGAGCTTCAGGTCAACGTTGGTGAAGTTCCAAAGGAATTTTATGCCCAGATCCACGATCTCCCGGGCGGTGTAGCGGGCGGCGGAGCGGGGCACCGCCAGAATGGCCGCGTCCACCTTGTGAGAGGCAAGGTAGGTCTGAAGCTGGTTGTAGTGATAGATGCGCACACCGTTTACGGTGCTTCCAACCAGGTCGGGGTTTATCTCGAAGGCGGCGGCGAGGGAATAATTGTACTTTGAAAATTCAAAGTGCTGGGTCAGCGCCCGGCCCAGGTGACCCATGCCGAACAGGGCCACGGTGCGGGGCACGTCGATGCCCAGCACCACGCCTATTTCGTTTTTAAGTGTTTTTACGTTGTAGCCGTAGCCCTGCTGGCCCAGCTTGCCGAAAAATGAAAAGTCCTGACGCACCTGAGAGGCGGTGATGTTCATCATTTCGGCCAGCTTGCCGGAGCTGATGCGTTCCACCCCGTCGTAAACAAGGTCGTCCAGCTGGCGGTAGTATTTGGGCAGGCGCCGCACCACCGGCAGGGGAAGGGAGTAAATGTCCATAAAAATACGCTCCTTCTTTCGTATGTTGTGTTTACCAGAAAAGCCCGGAAACAATCGGGCCCAGGATAACCATCATAATGGCGGCGATGACAAGGGACAGGGAGCTGATGGCGCCGCCCAGCTGGGTGTGCTCCATCAGACCGCTGGTGCCCATGGCGTGAGAGCTGGTGCCCACGGCCACGCCCATGGAAATTTCGTCCTTTATGCCGAACCATTTGGGCAGATATTTTGCCACGGCGGCGCCCACGTTGCCGGTTATGCACACGCAGATTACGGTCAGAGGCACATTGCCTCCAAGCTCGGCGGTTATTTCTCTTGCCACGGCGGTGGTGACGGATTTTGTAAGGATGCCGTTGAAAACGGAGTAGTCCAGCTTCATTATCACCGCCAGCAACGTTACCACTGCCATGGTGGACAGCAGTCCCGCGAAAACCCCCACCAGAATGGCAAGGGCGTTGCCCTTCAGATAGGAAATCTTCCGGTAGAGGGGTATGGCCATGGCTACCGTGGCGGGACCCACCAGATAGTCCAGAATGTGGGCCGAGGCGTTGTAGGTTTCATAGCTGACGTTGAAAATCTTCAGCAGGGCTATAATCACCGCGATGGAGCAGAGCATGGGGCTGAGCAGAGGCATGTTCAGTCTGTTGGACAGCCAGTGGAAAAACCAGTAAACCAAAATTGTGAAAACCAGACCGAAAAGCAGGGTGGTTTGAAGAAAGCCGTCAATCATCTTCGCCAAGCCTCCTTCCTTGGGGGACGTAGTGGCCCTGTTTGCGGCGGATGAGCTGGGTCACTCTGCCGGAAACGATGATGGAGATAAGGGTGCCCACCACGCAGACCAGCAGTACCGCCGCCAGATTCTGCCACAGTACGTCAAGCTGGTCCATTATTCCCACCGAGGAGGGCAGGAACATCACCGGCAGCACCGTCAGCAGCATGTCGGCGGCCCGCTCAACGTGGTGCAGTTTGAGCACGCCCGACCAGAGCAGCAGAAACATTATCACCATGCCGTAGACGTTTCCCGGCACGGGCAGAGGTACAAGGCTGTTGATGATTTGTCCGGCAAAGGCCACAAGGCATATAATGCCGAACTGGAAAAAGGTTTTCATACGCATCACTCCTGTGGACAACCCGAATTTCGGGCAGATTTACAAAAAAATATGTTGACAAACCAAAATGGTTTTGATAGAATAACCCTTGCTTCCTGCTGGTGTAGCTCAGTCGGTAGAGCAGCTGATTTGTAATCAGCAGGTCGGGGGTTCAAGTCCGTCCACCAGCTCCAAACGCTGGCCGGCAGGCCCCAAAACTAAATACGGAGGAGTTCCCGAGTGGCCAAAGGGGGCAGACTGTAAATCTGTTGTCAACGACTTCGGTGGTTCGAATCCACCCTCCTCCACCAAGAAAACGGTGACCCCGACAGGGGTTGCCGTTTTTCTTCGTTCAGGGTGGATTCGAAGGATCGGGCGCCTTCCGCGAGTTTCTCTCCTTTACTTTTCCGCAGGCAGATGATACACTGGGAAAAAACAATTGAAGGTGCGCTATGAAGAAATTCATTTCAATCATTCTTTTGGTCCTTATCGTTCTTTCCCTCTCCACGACGGCATTTGCCGCCGCACCACAGGATCTGGTTTATGAGAAGGACACCACGCTGAAAGCCTCTTTTGTCAAGTACGGCAACATCACCGTCAAGTCCGGCGTGACGCTGACCATTGACAAAAACTCCGGCTTTGAAATTGCCGGC
>JAFSIK010000014.1 GCA_017439805.1 Oscillospiraceae bacterium
CGATATCAAGGGCGTTCAGATGAAGATCGAATGGGGCAGCCAGATCCGCTCCTATGTCTTTATGCCCTACACTCTTGCCAAGGATCACCGCACCGGTCACGAAAACGGCAACATAAACGCCGTTATGGACGGTGACATCGACGGATTCATCAACTCTTACCTGGCCATGAAGGCCGTAAAATAATCCGAAAAATCAAAATTTCCCCTTGATTGTTGCGGGAAAATATGATAATATTCGGGTTACGCTGATTATTGTGCCTTTTTGGGCTTATTAAGGAGTTTTATAAATGGAAGCTATTAAAGTCATCATCACTATAATTCAGGTTATTTCTGCGGTTGCTCTGATTCTGGTTGTTATGGGCCAGGACGGCAAGGAATCCGGTCTTTCTGCGGCTATCGGTGGCGGCAACGGCGCCGAGACCTTTATGTCCAAAAACAAGTCCAGCTCCATGAAGGCGAAGCTTGCAAAGGCTACCAAGTGGGTCGCCGTTGCGTTCTTCGTACTGTCCCTGGTACTGAACCTGTTCATCGCCGCTATGTAAAAATCCTGCCCGGAAGCACTGCGCTTCCGGGTATTTTTATTGCCTGTCGGGCAAAAGTCCGGCAAAATGGGCATAAAAGAAGCACCGCCAATGATGGCGGTGTTTTCTTTTGCCGTTTATAAAAAAGCAGCCGCATATGCGGCTGCTTTTTTATTACTCTTCAAGATAGTACGCCGCCTCCATGTCAGCGGTATACAGTGCAAGGGCCAGAGGGTACATTTTAAAGGCCTTGGTGATATTGCGGGTGTCCTGAACATTGGCAAATCCCATGTGGTAGCGGATCGCGAAGGCCTCCTCACGGCTAAGGCGCATGAAGCCGTTTACTATGTACACACTCTTTTCGCCGTGACCGTATGGCATATCATCGTCAAAGGTATAATAGGGTTTCTGGATCCAGCGACCGTTTTCGTCCTTGACGTTTCGCATGGAGGTCTTGTAGCAGCCTATTTTGCACACATCGTGCAGAAGGCCGCATACAGCGATGGTTTCGGCAGTGTAATTGCCGCCGTAAAGCTCCTTCACTCTGGGGCGGGACAGGTAATCCGCCAGACACTCGTAGACATTTATGCTGTGCTCCACAAGGCCGCCTTCGTGGTTGCCGTGGTATATGGTACTGGCAGGAGCGGTGAAAAAGTCGCTTTTATCGCTGCAGAGGTAGTCCAGCAGCTCGTTTGCCCCCTCACGGGTCACGTGAGTCCTGTAAATATCAATGAATTTTTCTTTCATCAGTTCAGGAAGTCCTTAAGTTTTTTGGAACGGCTGGGATGGCGCAGTTTGCGCAGTGCCTTTGCCTCGATCTGGCGGATACGTTCACGGGTAACGTTGAATTCCTTGCCCACTTCCTCAAGAGTGCGGGTGCGGCCGTCCTCAATACCGAAGCGAAGCTTGAGAACCTTCTCCTCTCTGGGGGTAAGAGTACCCAGCACCTCAACCAGCTGTTCCTTAAGCAGAGTGAAAGATGCGGCCTCGGCAGGCTCGGATGCGTCGATGTCGGGGATAAAGTCGCCCAGATGGCTGTCCTCTTCCTCGCCGATGGGGGTTTCCAGAGACACGGGTTCCTGTGCGATTTTCAGAATATCGCGGACCTTGTCAACAGGCATATTCATCTCCTCGGCGATCTCCTCGGTAGTGGGATCGTGGCCCAATTCCTGCAGGAGCTGACGGGAAACACGGATAACCTTGTTGATGGTCTCCACCATATGAACGGGGATACGGATGGTACGGGCCTGGTCGGCGATGGCACGGGTAATGGCCTGACGGATCCACCAGGTTGCGTAGGTGGAGAACTTATAACCCTTGGTATGGTCAAATTTCTCTACCGCCTTGATAAGACCCAGATTACCCTCCTGAATAAGGTCAAGGAACAGCATGCCGCGGCCAACGTAGCGCTTTGCAATGGATACGACCAGACGCAGGTTTGCCTCAGCCAGACGGCTGTTGGCTTTTTCGCCGGCCTTTACCTTCTTGCGAAGGTCCGCCAGTTCTTCCTCGGAAACGGGATATTCTCCGGTTTCGGCGAATACGTTTTCCACTTCTTCCAGCTTTTCACGGGCCATATTGCCGTCGCTCATGGCGGTGGCCAGCTCAACTTCCTCTTCGGGAGACAGCAGGTTTACCTTGCCGATCTCCTTAAGGTACATACGGACAGGGTCGTCGATGCTGAAGCTGTCAACCAGAGCCTCGGGGTCGACCAGCTCTTCCTCCTCCATATTTTCCATTTCTTCCGGAGGGGGAATCTCGCTGTCGGGCAGGTCGTTGAAAAGATCTTCTGCGATAATATCAATATTCAGCGCCTCAAGAGTGTCGTAGAGTTTGTCCACCTGCTCGGTGCTCATCTCCACTTCTTCAAGAAGCTTGAGAAGTTCCTTGGCGGTTACTTTGCCGGACTTTTTGCCGTTGTCCAGAAACTCGCGAAGCTTCGCCTCGCGGGCCTCGTCAGTGAGTTTATTCTCCACTGCTTTGTTTTCGGTGTCTTTTTTAGCCATTGTCCCTATCATCCGTGCTTATTCTCTTTAGCATTAAGATACATCTGCCTCAAATCTCCGCTTTCCTCTGCGGCTCGTTTCAGACTTTCCCGTTTTACCGCCCCTATGTAGTCACGCAGAGCCCCCTCCGCTGCGGCGGAGTTTTCAGGCTGCTGCAAAAGAGCGGTAAGTCTGGAAATTTCCTCGCTCTCCAGTTGTCCAGTGAGAGCATCCATGGATACCGGTCTGCCTTCCGACAGGCGGGTTTTGATGATTCGGTAGGTTTTCGCCAAAAAGGGCGATGAAAATTCTTCCGGCTCTATATCGCAGAGCTCCGGACGGACATATTCCATCAGCAAAAGTCTGATAATGCCCTCCTCTGCCCGGGCAGAGCGGATATTTTCGTATCTGATAGTGCGTTCTTTCGGTTGGGCGTTGCGGTCGGGACTCTGCACCATCTGAGTCTGTTTCTTTTTCTGGTAGCCGGCGCGGCTTTTTATTGCACGGTTTACCTCCTGCTTCATCACATCGGGGCTGACCTTTGCCTGCTCCGCTGCGCGAACGGAATATATTTCCCGCTCCACCGGACTGGTAAGACCGGCGATAAAGCGGCTGGCTTCCTTTAAAAATTCCACCCTGTGGTCGTCCAGAGAAAAATCGTACTTTGCGGCAATAACCGCAAGACCGTACTGGGCGGAAGTTCCGCTGCCGGACAGCAGCGCTTCAAAAGCGTCGGCACCGTGATTTTTTATAAAATCATCCGCATCCTGCTTGACGGAAACTCCGTCTTTGACAATATTGGGCAGACGCAGCACCTTCACGCTTAGCTCGGAGTCCTTCAAAACCTCCAGCGCCCGTGCCGTGGCCTTTTGTCCCGCCTCGTCGTTGTCGTAGCAGATAACAAGTTCCTTTGTATATCGGGCAAGCAGCCGGGTCTGCTCCGTGGTAAGGGCGGTGCCCATCGACGCTACGGCGTTATCAAACCCCGCCTGATGCAGCGTTACCACGTCAAGGTTGCCCTCGCAGAGGATTATATTCGGCCGCTTTGAATTTTTTGCGATGTTCAGGCCGTAGAGAGCCCGGCGCTTGCTGTATACCACATTTTCCGGGGAGTTTAAATATTTCGGCTCCGACTTGTCGATGACACGGCTGCCGAAACCTATTATCTCGCCACGGACATTTATAACCGGCAGCATAAGCCTGTTTCTGAAGCGGTCATAAATGCCGCCTTTGGCATTTTTAACTGCCAGACCCGCGTCCAGAAGTTCTCTTTTTTCATATCCCATGGCGGTCATGGCTTTTAAAAGAGAGTCCCATGAATCCGGCGCGGCGCCCATGCCGAAGTCCCGGGCCACCTTGCCGCTGATACGCCGGGAGGCCAGATAATCGGCAACCGGTTTGCCCTCCGGGCTGCGCAGATATTTATAATAGTATCTGGCGGCGTCACGGTTTAGCTTCAAAATCCTGTCGCGGGTGCGGTTTTCCCGGTATTCCCCGTCCTCGGGGACCTCCATTCCTGCCCGACGGGCCAGAAACCGAACCGCATCCGGATAGCTGAGATTTTCAATCTCCATTATGAAATTTATAACGCCGCCGCCCTTGCCGCAGCCGAAGCAGTGGTATATCTGCTTGTCGGTGGACACGGAAAAGGAGGGGGTTTTTTCATTGTGAAAGGGGCACAGGCCGAAAATATTCGAGCCGGAGCGCTTGGTGAGAGCCACGTAGCTGCCCACAACGTCGGAAATTTCGCTCCTGCTGACAAGCTCTTCGATAAAAGCTTCGGGAAAAGCCATGCTCTCACCTCCTTTAAAGTGTGATTTTAACCATTTTTCGCCTTTTAAGGCAAGGAAACACCCGCCCACGCCTCCGACACGGGCGAATGTCGGTGTTATTTTATCTGAGACTCCATGAGGAGGGCACAAAAAGCTGATTGAATTTATAAACCGCAAAATTATCCGTCATACCCGCCACATAATCGCAGACGCAGCGCTCCTTGCCCTCGTTTTCAAGAATGCCGCTCATATCGGCAGGCAGTTCCTCCGGGTGGTGCATGTAATGCTGGAACAGGGCGCTGAGGATATTGAAGGTCTTTTGTTCCTCGCTTTTTGCCTTGGGGTTTGTGTAGACGTTTTCAAACATAAAGGTGCGAAGTTCACCCATGGCGCGCTCGTAATCGGGGAGCATAACGATATCCCCTTCCCTGCTGCCGTTTATAAGGGCGGCGACAAGGCTGTTTATGCGCCATTTATGTGTAGAACCGAGAATTTCGGAAATTTCCGCCGGGATGTCCTCATCGGTGATGATGCCGCCGCGGATGGCGTCGTCAATATCGTGATTTATGTAGGCGATCTTGTCGGCATAGCGCACAACTCTCCCCTCTGGGGTAGCCGCAAGCTCCGGCCCTGTATGGCAGAGTATGCCGTCACGGGTCTCCATGGTAAGGTTCAGACCCCGGCCCGCCTTTTCGATAACGTCCACCACCCGCAGGGAATTTTCATTGTGGTGAAATCCTTTGGAGTAGATGACGTTCAGCGCCCTCTCGCCGGCGTGACCGAAGGGGGTGTGACCAAGGTCATGACCGATAGCGATGGCCTCGGTAAGGCCCTCGTTGAGTCCAAGGGCACGGGAAACCGTGCGGGCGATGCGGGAAACCTCGATAGTATGTATCATACGGGTGCGGTAATGGTCGCCCTCGGGCCGCAGGAATACCTGAGTCTTGTGCATAAGACGGCGGAAAGATTTGCTGTGGACGATCCTGTCCGCGTCCCGCTGAAAGCAGGTGCGGATATCGCACTCCTCCTCCTGCACCGGGCGACCGGAGGATCTGCAGGACAATGTGGCGTATTTGGACAGAGTTTCAAGCTCCATCTGCTCTGCAAGCAAACGACAATTCATACGCAATACCTCCTGTCAATTACTTATACGACAAAAAATCAAAAAACCCTTTTTAAAAAAAGAGTTTTTTGAAAATTTTGGTACTATTTCTTTTCAATTCGCACCGGGCGGAGCATGCTTCCCATTTTTTCCGGGTATATCTGACCGTTGGTCATGTCGATTATTTTAGCCGCGAATTCATCTGCGTCGGCGCCGGGAAGCAGTGCGGAGATAAGCACATCCGCTCCGTATTCGGCGTTTTCAATCTCGCCCCAGCGCTCAGTTTCCAGTTTTACCCGCTCGAAAAGCGGATAGGGGCAGTGCAGCTGCATCTTCACAAGCTCCCGCATGGCGTAAAGCCCGGCCGCCTCAAGAGCAAGAGAGGCGGTCTTGCCGTAGGCTCTCACAAGTCCTCCGCCGCCCAGAAGTATACCGCCGAAGTAGCGGGTTATAACACAGCAGAAGCTGTAAACCCCGCCCTTTCGGAAAACATCCAGAGTGGGCAGGCCGGAGGTGCCGGAGGGTTCGCCGTCGTCGGAGAAGCGGGTGGCACCGTCACGGACGCAGTAGGCATATACATTGTGAGTTGCGTCCCAGTGCTGCTTTCGCATATCGGCAATATGGGCAAGGGCTTCCTCCTCGGACTCAACACGCCATACCCGGCCTATGAAACGGGAACGCTTTTCAATAAATTCAGCCTCGCCGTAAAGGCCCGGCACAAGATATTCCTCCAAGGAGCTCACCTCGCTTATTTTATAAATTTGGTAACCGTCTGCAAAACCTTGGTGGTGCAGGTCAGTTTAACTTCGATGCCCTCGGCGGTATAGTCCACGCCGTCCACGCTGGCCTCGCGGTAGAGTCTGTCAAGGACGCCGCCCTCGCTGTAAGGCAGAAGCAGGGTAACGCTGTGGCGGCCACGGTCAAGGGCAGTGCGGATTTTTTCCTTAAGCTCGTCCACATTGCGGCCGTTAAGGGCACTTATGCAGACCACATTTTCACCTCTGGGCAGAGCCACGGCGTCGGTAAGGTCAGCCTTGTTATACACCCTCACCTGAGGCACATTGGAGGCGCCCAGCCGCTCTATAAGCTGGTCGGTTACCCGTTCGTGCTCGGTATGGAGGGGGTTTGAAACGTCAATAACATGGAGGATGCAATCGGCATAGCAAAGCTCCTCCAGGGTTGCCTTGAAGGCCTCCACCAGATGATGGGGCAGTTTGCGGATAAAGCCGACGGTGTCGGACAAAAGCACCGTAAGGTCGGGGCCTATGACAAACTGGCGGGTTGTTGTATCCAGTGTGTCAAAAAGGCGGTCATTGGCGTGGATGCCCGCGTCGGTCAGAGTATTCATAAGGGTGGACTTGCCCGCGTTGGTGTAACCCACCAGAGCAACCACGGGAATGTCGTTTTTGATACGCTGGCGGCGCTGAATGCCGCGCACACGGCGCACTTCTTCCAGTTCCTCGCCCAGTTTTGAGATTTTTCGTCTGATATGACGGCGGTCGGTCTCCAGCTGGGTCTCGCCGGGGCCGCGGGTGCCGATGGCGCCCTCCTGTCTTTCAAGGTGTGTCCACATACCCAGAAGCCGGGGCAGTACATATTTATACTGGGCAAGCTCCACCTGCAGGCGACCCTCACGGGTACGGGCCCGCTGGGCAAAGATGTCCAGAATAAGGGTGCTGCGGTCAATGACGCGCAGACCTATCTCCTGCTCAAGCGCCTGTGTCTGGGAGGGAGTAAGGTCATTGTCAAAAACAATAAGGGTGGCCTGCTCCATGGCGGCAAGCTCTTTCACCTCGGCGCATTTGCCCTCGCCGATAAAAGTATGGCCGTCCGGGGTATCCCTGCGCTGTATTATTCTTGCGGCGCTCTCGCCTCCGGCGGTTTCCAGAAGAGCCTCCAGCTCGTCCATTGTGTCGTCGGTGCTGACCTCATCGTCGGGCAGGCTGCGCGCCCAGAGGCCTACAAGGACTGCCCGCTCGCTGGTTTTTGCAAATTTCTCAAATTCGTTCATTTATCTGGCAAGTACCTCTACAATTTCTCCGTAGAACATTTTGTGGTAATCATCGGCGGCGTAAACGGCTGCGGGAATGCTTCCGTCAAGGAAGTTTTCCTTTTTCAGGCTGTCAACGTAGAGTTTTTTGCACACAAGTACAAATTTCGCCTGCTCCACATAGGGGGTCTCGCCGGAAAAGCCAACGGTCAGTCCGGTTTCGGCGGCCTTGTCAAAATCACGGCCACTTTTGCTGCCGCAGAAGTTCATCTCTTCACGGCACTGACCGTCCATAAGGCACATGGAAAAAGTGTCCTGCTTTTCCATAAACTCGATGGTATATCTCTGGGGACGCACCGCGGCGATGGCGCAGTCTTTGCCCCACATATGGCCCATAAAGCCCCAGGAGGCGGTCATAAAGTTGTTCTTTTCACGGTCACCGGCGCAGATAAGGCTCCAGCCCTTTGAAATGCCGGAGAAGGGAGAGAGAGTTATCTCCTCGGGGGTGATTTTTCTCATATTTTGTCTCCTTTCGCGCAAATGAGAATAGGCGAAGAGCGCATATACGTTCTTCGCCTAAGTACAGCAGATATGATTATTTCAGACCGAACTTCTTGTTGAAGCGGTCAACGCGTCCACCGGTATCAACCAGCTTCTGCTTGCCGGTGTAGAAAGGATGGCACTTGGAGCAGATTTCAACCTTGATGTCCTTCTTAGTGGAGCCGGTTTCGATAACCTCCCCGCAAGCGCACCTGATGGTGGTCTGCTCGTACTTGGGATGGATACCTTCCTTCATTTGGGTTCACCTCTTTCGAAACAGGTCAATGCCTGAATACTTGCGCAACGGTTATTATAGCATTACATTTTCGCCAATGCAAGCATTTTTTTGCATTTATTCAGACTTTTTTATTTAAGGATAATGCGATGCATTTTCTTTTTGCCGCGCTTTACGATAATTCCCTGGCGAAGAGCATCTGCGGTGTAAGTCTGGGTGAAGAAAGAGACCTTCTCCCCTGCCGCCTCAACGCCGCCCTGCTCCACGTTACGCCGTGCGTCGCCGCGGGAGGTGCACAGGCCGGACTTCACCAGCAGGTCAACGATGGAAACGGCGCCGTCGGTCAGGTCGGCCTCGGTCAGCTCGGTGGTGGGCATATTTTCAAGGCTTCCGGCACCGGAGAACAGGCCTTTCGCGGTTTCCTGAGCTTTTACCGCCTCTTCCTCGCCGTGAACCAGCTTGGTCAGCTCGAAAGCCAGAATTTCCTTCGCCTTGTTGAGCTGAGCGCCTTCCCAGGAATCCATTTCGTTTATCTGCTCCAGAGGCAGGAAGGTCAGCATTCTGATGCACTTGAGAACGTCGGCGTCCTCAACGTTGCGCCAGTACTGGTAGAAATCGTAGGGGGAAGTTTTGTTGGGGTCAAGCCATACGGCGCCGCTGGCGGTTTTGCCCATCTTTTTGCCCTCGGAGGTGAGAAGCAGGGTGATGGTCATGGCGTGGGCGTCCTCGGCAAGCTTGCGGCGGATAAGTTCGGTGCCGCCCAGCATGTTGCTCCACTGGTCGTTGCCGCCGAACTGCATGTTGCAGCCGTACTTCTGATACAGGTAGTAGAAGTCATAGCTCTGCATGATCATGTAGTTAAATTCAAGGAAGCTGAGACCCTTTTCCATACGCTGCTTGTAGCACTCGGCACGGAGCATATTGTTTACGGAGAAGCAGGCGCCCACTTCGCGCAGCAGTTCAACGTAATTAAGATCCATCAGCCAGTCGGCGTTGTTGACCATCATGGCCTTGCCTTCGCCGAATTCGATGAAGCGTTCCATCTGCTTTTTGAAGCATTCGCAGTTATGCTCGATGGTTTCGCGGGTCATCATGGAGCGCATATCGGTACGGCCGGAGGGGTCGCCGATCATGGCGGTGCCGCCGCCGATAAGGGCGATGGGACGGTTGCCGGCCATCTGAAGGCGCTTCATCAGACACAGAGCCATAAAGTGTCCCACGTGGAGGCTGTCGGCAGTGGGGTCAAAACCGATATAAAATACCGCCTTGCCCTCGTTTACCATTTTGGAGACTTCTTCCTCGTTGGTGACCTGGGCAATAAGGCCGCGGGCTTTAAGTTCTTCGTAAATAGTCATTTTACTTACCTCGTTTATCTGTCATTTCCGTCCAGCATCTCACGGGCGGAGCGTAAAGTATTTTCGGTAATATTGTCGCCGCCCATAAGACGGGCAATCTCCATTGTGCGTCCGTGGGCGTCCAGAGGCGTCACGGCGGTGTAGGTGCGGCCGTCACGCTCGGCCTTTTCAATGGAAAAATGTCTGTCCGCCATTGCGGCAATCTGGGGCAGATGGGTAACGCAGAGCACCTGCTTTGAGCCGCCCAGCTGTTTAAGCTTTCCGCCCACTTTAACTGCGGCTCTGCCGGAAACACCTGCGTCCACCTCGTCAAATATGAGGGTGGAAACGGCATCGCTTTCAGACAGGACATTTTTAAGAGCCAGCATTATGCGGGACATCTCGCCGCCGGAGGCTATGCGGGAAAGGGGTTTGAGAGCCTCGCCGGCGTTGGCGCTCAAAAGGAACTTTACATCATCGGCGCCGGTTTCGTCAATCTCTTTTTGCGCAAAATCAACCTTAAAGCGCACTTTGGGCATGTCAAGCTGGGAAAGTTCCTCAATAACTCCCGCTTCCATGCGCACGGCAGCGGCTTTTCTGAGCTTCGAAAGCTCTGCGGCTTTTTCCTCAGCATCCTTTTTTGCCGCCGCAAGTTCTTTTTCAAGGCGTTGGCGGTTTTCGTCGGAAAGTTCAATCTCCTCAAGCTGAGCCTTTGCCTTTTCAAGATAGGCCAGCATTTCCTCCGCTGTGTCGCCGTATTTGCGGCGCAGGCGGTACAGCAGATCAAGACGTTCCTCAATTCGCTCGATTTCATCGGGGGAAAAATCCAACTCGGAAAGCAGGTCGCCGGCTTCGGCGGCAACATCCTCAGCCTCGGCGGAAAGCTCCGCCAGACGGCTTGAAAGTGCTGCTGCCTTTTCGGATATTTTGCCCGCGGAACGCAGTTCTCTCTCGGCTCTGGAAATCAAGGTACAGGCGCCGGCCTCATCGTCGCCGCCGGAAAGAGCGGCGCTGGCTGCGCTTACGCTTTCAATAAGGCGGGTGGCGTTTGAGAGCACTTTTTTACGCTCTGCCAGTTCCGCGTCCTCGCCGGGAACCAGCCTTGCCCGCTCAAGTTCGTCAATCTGGAAAGTAAGGCTGTCCACAAGGCGGCTTTTTTCCGCCTCGTCCATGGTTTGTTTTTTTAGTTTGGCAGCGGTGGCGCGGTAGGCCTCATAGGCGGCGGCAAACGCCGCTTTTTCGGCATCAATTCCGGCAAATCCGTCCAGAAACTCCAGGTGGAACGAGTCGGAAAGGAGCTGCTGTCCGTCATGCTGGCCGTGAATATTGATAAGGGCATTGCCCAGCTCTTTCAAAACCGAAAGAGTGGCCGGCTTACCGTTTACCCGGCAGACATTCCGTCCGTCCAGGTATATCTCGCGGGAAATCAGCAGGCTGCCGTCCTCGTCAGCCAGAGGCAGGTGGCTGCAGCCGGTGAACACCGCCGTAACGGAGGCCTTGTCCTTGCCGGTACGCAAAATATCACGGGAAGCTCTTTCGCCTTTAAGGGCGGAAATTGCATCGATGACCATACTTTTGCCCGCGCCGGTCTCGCCGGTGAGCACATTGAAGCCCCCGGCAAATTCTATGTCCGCCGACTCGATGACGGCGATGTTTTCTATGTGTATCGACTGCAGCATCGCTTAGTTGAGCATACGGCGCACCTCGGCGGTGAACTCCGCCGCGGAGGTCAGGTCGCGTATAAGGATAAAGGCGGTGTCGTCACCAGCCAGCGTGCCTACTATGTAGGGCAGTCCCATGGTGTCGATGGCGCTGCAGGCGGCGCTGGCAAGACCGGGCAGGGTCTTTACGCAGACGATGTGGCCCGCCTGGTCGATGGAGGTGACGCTCTCTTTGAAGATTTTATTGAGCCGCACGGAAAAATCGCGGCCCGCGTCCTTTTTCGCCACGGTGTAGCGATAGCCGCCGCCGTGAAGTTCCTTTACAAGGCGAAGCTCTTTAATGTCGCGTGAAATTGTGGCCTGAGTGCTGGACACGCCCCGCTTTTTAAGCTCTGCCAAAAGCTGCTCCTGGGTGTCCACGTCCACAGTCTTGATAATGTCGAGTATCATTGTCTGTCTGTTGTTTTTCATGACGGGTGCGTCCTTTCTCAAGTACTGAGCTTGTCTTCAAGGCTTTTGAAAAAGCTCTGATTTTTAATTCTGGCAAGGCAGGTTTTGTTTTCGGAACGTCTGATATGCAGGGTGTCCTCCGGCTCAAGACGGAATGCCTCGCCGCCGTCTGCGGAGACCCACAGGGTTCGGGTGGGATTGCCGGAGGAGTTTACGGTCACATGTCTGCCGCCGCTGAGCACGCGGCTGCGGGCGGTCAGATTGTGAGGGCAGATGGGGGTAACGATAATATTTTCGGCCTCAGGCTCCACGATGGGGCCGCCGGCGGCCATACAATAGGCGGTGGAGCCGGTGGGCGTGGCGATTATCACGCCGTCGCCGAAGAACTCCAGTATTTCCACTCCGTCGCTGGAAATCTCCAGCCCTGCAAGACGGGCCGCGGGGCCGGTGCTCACAACGGCGTCGTTAAGGGCGGTTAGGCGGAGTATCTCCTCGCCGCCCCGCTCCACGGCAATTTCCAGCATCATTCTGTAATCGTACTGGATTTTCCGGTCCGCAAAATTTTCAAGCAGTTCCAGCTCGGACTTTTCAATGTCGGTTATAAAGCCGATTTTGCCCATGTTTACCCCCAGAAGGGGCAGGTCGTACTGAGCCGCAGGCACCGCCATATGGAGTATGGTGCCGTCACCGCCAAGGCAGATAACAAGCTCCGCCCAGGCGATAGTGTCCGCCATTGGCTCAAAATTAAGGTCTGAGGGCAGTTCCACCTTAGCCTCAATGTTGAAGGGCAGGGATATTTTCAGCTCATAACCCTGACGGCTGAGAATTTCATATATTTTTCTTGTGGCGGCAAAATCCAGATCCCGGTGGGGATTGGGCGCCAGAAGGATTTTTTTCATTTCAGATCACCCCGAAAATCATTTGTCCAGTTCCTGATGGGAGGCCTCCACCAGCGTCTTGGCGTCGGGGAGAGCATCTGCGTCGGGAGCATCTTTTTCAATGTAAGCAAGGTATTCGATATTTCCCTCGGGACCCTTCACCGGAGAGTAATCCAGTCCAAGAACGCCAAAGCCGTTGGTTTTCGCCGTTTCAAGGAATGCCTCGATAACCTCAATATGGGTGCTTTTTTCCCGCACCACGCCTTTTTTGCCCACCTTTTCCCGGCCCGCTTCAAACTGGGGTTTTATAAGGCAGACCATCTTTCCCCCCGGGGTCAAGAGCTCTCTTGCGGTCGGCAAAACCAGCTTCAGGGATATGAAGGATACGTCCACAGAGGCGAAGTCTGCCTGCTCGGCAAGCATGTCCGGTGTTACGTAGCGTATATTGGTGCGCTCCATGGATACCACACGGGGATCTGTGCGAAGGCTCCAGGCCAGCTGACCGTATCCCACGTCCACAGCGTAGACCTTTGCCGCGCCGTTTTGAAGCATACAGTCGGTAAAGCCGCCGGTGGATGCGCCGATGTCGATGCACACCTTGCCGCCGAGGTCGATGGGGAAACTCTCCATTGCCTTTTTAAGCTTCAGTCCGCCGCGACTGACAAAGGGCAGTTTATCCCCTTTTATTTCGATTTTATCTTCGGCGTTTACGCCTGCGCCCGCCTTGTCCACGCGCTGACCGTTAACCAGCACCTGTCCGGCCATTATCAGTGCGCGGGCCTTTTCCCGGCTCTGGCACAAATTCAGGCGCATCATCGCCATATCAAGTCTTTCCTTTGCCACTTAAAGCCTCCCTGACCGTCCGGGCGATGCCCGGGGCATCCAGACCGTATTTTTCCATAAGTACCCCGGTTTTGCCGTGGGGCACAAGTCCGTCGCCCAGATTTATTCTGGTAACCTTTTTGCCCAACCGGGCCGCAAGGCGTTCGCCTATACTGCCGGCGTCGGCACATTCCTCCGCCACCACGATGGGCAGGGACAGGTCGATGCCGTCAATATCCAAAGGCGTCAGCACATTCAGCTTGAGCACTCCGGCACCTATGCTCTCTTTTTCAAGAAGCTCCGCTGCTGCAAGGGCTGCGTCTGTCATACGCCCGTAAGTGAGAATATTCACGTCACTGCCTTTTTTTATACAGGCAAGGGCTTCGCCGGAAGTGTCCTGTGTAAAATCACCCTGACAGCCGCGTGGATACCGTATGGCGGCGGGGCCTGCGGTGTCGTATATTGCGCGGTGCAGCATGGCGCGAAGCTCGGCGTAATTGGCGGGAGCGTAAACCGTCATACCGGGTATCTGGTTTAAAAACCCAACGTCGAAAACTCCGTTGTGTGTTTCTCCGTCCTCGCCCACGATTCCGGCGCGGTCAACGGCGAAAACCGCGTGAATACCATCAATGGCTACATCGTGCAGCAGCATATCGTAGCTTCGCTGCAGGAATGTGGAGTAAACCGCGAAAACCGGCAGCGCGCCCTGTTTTGCCATTGCTGCGGCCATAACGGCGGCATGTTCCTCTGCGATTCCTACGTCAAAAGCTCTGGAAGGGAATTTTTCAAAAAATCCCTCAAGTCCCGTACCGGACTGCATTGCGGCGGTAATGGCGCAGATTCGTGAGTCCTGGGCGGCAAGAGCCTCCATGGCCTCTCCGAAAGCGGTGGAAAAGGTTTCTTTTCGCGGAGCGGTTTCGCCGGTATCCGGGTTAAAGGCTCCGATGCCGTGGAATTTTTCCGGGTCGGATTCCGCCGGTGCATAGCCTTTGCCCTTTTTTGTCACCACGTGCAGCAGTACAGGCTTGCCCAGCTGGCGGGCCACGGTAAGCATATACGTCAGCTTTTCAACGTCGTGTCCGTCGATGGGCCCCATATACTGAAAACCCATACCCTCAAATATTCCGCCGGACAGGACGATGCGCTTGATGTTTTCCTTGATGCGGTGAGTAAAATTATAAAGATGTTTGCCGCCGGGGATCTTTTTGGTAAAAGCCCGGTAGAATTTTTTGAATTTAAAATAGCTGGGTCGCACCCGCTGGCGGGAAAGATGGGTGGAAACGCCGCCCACATTGCCCTTGATGCTCATAGCGTTGTCGTTGAGCACCACTACCAGAGGCTCGCCGGAGGCTCCGGCGTCGCTGAGTCCCTCGAGGGCAAGGCCGCCGGTGAGAGCGCCGTCGCCGATAACCGCCACGACCCCGTAATTTTCATCAAGTATACTCCGCGCCCGGGCCATGCCCAGCGCTGCGGAAACGGAATTTGAGGCGTGACCGCTGATAAATGCGTCTGCCTGGGACTCGGTGGGTTTGGGAAAGCCGGAAAGTCCTCCGTAAGTGCGCAGGGAACCAAGCCCCTCCGCCCTGCCGGTGAGCATTTTATGGACGTAACTCTGGTGACCCACGTCAAATATTATCCTGTCCTTAAAGGGGTCGTAGACCCGGTGAAGCGCCACGGTAAGCTCCACCGCACCCAGATTGGAGGCCAGATGCCCGCCGGTGCGGGACACGCTGTCCACAAGGGCGCGGCGTATCTGCGCGCACAGCTCGTCAAGCTGGGCGCTGTCAAGGCTTTTCAGTTTTTCGTGGCTGATATTTTCAAGCATTCCCAAATTGTACTTCCTGTTTTAAATTTCAAAAGGCTCCTCTGTAAGTTCGCCGCCTTCGCCCCGGCTCAGAATATTGACCTGCTGCTCGGCTCTGTCCAGAACGGAGGATATTTTTTTCACAAGCTCCGCTCCCTCGGCAAAAAGTGCCAGAGCCTTTTCCAGCTCTCCCTCTCCTTTTTCAAGGGCGGCAACTATTTCTTCAAGACGCTTCAGGTCGTCTTCAAATTTAACGGTCTTTTTCATTTGTTTACCTCATAAACTTCACATTTAAGGCTTCCCCGGTGCAATGTCAGCTCAATTTTGTCGCCGGGGGAGGCCTGGTCGGCGTCGGTCATTACGCCCCTCTCGCCTATTGCCACGGCATAGCCACGGGAGAGTACCTTCAGCGGACTCATGGCGTCCAGGGACGCTGCAAGAGCCGCGGTTTTCATACGGCGGGCGGATACTTCACCCGAAACCGCGGCGATAAGCCGCTGACTGAGCATATCCAGCGCCACCCGGCGCTCCGCCACATATCCGCCGGGGCCTCTGGAAAGAATTCCTCCGGCGGCCCGTTCAAGGCGGTTTCGTTTTGATTTTATAAGGCTTTCCACCGAAATTTCCATTGAGCGGCGAAGGCTCATCACCCTGTCGCGAAGTTCCATTGCGTCCGGAAGAGCTATTTCGGCCGCGTTGGATGGGGTGGATGCCCGGGCGTCTGCCACGAAGTCGGATATGGTAACGTCCGGTTCGTGACCAACGGCGGAAATTACGGGGATTCTGCTGTCCGCGATAGCCATGGCCACCTGCTCGTCGTTGAAGGCCCACAGGTCCTCAAGGCTGCCGCCTCCCCTGCCGGTTATTATAACGTCGGCAAGCTCAAGGGCGTTTGCCAGGGCGATTGCGGTGGCGATTTCGCCGGGAGCCTCCGCCCCCTGAACGCGCACAGGCACGATAACGATTTTGCTGTACGGAAATCTTCGTCCTGCGATGCGTATCATATCTCTCACCGCCGCGCCGGCGGGTGAGGTTATAAGTGCGATTTTCTCCGGAAAGCGGGGCAGCGGCTTTTTCCTTGCCGGGTCGAAAAGCCCCTGTGCGGCAAGTTTTGTTTTCAGCTGCTCAAAAGCGGCGTAGAGAGCGCCCAATCCGTCCGGTTCCAGCATGGTGCAGTACAGCTGGTACTGTCCGTCTCTGGGATATACCGTCACACGACCGGCGGCAATAAAACTCATACCGTTTTCCGGGCGGTAGCGCACCCGCATGGCGTCTCCCTTGAACATGACGCAGCGAATGGAGCAGTTTTCGTCCTTCAGCGAAAAATACCAGTGCCCCGATGGATAGGCTTTGAAATTGGACATTTCGCCCCGGACGACAACATTGCCCAGATAAGGGTCGTCATCAAGAATATTTTTAATGTAGTTGTTTACCTGTGTAACAGTGAAAACATTATCGTGCATTTTTCATGTGCTCCCTGTGGCACAAAATTGCCGTGCCGTAGGCGTTGTCAGATGAATACCGGGGCAGTGCGAATCGGGCGGAGAACTTCTCGCCCATTTCCTGACGCAGCATACTGCTGCAGGCCACGCCGCCGGAGCAGACCACCGGCAGACCGGGATACTGTTCAAGGGCCGCAGCGGTGCAGCGCTCAACCGCATCGCAGACGCTCTTCATGGCAAAGTAGGAGATATCCTCCGGCGTTCTTCCCCCGGCGTGCATATCCTTTACTTTATTTTCAAGACCAGAAAGGGAAAATTCCAATCCCCGGAGCTTAACCTTGAAAAATTCTTTCTTTTCAGCCTTTTGGGAAAGGGCGTCCACGGTTTTTCCCGCGGGGAACCCGCTGCCCAGCATAACGCCGGTGCGGTCAATAAGCTGCCCTGCCGCAAGGTCTTCGGTGCCGCCGATACGGGAGGCGTCGATTCCCTTTACATGCAGAAGCTCCGTTGTGCCGCCGGACAGGTGCCAGCATAGAAATTCCCCATCCATAAGCTCCGGCGCCCCTGCGCTGTAACAGGCGGCGGCAATATGCCCCTGCTGGTGGGAAAATGCATAAAACGGCACGCCCAGAGCGGCAGCCAGCACGCGACCATGGCTCTCCCCTGCCAGAAAACAGGGCATATATGACCCCTCCACCGCCCGGGGGCGGGTACTGGCGGCAACAGCGGCTATATCGGCGCCGTCATATTGGGAAAGAAGCTCCTCTGCAAGGGCCGGAAGCCTTTTTACGTGAAAAAACAGGGCGTCGCTCTGACGCAGTCCCAGCTGACCTGCTTCAACGTCAAGAAGGCGACCCCGGTTTTCACCGGTGACGCCGTCAAATACTGCCACGGAAGTGGTATAATTGCTTGTATCAAATGCCACAAAAAGGCTCATTATTTCTCGCCTCTTACAAAGCCGCCAAGAACGCCGTTTACAAAGGATACAATTTCCTTCTCCTCATACTTCTTGGCAAGTTCAACCGCCTCGTTAACGGCAACGCTGTCGGGCACATCGTCCATATACAGCACTTCGAACATACATACGCGCATGATTGCGGAGGCGGTTTTGGAAATTCGGGAGAAATTCCAGCCCTTGGAGTATTTTTCAATATAGCCGTCCAGTTCGGCGCTGTGGGCGTCAACGCCCTCCACCACTCTCTTTATGTATTCGAGAGAGTTTTCGTCGGGCTTTTCGGTGTATATCTCATCCTCGCCGGACAGACCGGGGAAATATTCATCGGAAAATCTGTGCCTGAGCGCCTCCGCTGCACCGGCGTCATTATAAGCCAGTTCAAAGGAAAAATGCATGGCGATTTCTCTTGCAGTACTTCTTTTCATATCCATACTCCATAATATTAATTAAGGTTTATTGCTCATTATACAAAATATTCATGAATAATAAAAGGGGTTTTGAATAAAAAAACTTATTTTTACAATTATAAAAAAATGCTTGCATTTTGCGATACTATCTGCTATTATAGTTGATGCTTTTAAAAACTCTTAAGGAGGTGCAGTGATGGCAAAGTGTGATGTTTGCGGCAAGGGCGTGACTTTCGGTATTAAGGTATCCCACTCTCACAGGCGTTCCAATAAGGCCTGGAAGCCCAACGTCAAGCGCGTCAAGGCTATTGTTGAAGGAACTCCCAAGCACATCTACGTCTGTACGAGGTGCCTCCGTTCCGGTAAGGTCGAACGTGCCTAATCAGCAAATTAAAAACATGACCGCGGCCTGATGGCTGCGGTTTTTGTTTTATTGTAAAAACAAAATCAAAAAAGGCGGCTGAAAAGCCGCCTTTTTCTATTGTTCTTTTATTATATACATTCTTTTTTCCGTGCCGTCCAGCAGGCGCTGGATATTGCCCCGGTGTCGGATTACCAGCAGTGCCGCAGAAGCGAACATAAAGATATACATCCAGTTTTCGCTGCAGGTGCCGAGGCAGGCCGCAACAAAAGGATAGGCCATACCGGCGCCGATACTGCCAAGAGATACAAGGTGGGTAAGCAGGAATATCATAGCAAACACCGCCCAGCACACCAGTGCCACGCGCCAGTCGATAAACCACATTCCCACGCCCGCACACAGAACGGTCTTGCCGCCCTTGAAGCGATGGTAGATGGGGAAGGAGTGTCCCAGCATCACAAAAAACAGTGCGCAGGCGCGAACTCCTTCAATATCCACATTCATGTTTTTAAACACGATGCCCGCAAGATATACAGGCACAGCAGCCTTAACCGCATCAATAATCAGCAGCAGGGCCACGCCTCTTTTGCCAAACACGCGGCAAAAGTTTGTAAGGCCCGGGTTACCGCTGCCGTATTTGCGGATATCTCTGCGGAAAACGTATTTCGACGTCACGATGGCGCCGTTGACACAGCCGCAGAGATAGGAAATCACGGCGGTCAGCGTCAGAATGACGAATAAGGTCATTCCTTGTCCCCTTTCTGGCGAATGGTAAAACGGACGGGCGTACCTTCCAGACCGAAGGTTCTGCGGATCTGGTTTTCAAGGTAACGCTGGTATGAAAAATGGAACAGTCTTGCGTCGTTTACAAAGAAAACAAAATGGGGAGGATTGATGCCGGTCTGGGTCATGTAGTAAATCTTCAGACGGCGTCCCTTGTCGCTGGGGGGCTGGACGCGGTTGGTTGCGTCCTCCAGCACGCTGTTGAGCATACCGGTGGTGATGCGGGTGCAGTTCTGGCCGTAGACGTAGTTTATAAGCTCGTAAAGCCTGTCAACACGCTGACCGGTAAGGGCGGAGATAAACAGCACGGGGGCATAGGACATAAATCCCAGATCGTCCAGAACCTTGGCGCGCATTTTGTCCATGGTTTTGTCGTCCTTGTCCACGGCGTCCCATTTGTTTACAACGATAATGGATGCCTTTCCCGCTTCGTGAGCCATGCCGGCCACCTTGGTGTCCTGCTCGGTAACGCCCTCGGTGCCGTCGATCATAATAAGACAGACATTGGCGCGCTCGATAGCCATGGTGGAGCGCAGCACGCTGAACTTTTCCACCCTGTCGTCCACCTTGGACTTTTTTCTGATGCCGGCGGTGTCCACGAATACATATTTACCATACTCGTTTTCAAAGCGGCTGTCAATAGCGTCCCTCGTGGTTCCGGGGATATCGCTGACGATAACCCGCTCAAATCCCAGAATACGGTTGGTGAGAGAGGATTTGCCAACATTGGGGCGTCCGATAAGAGCCACGTTGATGGCGTCGTCGTCATCATTATCCCAGGCGCTTTCGGGAAAATATTCAAAGCAGGCGTCCAGCAGGTCGTCGGTTCCGATGCCATGGAGGGCGGAAACGGCGATGGGGTCGCCCAGGCCCAGATTATAGAATTCGTAAATTTCGGGGTTTACGCCCACGCCGGTACGGTCACACTTGTTAACCGCCAGCACCACGGGCTTTTTGCTGCGCTGAAGCATATTTGCAACATCCTGGTCGGCGGCGGTAAGGCCGGTGCGGCTGTCCACCACCAGCACCACCACGTCGGCGGTGTCAATGGCGATGGTGGCCTGCTCACGCATAAAGCGGAGCATCTGGCTGTCGGTGGACATCTCGATGCCGCCGGTATCAACCAGGTCAAATTCCTTGCCGCGCCATTCCGAGCTGCCGTAAATACGGTCGCGGGTAACGCCGGGGGTATCCTCAACAATGCTGACACGGCGGCCGGTAAGCTTGTTGAACAAAAGGCTCTTGCCCACATTGGGGCGGCCTACTATTGCGATAAGAGGCTTAGCCAAGGTGTCCTCCTTTCCGGGCGGCAAGAGCTGATTTCAGCGCCGCGCCGTCATTTTCAATGATTTCCACGGGAGCGCCCAGCTCCCGCTCTATTTCCTCCACGGTGACGTTGTCAAGGAACACCCGTTCGCCGCTTCTGAGCATCACCAGAGGGATGAGTATTTTTTCGCCCACGGGTTTGCCCCTGAGCTGCTTTATGATGTCGCCGCCGGTAACAAGACCGGCAACGTCTATCGTCTCGCCGAAAAATTCGTTTACAATGGGGTAAACGGTACAGTTTTTATTCACCGCGTCTGCCAGACGTTTCATAAACGGTGCCGCAGACACGCCGGTAACAAGGGATATCTCCGCGTCGCCCTTTTCATCCGGGGCGGCAAAAAACTCCGTTTCCAGACTGCGCATCAGACCTACGCCATTTTCTATCTGGGGATAGTCCTCATAATATTCCTCGTCGGGGATATCAAGGCCGGCCTTCAGATAAAGTTCGTCGGCGCAGAAAACCACTCTGCTGCCGCACTCTTTCATAAACTCCACGCCGAGAGCATCCACCTGAGCGATGGTCTTCCGGGCGGCCTCCCTGTCAAAAGGAGTAAGGGGATAAAGGTTTTCGCGGAATTTCGTAAGTCCCACGGGCACCACGGAAACACTGGGCACCATGGGCCAGAGGGAGTACAGGTCCCGCAGGGATTTTTCCAGCTGAGCGCCGTCATTGAGCCCCGGGCAGACAACAATCTGGCAATTCATGGTGATGCCGGCGGCGGCAAGGCGCTGCATAAGGTCAAATCCCCGTCCGTCCTTATTGCAGCCAAGCATAAGCTTGCGAAGCTCGGCGTCGGTGGCATGGACGGATATGTTTATGGGGCTGATTTTAAGGTCAATGATGCGCTGAATTTCCCTGTCGGTAAGGTTTGTCAGGGTGATATAGTTTCCCAGCAGGAAGCTGAGTCTGCTGTCGTCGTCTTTGAAATACAGAGTGCTTCTCATGCCCCGGGGAAGCTGGTCCACGAAGCAGAAAACACAGCGGTTGCAGCAGGCGCGGGATTTGTCCATCAGATAATTTTCAAATTCCAGGCCAATATCTTCGGAGCTATGCTTGAGCATACGAAGCTGCAGGGTATCCTCTCCCCTTTTTACGGTGAGGGTGACCTTGCGGCTGGCGCCGTGGAATTTGTAATCGAGAACATCCTCGATTTTATGACCGTTGACGGCGATAAGCTCGTCTCCCGGCATAGCACCGGCACGGGCTCCGGGGGAGCGCGGCTCCACTTTCTTTATTATGTGCTGCATGGCTCCTCCTTTCCCGCCAAAGGCAAAATTTCTCCGGATAAAAAGTAAAGGGGGAGATAACTCTCCCCCGATTTTACTTCTCGGCTGCTTTAACAGCTATGACCTGACGGCCGTTGTAGTAGCCGCAAGCCTTGCAAGCTCTGTGAGGAGCGCGCATCTCGCCGCAGTTGGGACATACGGCTACGCCGGGAATGTCCAGCTTCCAGACGTTGCTTCTTCTCTTATCTCTGCGAGCTTTGGAAACTTTTCTCTTGGGTACTGCCATCTTAAAACACCTCCGCGCAATTAATCACTATCTTTGTTCTGACTCTCCAGAAGCTGCGCAAGCACAGCAAGTCTGGGATCAATTTCGGCCTTGCAGTCGCAGGGCCCTTGGTTAAGGTCTTTGCCGCATCTGTGGCACAGGCCCTTGCATTCGGGGCTGCAGAGGAATCTGCTGTCCATCTCCAGCACAAAGACCGTAGTCGCTATTTCGTCAATGTCCACGCATTCGTTTTCCGCCATGGGGTAGGCATCCACCGGCATATCGTCGGTTTCCTCCTGCACGATTATAACGGAAAACTCCTGTTTGCGGGGCAAAAGGAACGGCTTGAGACAGCGGTCGCACACGCAGTGGAGCGTGGTTTCCATGGATGCGTTCATCACAAGCACACCGGCCCTGTTTTCGACCCTGCCTTCCACAACGACAGGCTCCTGCACAATGGCCACACCGCCGAATTCCATATCCGAAAGGTTTAATTCGGTTTTGAACGGGAGGCTCTCTCCCGGGCGGTCAAGGATACTTGTAAGCTTTAAAAACATCGTTGCCACCTCATACAGATACGACGGTATTATAAGTTAAAAAAAATCTGTTGTCAATTACTTTTTTTGTGTTATTATTACATTATATATACAAATTTCCGGGAGATTTCAATGAAAGAATTCATTATCGGCAAAAATGACGCCGGTCAGAGGCTGGACCGCTTCGTGCAGAAAAGTGTCCCCTCCCTGCCCTCGGCGCTGATGCAGAAATATATACGACTCAAAAGAGTGAAGGTCAACGGCAAGGGTTCGAAAATGGACACCCGTCTTGCCGAGGGTGACCTTATTCAGCTTTACATAAACGACGAATTCTTCCAGGCTCCCTCGGAGGAAAATTCCTATCTGGCCGTGGTTGAGCCTAAAATCTCCATAATTTACGAGGACGAAAACATAATCCTCTGCGACAAGCGTCCGGGAATGCTCTGTCACAGCGACGGTTCATGGGATTACAACACCCTTATCGCCCACATTCAGGCATATCTTTACCAGAAGCGGGAGTGGAAACCCCGTGAGGAAAATTCCTTTGCCCCCGCTCTGTGCAACCGCATTGACCGCAACACCGGCGGTATCGTGATCGCTGCGAAAAACGCCGAGGCTCTGCGCATAATGAACCAGAAAATAAAGGACCGAGAGCTTGACAAATGTTATCTCTGCGCCGTTCACGGACGCCCCTCCCCCGCCGAGGGTAAGCTGGAGGGTTGGCTTTTCAAGGACGAAAAGAAAAATCAGGTCTTTGTGAAAAACTCCCCTGTCAAGGGCGGAAAATCCGCCGCCACCGTTTATAAAACTCTGAAAACTCAGGGGGGCATTTCTCTGGTTGAGTGCAGGCTCATCACGGGACGCACCCATCAGATACGCGCCCAGATGGCTCACGCCGGACATCCCCTTGTGGGCGACGGAAAATACGGCTCCCTTCGCAAGGACAAAGGCTTTGACCAAAAGGGTCAGGCTCTGTATTCCTACAAGCTGATTTTTGATTTTACCACCGACGCCGGCGCTCTCGAGTACCTTAACGGACGCAGCTTTACCGTGGACAAGGTGGACTTTGTCGAAAAATATTTCCCGGGGTACGATTTTCATTGACTTTTGCGTGCAATAATTGTATATTACAATTTACAATATATTTATATATTGAGGGCATTTCGCCCGCTATTCTTCAACGAAACGGGGGAGGATAAATGGCAAAGGAGCTCATACGCCTGGTTAACTGCTCCATGGCGTTTGACGGCGAAGTTGTTTTAGACAACATTAACATCTATTTTAATGACAAAAAGTTCCTCACACTGTTGGGCCCCAGCGGTTGCGGCAAAACCACAACCCTGAGGATCATCGGCGGCTTTCTCAAGCCTACTTCCGGTGACGTGCTGTTCGACGGGGTGAGGATTAATGATGTACCACCCCATAGGCGGAGGGTAAACACGGTGTTCCAGAAGTACGCCCTGTTTCCCCATCTGGATGTTTTTGAAAATATTGCTTTCGGTCTGAGACTGCAAAAGAAGCCCAAACTGGCAGAGGCAGAAATCAAAGAACGTGTTCTTGAAATGTTGGAGGTTGTAAACCTCAAGGGTTTCGAGCACCGTCAGGTTTCCTCCCTGTCCGGCGGTCAGCAGCAGCGCGTGGCTATCGCCCGTGCTCTGGTAAACCGTCCCGAGGTGCTTCTTCTTGACGAGCCTCTGGGCGCTCTTGACATGCGCCTTAGAAAGGATATGCAGAATGAGCTGAAACGCATCCAGCAGGCCATGGGGATTACTTTTATCTATGTCACCCACGACCAGGAGGAAGCTCTGTCCATGAGCGACACCGTGGTCGTTATGAACGAGGGCAAGATCCAGCAGATCGGCACCCCCGAAGACATTTACAATGAGCCGAAAAACGCCTTCGTGGCGGACTTTATCGGCGAGAGCAACATCGTCGACGGCATCATGCACGAGGACGGCGTTGTTGAGATTTTCGGACGCAAGTTCAAATGTCTGGACTCCGGCTTTGACCCCATGGAGCCTGTTGACGTTGTTATCCGCCCGGAGGACGTGGACATCGTGCCTCTGAAAGAGGGTATGCTGACAGGTCTTGTCACCAACGTTACCTTCAAGGGCGTCCATTACGACATTATCGTTGATTTCAAGGGCTTCAAGTGGCTTATTCAGACCACCGATTTCTGTCCCGTTGACTCCAAAATCGGCATCAAGATCGATCCGGACGGCTTCCACGTTATGAAAAAGAGCAAGTACTCCGGTATGTTCGGCGATTACAGCTCTTACAGCGATGAATACGATGAGATCTCCGATTCCGAATATGATCCGGAGGCCGAGGAGGAGGACGGCCAGGGGGGCGGCTACTATGAAGACTAAGCTGTTCGCCGTTCCTTACATAATCTGGATGGCTCTTTTCGTTTGCATACCCATCGTGCTCATTGTGGTTTATGCCTTTACAAACGATGCCGGAGCCTTTACCTTTGAAAACTTCAAGGGCATGACTTCCTACGCGTCGGTTTTCGGCAGGAGCTTCCTGCTGGCGGCCATCGCCACCATCATATGCATTCTTATCGGCTATCCCCTTTCCATCGTTATGAGCAAGTTCCCCTCCAACTGGCAGAAGATATTCACCATGCTGATCATGCTGCCCATGTGGATGAACTTTCTGCTCCGCACCTATGCATGGATGTCCATTCTGGAAAAGACCGGCCTTATAAGCCAGCTTTTGGGTCTGGTTGGCCTGCCTCCTCTGGACATCATAAACACCAACACCGCCGTGGTCATCGGCATGGTGTATAACTTCCTGCCCTTTATGGTGCTGCCCATCTACTCTGTGGTCACCAAAATCGACCGCAGCCTTATCGAGGCGGCGCAGGATCTGGGCGCCACCCCCGGAAAAGTTTTCAAAAAGGTCACTCTGCCTCTGAGTCTGCCCGGTGTGCTTTCCGGCATAACCATGGTTTTCGTTCCGGCGGTCAGCACCTTCGTCATCTCCCAGCTTCTGGGCGGCGGCAAGCATATGCTGCTGGGTGACCTTATTGAAATGCAGTTTCTCGGCACGGCGTATAACCCCCATCTCGGCTCGGCCATAGCCCTGGTGATGATGATAATCGTCATCATCTGTCTGCGGATAATGAACCGCTTCGGCGATGGCGAGGGACAGGCGGTGATACTGTGACCAGACGAAACGCAAGGCTGGGCGGCAAGATATTCACCGCTCTTGTATTCCTTTTCCTGTACGCGCCTATTTTCGTTCTGATAGTATTCTCCTTCAACAGCTCCAAAAGCCGCACCACCTGGACGGGTTTCAGCTTCAAGTGGTACGCGGAACTGTTCCAGAACGACGCTATTATGAGCTCGCTGTACACCACCCTGCTGGTAGCCGTAATTTCCGCCCTTATCGCAACGGTGCTGGGCACCTTCGCGGCACTGGGCTTTTACACCATGAAAAAGCGCTGGCGCAATCCCCTGCTGGAGGTCAACAACATTCCCCTGATGAACGCGGACGTGGTCACCGGCGTTTCCCTGTGCCTGCTTTTCGTGGCGGCGGCGGCCATCATGGGCGATTTCACCGCCTGGATAAACAAAATTTTCGGCACCGACCTTAAAACCAACTTCCATCTGGGTTTTGCCACCCTGCTTATTGCTCACATCTCCTTCAATACACCCTATGTGATATTGTCGGTAATGCCCAAGCTGTACCAGCTTGACCGCAATCTGGTGGACGCGGCGCAGGACCTTGGCTGCACCTTTATGCAGGCCTTTTTCAAGGTGGTCGTTCCCCAGATAATGCCCGGCATAGTAAACGGCATCATTATCGCCTTTACAATGTCCATTGACGACTTCGTCATCAGTTATTTCACGGCGGGCTCCACGGTAAACACCCTGTCCATGACAATTTACGCCATGGCCAGACGGCGCGTATCGCCGGAGATAAACGCCATTTCCACCCTGCTTTTCCTGGCGGTGCTGATACTGCTTGTCATCATCAACCTGCGTGAAATACGGCAGGAAGACAAGAAAAAGCGCCTGCAGAAAGCCATTGCAAGATAACGAGGTACACCAAAATGAAAAACATGAAAAAAATCATTGCCCTGCTGCTGGCTGTCTGCTGCGTGGGCGCGGTAATGGCCGGCTGCGGCTCCGGCAGCAGCGCGGGAACCAACGGTGAGGTTACCGTTTGCAACTGGGGCGAGTACATCGACGAGGACGTTCTCGACCAGTTCGAAGAGGAGACCGGCATTAAGGTCAACTACACCTACTTCAACAGCAACGAGACCCTTTACTCCACTCTGAACACCGGCGGCGCCAGCTATGATGTTATAATTCCCTCCGACTATATGATTTCCCGTCTTATTGATGAGGGAATGCTTGAGCAGCTGGACTTTGCCAATATTCCCAATTACGCTCTCATAGACGACCAGTACAAGGGTCTGGAGTATGACCCCGACGAGCTGTATTCCGTTCCCTACATGGGCGGCACCGTGGGCATCATCTACAACACCACCATGATCGAAGATGAAATCACCGGCTGGAGCGCTCTGTTTGATCCCAGATACGAGGGTGACATTCTGATGTTTGACAACCCCCGTGATGCTCTGGGTATCGCGCTTTTGTATCTGGGTTACTCTCTGAACACCGAGAGCGAGGCGGAGCTTAACGAAGCTTATGCCCTGCTTGAGCAGCAAAAACCCCTTGTTCAGGCCTACGTTATGGATCAGATTTTTGACAAACTGGAAAGCGGCGAGGCCGCAATCGGTCCTTACTACGCCGGCGATTATCTGACCATGATCGAAAACAACCCCGACCTGGCCTTCGTCGTTCCCGAAGAGGGCACCAACCAGTTCGTTGACGCCATGTGCATTCCCAAGGGCAGCGAGAACAAGGCCAATGCGGAAGCTTTCATCAATTTCATGTGCGAAACCGATGTGTGTCTTGCCAATATGGACATGATCGGCTACACCTCCGCCAACGCCGAGGCCTGTGAGATTTACGCTCAGGAGCTGGATGAAGAAGCCGCCGCAATTATGTTCCCCTCTGAGGAAGTTATAAACCGCTGCGAGGTTTTCAAAAATCTCAGCCCCGAGGCTCTGGCCATGTACGATGCTCTGTGGACAAAGCTTAAATCCGGCGCATAAAAAATTAACCCCCGACGAAAGTCGGGGGTCTTTTTTATTTGTCCAGCATTGCGGAAAGATGGGGGAAAATGTCCACGCTCCGGCGCAGTACGCCGTGGAAAAGGGCGATGGAAATGCCGTAATTTGTAAAAGGCACTCCCGCGTACCGGGCACATTTCATACGCCAGAGCACTTCCCTCTCCGGCAGCATGCAGCCGCCGCAATGAATGACCAGAGCGTATTTTGAAAGGTCTTCCGGAAAACCGGTGCCGGATGAAAATTCAAAATTCAGTTCCCTGCCCGTGTGGGCTTTAAGCCAGCCGGGCAGCTTCACCGTGCCGATGTCGTTGCATTGGCGGTGATGGGTGCATCCCTCGGAAATGAGTACTGTGTCGCCGTCTTTCAGAGTCTTTATGGCCGCCGCGCCCTCCACCGCCGCATCCAGAAAACCTTTGTACCGGGCCATCAGAATGGAAAAAGAGGTGAGAGGTATATCCTCCGGCACGTCCTTCGAAACCGGACCGAACACCTGGCTGTCGGTGATGACCAGAGCTGGCTTTTCAGACAGGGATGCCAGAGCCTTTTTAAGCTCCGTTTCCTTTGTAACCATACAGAAAGCATCTGCGTCCAGCACGTCACGGAGGGTCTGCTGCTGGGGCAGGATAATGCGCCCCTTGGGCGCGGATTCGTCAATGGGGGTCACCAGCACCACCATGTCCCCCGGCGCGATAAGGTCGCCCACGATGCGTTTTTCCTCACCGGGGACGGAAAGCTCCGCCAGACGGGTCTTTATCTCGTGTATCCCCTGCCCCGTTACGGCGCTGGCGTGTACGGCGCCCTCCGGTGCGTCGGGACATTTGGCAAGGTCAGATTTGTTGCAGACGATGATGGACGGTATTTCTTTTTCTCTGAAAAGGTCTAAAAGCTCCTTGTCCACGGGAGTTAACCCCCGGGTGGAATCCAGCACCAGCACGGCAATATCCGTTTTATTGAGCACCTGCCGGGTACGCTGTACCCTCTTTTCGCCAAGCTCCCCCTCATCATCAAAACCTGGGGTGTCAACTATCATCACAGGCCCCAGGGGCAGAAGCTCCATGGCCTTGTAAACAGGGTCCGTGGTGGTGCCTTTCACGTCGGAAACCAGGGAAATTTCCTGATTTGTAACGGCGTTTACAATGCTGGACTTACCGGCATTTCGCAGGCCGAAAAATCCGATGTGGATACGCTGGGCGGATACGGTGTCGTTAAGTCCCACGGTCTGCCTCCTTTCTCAGAAGCGGAAATCACGGCGGTTTGAGTTTTTGATGTCCTCTACATTCTGTGCCGCAATGCCTCTTGCCTTGAGATTTGGCACCTTTTCAAGTTCCCTCTCAACCATCTCAAAACCGACTTTCTTTGTTTCCTCCCCGCCGTAGTCCACAAGGTACTCCGTAAGGGTCATAAGAGCGTTGGGGTGGCAGCAGTTGGCAATCTGGCCGGTCTTGCACAGGCTCATAAACCGGTCGCCGGTGCGCCCCTCCCGGTAGCAGGCGGTGCAGAAAGAGGGTATGTGGCCGTTTTCCATCAGCCAGCGCACCACCTCGTCCAGACTGCGCTGGTCGGAAACGTCGAACTGCTCGGTATCGTGGGGACGCTCTTCCTCGGCATAGCCGCCCACGCTGGTGCGGGAGCCGCCGCTGACCTGAGACACGCCCAGACGAAGCAGTCTGCCGCGTACCTGCTCGGATTCGCGGGTGGAAATAATGATGCCGGTATAGGGTACGGCAAGGCGTATACAGGCGGTTATTTTGGCAAATGTATCGTCGTCGATGCCGTTGTCAAACTGGTCCGGGTCAATGTCGCTGGCGCGCTTGAGCCGGGGTACGCTGATGGTATGGGGGCCTACACCGTGGACAGCCTCCAGATGCTCGGCATGCATGATAAGGCCGGCAAATTCGTATTTATAAAGTTCCAGACCGAAAAGCACTCCCAGACCCACATCGTCAATGCCGCCCTCCATGGCTCTGTCCATGGCCTCGGTGTGGTAGGCGTAATCGTGTTTGGGGCCGGTGGGATGGAGCTTTTCGTAGCTTTCCTTGTGATAGGTTTCCTGGAAGAGAATATAGGTGCCGATGCCCGCGTCCCTGAGTTTGCGGTAATTTTCCACGGTGGTGGCGGCTATATTTACATTTACGCGACGGATGTCGCCGTTTTTGTGATGGACGCTGTAAATGGTCTTGATGCACTCAAGAATGTACTCGATGGGGTTATTGACAGGGTCCTCACCGGCCTCGATGGCCAGACGCTTGTGACCCATATCCTGCAGGGCGATAACCTCCCGCCGCACCTCTTCCTGAGTGAGCTTTTTGCGGGGTATCTCCTTGTTTTTCAGATGGTAGGGACAGTATACACAGCCGTTTACGCAGTAGTTGGACAGATAAAGGGGCGCGAAGATAACGATGCGGTTGCCGTAAAAGGCAAGCTTTATCTCCTCTGCGATTTTGTAAATCTGCTCTATCTTTTCCGGAATGTCGCAGGCCAGAAGCAGGCTGGCTTCACGGTGGGTAAGACCGGCGCAATGCCAGCCCTTTTCCGTTTTGCGGGGGCGAGCCTTTTCAAGAATTTCGTCGATAAGCGCGACGTTATTTTTATTTTCCTCCGCCCAGGCGAGAGTCTGAAGTATCTCGCCGTCGTTTATAAATTCTTCTGCTTTCAGAGATTTGGGATTGTAGTTTGCCATAATATTTTTCCTTTCTTACGGGTCGGAAGTTCTTCCCCGTCAGATATGTTTTACATTTCCGATGTGGTTTGTGACTTCGTAGCCTATGTTTTCCATACGTTTTTTAAGGTCGGCAAGGTTTTCCGCCGCCTCGCTGCCGCTGTGGAGTTTGCCCTGATAAAGGTCATACTTTTCCCGGGCATCCTTCGGAGACAGGTTGGGCATTACAACGTTTGCTCCGGCCAGAATGCCCCGCTCCCGTCCGTCGCCGCTGACGGTACCCAGCGCCGTGGTGGCGGGCAGCAGCACCGCCGGGTGGATAAGCCTTATAATAGACAGAAGTTTGCAAGTCAGCTCAGCCGAACCCGCTGCGAAATCCTTAAAAGGGGTATGGCGGTGGGGTATAAAAGGGCCGATGCCGCACATATCGGGTCTGAAATCCGAAATAAATTCAAGGTCGGCGGCAATGTGCTCTTTGGTCTGGTAGGGCGAACCCACCATAAATCCGCAGCCTGCCTGAAATCCCGCATCACGCAGGTCATTAAGACAGCGCAGGCGGTTTTCCAGCGTCATCTCCGCCGGGTGAAGCTTTTTATAGTGCTCCGCCGTGGCGGTTTCGTGGCGGAGAAGATAGCGGTCTGCGCCGGCGGCCTTAAGACGTTTATAGCTTTCCCGGCTTCGCTCGCCCAGAGAAAGGGTCACGGCGCAGTCGCTCCAGCGGCGTTTAATTTCGCCGATAAGTTTTTCCAGAACCTCGTCCGTAAAATACGGGTCCTCACCGCCCAGCATGACAAAGGTGCGAAAGCCCAGCTCCCAACCCTTTTCACAGCAGGAGAGTATCTCTTCCCGGGTAAGCCGGTATCGGCTGCATTCGGCATTGCTCCTTCGTATGCCGCAGTAATAGCAGTCATTTTTGCAGATGTTGGATATTTCAATAAGTCCGCGGATATAGACGTCCCTGCCGTAAACTCTTTGACGAACCGCCTCAGCCCGCTCGCGCAGGTACCCGGCGTCCTCTCCGGAGCAGTCCATAAGGGTTATGTATTCCTCCCGGGCGATGCGGCCGTGACGCTCAAGACGGTCAATGAGAGATTTAATCATTGCTTTCAAATACGGTGTTGGAATAGGCGGTCTTTACGCCAACACCGGGAAGCTTGCCGATTTTACCCGCCAGTGCGGATATTGCGTCCTGTGGGGCGTCAATGGCGATGGATATAACGCTTATTCCCTTTTCACGGTAAGGAATGCCCATACGGCCGATTATAAATCGGGCGTACTCATGCAGCACGGCGTTGAGATGCTCTGTATCGCCGCCCTGTTCAACGATTATTCCCATAACTGCAACTCTTGTCTGCATAATGACCTCCGAAATAAAAATTTGCCGCAGCCAAAAGGCGCGGCAAATAAATACACCGGTGGTGTCATTATAAAAATTGCAGCCGCCTTTCAGCCAGAGATAAACTCTTCATGTCAGGTTGGTAATTATATTATACCCTGCCGGCAGACATATTTCAATACGGTCAGGATGTTTATTATTTAACAATGCGGCGCGGTGTTTTTATATCTTCAATATTTCAAGCGCCTCCTTTTCCGAAAGGAACTCCATATTTACACAAACCTGCTCATCCCCTGCGCACAGTGCGATAAACAGTTCCTCCCGGCGGGCGGTGAAAAATTCTCTGCCCAAAACGCTGAAGCTTTTAAGCGGCAGATTGAACCCCATGCCGCGGTACTTCATATAAGCCTCTTTTTTTGTCCAGATTTCGAAAAAGCGGTCAAGGTCGCCGGAGACATATTCCTGCTCCGACGGGGCAAATTTCCGTGCCACGGATATTTCCGCCTCACGGCGGCGTTCAATATCCACCCCCACTTCCCTGTCCCACACCGCGGCACAAACCGCCCGGGTGGTGGAAGAAAGGCTGAAATGTATGTGGGGAGCGTTTTTCAAAAAGGGTTTGCCGTACTCATTTGCGCCGTATTCCGGCTCACCGGGCGGCGTTTCAAACTCTCTGAGCGCCAGTTTCAAGGCAATCTCGCCCCAGGCGGCGTGAGCCTTGGCCCGGTGATTTTTTGCCGCCAGAACCCGTTCTTTACGCTGTGGACTGAGCGCGGAGAGGATATTTTCGTCCAGGGTATCGTCGCAGAGCGAAATAACTTTTAAAATAACGTCCATCTCCACCCTCCTTTCATTTTTTCATTTTACCACAGCGGCCGGAAAATTCAATGCCCCGGAGCAAAGGCTCCGGGGCATCAGATTTATTTTTTGTTTCGTATGAGCTTTATAAGCTGAATAACCAGCATACTGGCAAAGGCGGCGATAACGATGGTGAGTATCATCATACCGTTGAGAGCCGCTACGCTGAACAGACCCTTCAAACCGGGGACGAGCAGTACCAGCGCAAGAAGCACCACGCCGGCGGCAAAGGCGCCGATGAGGGAACGGTTGTTCCAGAAACGTTTGGTGAAAATCACCGGGCGGGCGGCCTTGCAGCTGAAGCCATGGAACAGACGTCCGAGGCACAGTGTGGCAAAGGCCATGGTGCTGCCCAGCTCCGCTCCGCCGTTTCTGATGCCGATGTGGAACGCCACAGCGGTGGCAATTGCGATTACAAGACCCTCGATGCCCACACTGGCAAGGAAGCTCTTCGTGAGAATTCCCTCGCTGCGGGGGCGGGGTTTTTCAAGCATTACCGCGTCGGAATGGGGCTCAACGCCCAGAGCGATGGCGGGCAGAGAGTCGGTAAGCAGGTTAATAAACAGCAGGTGCACCGCCGCGAAAGGCACGGGCAGTCCCGCAAGAGACGCGTACAGAACCATCAGAATACCGGCCATATTGCCGGAGAGCAAAAACTGAATGGCGCGCTTGATATTGGCGTATACGTTTCTGCCGTTTTTAACAGCCTTTACTATGGTGGCGAAGTTATCGTCGGTGAGCACCATGCCGGCGGCGTCCTTGGCAACCTCTGTACCGGTAATGCCCATGGCAACGCCGATGTCCGCCTGCTTAAGGGCGGGAGCGTCGTTTACGCCGTCACCGGTCATGGAAACAAGACAACCTCTGTTCTGCCAGGCGCGAACAATACGGATTTTATGCTCGGGGGAAACACGGGCGTATACGGACACCCGGGGAACGAACTCAATAAGCTCCTCGTCGGTCATGTTTTCAATAACCGCACCCTCCACGGCCTCGGTACCCTCGGTGAGTATGCCTATCTCACGAGCGATGGCGGAGGCGGTGATCTTGTGGTCGCCGGTTATCATAATGGGACGGATACCTGCGGCGATACACTCGGCAACGGCGGCGGCAGACTCGGGTCTGGGAGGATCCATCATAGCTATAAGGCCAAGGAAGTCAAGGCCGTTTTCATCTGCCAGACTGATGGCGGTGCTTTCAACCTTGCGGCATGCAAAGGCCAGCACACGCAGGCCCTGATTGGAAAATTCCTCGTTGGCGGCTTCGATCTGACGGCGCTCGTCATCGGCTATGACGGATCTGTCCAGCAGCACGTCCACGGCACCCTTGGTGACCATAAGCAGGCCGCCGGATAGTTCGTGAACGGTGGACATCATCTTGCGGTCGGAGTCGAAGGGTATCTCGGTCAGGCGGGGCCAGCGGCCGCGGGTGATAAGCTCGTCAAAGCCGTGGTCTTCGCCAAGGCGAACCAGGGCGGTCTCGGTGGGGTCGCCCACCTCGCCGTTTTCGTCCACGGTGGCGTCGCTGCATAGAAGAGCCGTACGCAGCAGGGGTTCCTGAAAAGGATCGTTGAAGTCCGCGTCGGCGGCATTGATTATTTTTCCGCCCACGTAAATCTTCTTTACGGTCATCTTGTTCTGGGTAAGGGTGCCGGTCTTGTCAGAGCAGATAACGGACACGCTGCCCAGACCCTCAACCGCCTGCAGCTTGCGTATAATTGCGTTTTCCTTGGCCATTTTCTGTGTGCCGAAGGAAAGAACGATGGTAACGATGGAACTGAGTGCCTCGGGAATGGCCGCAACCGCCAGAGCGATGGCAAACAGGAAGGCACTCATAATGTTTTCTTTGCGCACAAAAACGCTGACGCAGAAAATTATCGCGCAGATGATGAGGATAATGATGGACAGCTTTTTGCCAAACTGGTCAAGGCTGACCTGCAGGGGAGTCTTTTTCTCCTCAGTGGTTTTAAGCAGGGTGGCAATCTTGCCCATTTCGGTGTCCATGCCGGTGGCGGTTACAACAAAAGCGGCGCGGCCGTAGGTAACGAAACTGCCGGAAAACACCATATTTTTGCGGTCTCCCAGAGGCACGTCGCCCTCAATTTCGGTGCGGTCCTTTTCAACGGGCAGGCTCTCGCCGGTAAGGGCGCTTTCGGCGCACTTCAGACTGGCGCATTCCAGCAGCCGTCCGTCAGCGCATACAGAGTCGCCGGCCTCAAGGATAACCACATCGCCGGGTACCACTTCCCTGCCGGGAATCTGTACCACCCGTCCGTCGCGCATAACCTTTGCCGTGGGCGCGGACATCTGTTTAAGACTGTCCAGAGAGGCGGAGGCTTTTACGGTCTGAACCGTTCCCAGAATGGCGTTCATAACCAGCACAGCCAGAATTACTATGGTGCTCTCCACATCGCCTACGATGGCGGAGACCACCGCGGCAATGATAAGGATTATAACAAGGAAATCGGCAAACTGCTCTAAAAATATTCTGGCAACGCTCTTGCGTTTACCGGAAATCAGCTCGTTCGGGCCATGTTTTTCAAGCCTGGCCTTTGCCTCGGCAGAAGTCAGCCCCTCTTCGCCGCAGTTTAAATCGCGGAAAAGTTCAACTCGCGTTTTTTGCCAAATTTGCTTCTCTTCGTTCATTTTATCATTCCTTCCTGCGCCGGTACAAAAAAATAAAGACCTCTGCACCGATGCGCATAGCTATCACGCATGATACAAAAGTCTCGCCATTTAAATCCGAAGCGGGGCCGAAACCCGTATTGACGCCGCGGATACACAATATTGTGCCAACTACTCCCTTTTTTGGCATAATACGCCCGCCGGGTTTAAAAGTCAAGAGATTTTTGACGAAAAAAGCCTCCTCAGCGCTGAAATACTCTTTGTTTTGCTCCGCCTTGTCCGACAAAAAATTACATGTCCCCAGTAATCTGTACTTGCCGTTTTCAAATATGCTTTAGAAAAAAGGAGGTAAGTATGCTGAGCGGTTCAATTTTCATGCTGCTGCACGGGATTTTTTTCATGCTGAGGGTTTCCGGCGGCGGCACATTTCCAAAACCTCTCACCGCCGATGAAGAGCGCGATTGCCTTTTACGCATGGCAAACGGCGACACACAGGCCAGAAACACCCTAATAGAGCGCAATCTGCGCCTTGTGGCGCACATAATTAAGAAGTATTATACCCAAACCAGTGACCAGGATGACCTTATTTCCATCGGCACCATAGGGCTTATTAAAGGCATTTCCACTTTTAAACCCGATAAAAACGTGCGCCTGGCCACTTATGCGTCCAGATGCATTGAAAACGAGATACTGATGTATTTTCGCTCCTGGAAAAAACTGGCAAACGAGGTTTCCCTGTCGGACTCAATCGAAAACGACAAGGACGGCAACTCTCTGTCGCTTATGGATATAATTTGCGTTGAGGACACTCTTTTGGAGGATCTGAGTTCCCAGGACGACTGCAAAAACGTATATGCTCTGGTGCAGCATCTGGAGCCAAGGGAGCGGGAGATAATCTCCCTGCGCTACGGACTTTCCGGACGGGTACCACTGACCCAGCGCGAGGTTGCCGACCACTGCGGAATATCAAGATCGTACGTGTCCCGTATTGAGAAAAAAGCGCTGGAAAAGCTGAGAGGAAAAATGGAAGGCAAATAAAAAACCGGCGTCTTTATCAGACGCCGGTTTTGAAATTAAAATTATTCGCAGCAGTCGCAGTCGTCATCTTCGCAGACTTCGAACTCAAGCTTCTCGCCGCAGTTGGGGCAGGTCATGCCGCCCTGGTCAAGGATATCGCCGTCGATGGTGATTTCCTCGCCGCAGCTGGGGCACTCGATATCGTAGATTTCCTCGCCGTCCCAGTCATAGTCCTCATCATCATCGTCGTCGCAGCAGCAGCAATCGTCGTCTTCGAAGATAGCTTCTTCAACTTCGGCCAGATCGTCGGAAATGGCTTCCATCTCTTCAACGATGGCGGCCTGCTCGTCGGTGATGTCCTCAATGCTGATGGCTACGTCCTCAAGAACCTCAAGGACCTTCAGAATGAGCTTGTTCTGGGCTACGGAAGCGTCCAGCTCCATACCCTCGGCCAGGCCCTTCAGATAAGCGACTTTCTCGGTAAGAGTCATGAATTCCATAATTTTCTCCTTTCGGCACACAGGCCTTCGTAATTATTTAGCCCTTGGCTCTTTCGATGTACTCGCCGGTACGGGTATCGATCTTGATGCGGTCGCCCACGTTGATGAACAGGGGAACCTTTACCTCGGCGCCGGTTTCAACGGTGGCGGGCTTGAGTACGTTGGTGGCGGTGTCGCCCTTGAAGCCGGGGTCGGTATCGGTGATCTCCAGCTCAACAAAGTTGGGAGCCTCAACGCCGAATACGTTGCCCTTGAAGCTCATGATCTTGCAGTTCATGTTTTCTTTTACGAACTTGAAGCTGTTGTCAAGAATGTGGGCGTCGATGGGAACCAGTTCGTAGGTTTCCATGTCCATGAAGTAGTACAGATCGCCGTCATTGTAGCTGTACTCCATGTCCTTGCGCTCGACATAAGCGGGTTCGAACTTGTCGGTGGGGTTGAAAGAGGTTTCAACAACGGCACCGGTAATGACGTTTTTCATCTTGGTACGAACGAAAGCGGCACCCTTACCGGGCTTAACATGCTGGAACTCGATGACCTGCATGACCTTTCCGTCCATTTCGAAGGTTACGCCGTTTCTGAAATCGCCGGCAGAAATCATATCTTTTTCCTCCGTATGTAAAAAATTTTTTGTTTATTATTTTATCTCTGATATTTTATAGTATTTTACTCATGATTGCAAGGAAATATTGCAACTTCGTCATAAAATTATCAGCTCTTTGGGGAAAAGGGTGAGATTATCGCACCCATTCGGGGTGATATGGAGTATATCCTCGATGCGCACGCCGAATTTTCCGGGCAGATAAATGCCCGGCTCGGCAGATATAACGGCTCCGGCGGGGATGCCCTCTTCGGACTGCAGACTCATGCGGGGAGCCTCGTGTATCTCCAGGCCAAGACCGTGGCTGAAATTATGGGTGAAAAACTCGCCGTAGCCTGCGTCGGAAATGACCTGATGGGCGGCGTTGTGGATATCCTTCCCGGGAACTCCGGCGGCGGCTTTTTCAATGCCTGCCAGCTGAGCGGAAAGGACAATGTTGTATACATGGCGCATTTCGTCGGTGGGTTCGCCTATGCAGACTGTGCGGGTCATATCCGAGCAGTAACCCATATATCTGGCACCGAAATCCATCAGCAGGAAATCGCCCTTTTTAACAGCGTTGTCGGAGGTTGCGCCGTGAGGCACGCTGGTGCCGGAGCCGGAAATGACGATGGGGTCAAAGCTGGTCTTTTCCGCGCCCATTTTAAGCATACGTCCCGTCAGCTCCGCGGCAATTTCCCTCTCGGTAATGCCTGGGCGGATAAGGGGCAGAGTTTCCTCAAGAGCCTTTTCGGCAATGCGCTGGGCATTTACGATGCGTTCAAGCTCCTCCGGAGTTTTCTCCGCACGCAGGTTCATAATCAGCTCGCCCAGAGGACGCACACGACCCTCAAAGGCCTTGTCGTACCTGGTATAGGCGGCATATGAAAGGGTGGTTTCCTCCATGCCTACAGCGGCGCAGCCGACAAGAGCCTGGCAGGCAAATTTTTCATAATCTCCCGAAGATTTCACACAGCGCACACGGGCGCCGGGTATCGCCTTTTCCGCCGCCTCGAAGTAGCGGGCGTCAGTATAAAACTCAAGTGAGTTTTCCGTGACCACGGCCATACCGGCGGTGGACGGAAAACCGGTTACGTAACGGCGGTTTACACCGCTTAATATAACCGCAGCGTCCAGACCTGCGTCACGGAGTTTGCGGCGTAATTTCACAAGGTCAGTCATTTTTTCCTCCATGGAAGCGTATGCTTATCAAAATAAGCAAAGGGGTGTGTGGTTTGAATATATATCTGGCGGCTTCGGTGAACGAAGCCTCGGCCGCAGCGGGCAGACAGGCCCGGCTGGGATTTTTTCTTGGTGAAGGGGGACGGTTGGTGTCCCGGGTGCCGATGCAGGCAAAACAGGGGGAGATAATGGTGCTCTTTGACAACGGCTGCCGTGGTCCGGGCAATCCGGAAGCGCTCGCCTCCCAAATTGTCAGAGAGGCGGTGCGGCGCGGTTTTTCCGGCGTTGTGGCGGATTTCGAGGGTGTGAGAAACTCTTTCCTCACCGCTCTGATTTCCGCCATGGAGAGCGGGCTTTATTCCCGCGGCAAAAGCCTTTATGTGCCGGAACAATACGCCCCTGTCACGGCAAAAAGTAAAATACTCATCCCCTCCGCCCTGTCCGGCGGCTCTCTTAAGGGTCGGCTGCAGGAGGCCGCAGGCAAATGGGGCGCCGGGCGGCTGGCGCTGGAATGTCAGAGAGTCAGAGAGAGCTTTCCCCTTCCCTCACGCAGCGGCAGCGGCGAGCCTCTTACCGGGCCGCAGCTTCGCCGGATACGGGAAAAATACCGGCCCGCCTGTTTTTTCTCCGCGCCTCTGTGCGCATATTATTTTACTTATCGCAATGAAGCGGGAAAAACCCGCTTTGTTTTGTTTGACGATTCGGTGAGCATGGCGCGAAAAATCAATACTGCAAAAGAACTGGGCATAAACGACGCGTTTTTGCTTTTTGCAGAGATAGAGGATATTTTCCCCGATCTTGTCCGCCGTATGCCCGGATAAAATCAAAATCCCCTGCCGCAATGACAGGGGATTTAAATCAATCGAATCAACCGTAACGCTTTTTGTTCTTGCGGGCTGCTTCAGATTTTTTGCGGCGCTTTACGCTGGGGCTTACATAGTGTTCTCTTTTGCGGACTTCCGCCATTACACCGGCCTTGGCGCAGTTGCGCTTAAAACGCTTAAGAGCGCTTTCAAGGGATTCATTTTCCTTTACGTGGACTTCAGACATTGTATTCCCTCCTTCCGGTTCCCAACTTGCGGGGTGAGGTATCACACCGTAAGATTATAATAAGTTTTTACCACAAAGTCAAGGATTATTTTATGATAAGATTGACCAGTTTTCCTTTTACGACGATAGTTTTCACCAAAGTACCGCTTTCAAGATATTTTTTGATCTTTTCGTCGGCCTTTGCTGCCTCGGCAAGAACGTCGTCGGGGCTTCCGGCGGGGACGGTGGCGGTGGAGCGCAGCTTGCCGTTTACCTGAATGGCGATCTGTACCTCGGCATCAACGGTCTTGCTTTCGTCGTACTGAGGCCAGCTCTGCTGGCTTACCTGACCCTCGCCGCCAAGGATCTCCCAGCACTCCTCGGCAATGTGAGGAGCAAAGGGACTCAGCAGGCGCATGAGGATCTTAAGGTCGCCACGGGAGGCGCCGTTGGATCCGAACTCGTTTACCAGAGCCATCATGGCGGCAATGGCGGTGTTGAATTTCAGAGTTTCGATATCCTGAGTGACCTTTTTTATGGTTTTATGCAGGATGGACTCATTGGCGGGGGTAATTTCGTCGCTGTCGGTGGCGTTTTCAACGAAGTTCCAGATGCGGTCAAGGAAGCGCTTGGAGCCCTTGACAGCCTCGGTGGACCATATGGCCGCCTTTTCGAAATCGCCCACGAACATAATATACAGACGCATGGTGTCCGCGCCGTACTGGTCAACGATGTCGTTGGGGTTTACAACGTTGCCGCGGGATTTGGACATCTTTTCGCCGCCCTCGCCAAGGATCATACCGTGGCTGGTGCGCTTGGCATAGGGTTCCTTGGTAGGAACCACGCCGATGTCGTAGAGGAATTTATGCCAGAAGCGGGAATAGAGCAGGTGCAGAGTGGTGTGCTCCATGCCGCCGTTGTACCAGTCAACGGGTCCCCAGTAATCAATGGCTTCCTTGGAAGCCAGAGCCTGGTCGTTGTGGGGATCCATATAGCGCAGGAAATACCAGCAGGAGCCGGCCCACTGAGGCATGGTGTCGGTCTCGCGCTTGGCAGGGCCGCCGCAGTGGGGACAGGTGGTATTTACCCAGTCGGTCATCTTGGACAGGGGGCTTTCGCCGTCGTCGGTGACTTCGTAGCTGTCAACCTCGGGCAGAAGCAGGGGCAGTTCCTTTTCATCCAGAGGCACCCAGCCGCACTTGTCGCACCATACCAGGGGAATAGGCTCGCCCCAATAGCGCTGGCGGGAGAATACCCAGTCGCGGAGCTTGAAATTGGTTTTGGGGCGACCGATACCTTTTTCGGTAACCCAATTCTTCATGGCGGGAATAGCGTCCTTGACGGTCATGCCGTTGAGGAAGTCGGAGTTTACCATGATGCCGGTGTCGTCCTTGAGGACGAAGGCTTCCTTGGTGATGTCGCCGCCGGAAACGACCTCGATAATGGGCAGACCGAACGCGGTGGCGAAGTCCCAGTCACGCTGGTCGTGGCCGGGAACGCCCATGACGATGCCGGTGCCGTAGCCCATGAGAACATAGTCGGAGATGAAAATGGGCAGCTTTTTGCCGCTGACGGGATGGACAGCCTCAATGCCCTGCAGTCGCACGCCGCTCTTTTCCTTATTGAGCTCGGTACGCTCCAGATCGGACTTGCGGGCGGCCTCCTTTATGTAGGCTTCGGCCTCGTCCCAGTTTTCAATGATATCCTTCCACTGCTTGAGATAGGGATGCTCGGGGGAAAGTACCATGTAGGTAACGCCGAACAGAGTGTCGCAGCGGGTGGTGTAAACGGTCATCTTGTCGCCGTTGGTGGCAGTGAAGTCCACCTCGGTGCCTTCAGAGCGGCCGATCCAGTTTCTCTGCTGTATCTTTACGCGCTCGATATAGTCCAGATCATCCAGATCGTCGATAAGTCTGTCGGCGTACTCGGTGATTTTCAGCATCCACTGGCTCTTTTCCTTGCGCACAACGTCACTGCCGCAGCGCTCGCAAACGCCTTCCACAACCTCTTCGTTGGCAAGGACGCACTTGCAGCTGGTGCACCAGTTTACGGGCATGGAAGCCTTGTAGGCCAGACCCTTTTTGAAAAGCTGCAGGAAAATCCACTGGGTCCACTTGTAGTAGCCGGGGTCGGTGGTGTCCACAACGCGGTCCCAGTCGAAAGAGTAGCCCAGCATATGCAGCTGCTTGGTAAAGTTTGCGATATTGTCGCGGGTAACGATGGCAGGATGGATATGGTTCTTTATTGCATAGTTCTCCGTGGGCAGGCCAAAGGCGTCAAAGCCGATGGGGAAAAGAACGTTGTAGCCTTCCATCCTCTTCTTGCGGCAGATAATGTCCATGGCGGTAAAGGGACGGGCGTGGCCAACATGCAGGCCCTGTCCGGAGGGATAGGGAAATTCAATAAGACCCATGAATTTTTCGCGGGTGCTATCGCCGGTAACAGCGCCGTAGGGCTGCTGCTGCAGCCACTTGCTCTGCCATTTATTTTCAATGGCGGTAAAATCATACTTCATATTTCAGCCTTCTTTTCTCTCTGATTTGTGCGGCTTATTTAACGGGGGTAACGTCGGTGCCGTCTTTCCACAGACGCTCAAGGTCGTAAAATTCACGCTGGTCCTTCAAAAACAGGTGAACGATAAGGCAGCCAAAATCCAGCAGCACCCAGCTGCCGCCGCGGTAGCCCTCGATATGGTGGACTTTTTCGCCCTTCTCCTCCAGCTTCTTTTCCACTTCCTCGGACATGGTTTTCAGCTGGGTGGTGGAGGTGCCGGTACAGATTACGAAATATTCTGCCAGAGAGGTTATCTCGGCAATGTGGATAACCTTGATGTCCGCTCCGTTTTTGCTTTCCAGAGCTTCCACCGCGGTCATAGCCATTTCGTGGGGAGTCATCATATTTAAAATTCCTCTTTTCAGGTTGGATTTAATTTATTCTGCGGGAGTGGTGTCACCCTCGCCGGGAGTAGCAGGATTTGAAGAGCCGCCGGGAGTTACGATGGTAAGACCGCCGGGACCGGAGGTGACGATACTGCCGTCGGGAAGAATATGGGTAACGCTGTCGCCGGAGTCAGCGGTGCTTCCGTTGGGTTCATCATCGCTGTCGCCGGTGTCACCGGAGCCGCTGCCCGTCTGAGGCGCGGAGGGCGTTTCGCTGCCGGGGCTTAAAATCTCCCTGCCGCTGTAGGACACAATGCTTCCGTTCTCTACGCCTATTACATCCAGGTCGGAAAACTTGATGGTTGCGTTGGTGTAGGGATTGAAGTAGTCGTTAAGCAGGCTCAGCAGGGCATTGGGGTGAATCATATAGTAGGACAGGTTCTGAAAATAAATGCCCTCGCCGGGAAGAGTCATAAAGTTGATGTCCGAAATGGATACGTTGGAAAGTATCTGCACACCTATCCAGGCCAGCTCGCCGGTGGTAAGGTTGGTATCCACGTATTCATTCATAACCTTGGAGATGGTACCGATCTGGGCAAGGTTTTTCACCTTGAGCATCTGGCCCATAACCTCTTCAAGGAAGCGCTGCTGCAGCTGGATACGGCCAAGGTCGCCCATAAGGCGATACTGCTCGGCCTCCTCATCGTAGACGCCGGAGTTGTTCTGGCGCCAGCGAAGCAGATTGCTGCATTCCTTGCCGGTGAGAGTCTGGACACCGGGCTGGAAGTCGATGACAAGGTTCTGGGCGTCATCCACATAGTACATTCTGAAAGGCACGTCGTACTCGATGCCGCCGATGGCGTCGATAACCTCGGCAAAGGCCTGCAGGTCGACACAGATGTGGAAGTCAATGGGGAAGCCTACGATACCCTCAATAACAGTTGTAAGTCCCTCTATGCCGGAGGAGGCGTAAACGGAATTGAGCTTGTAATTGTAATAGGCCTTGATATTGACCATGGTGTCGCGGGGCAGGGACAGTGCGCTGACCGTCTGCTCCTCGGCATTGTAGGACATGATTATCATGGTGTCGGTATTGGCGCCCACTCTGTCCATACCTACGACCAGAATATTGTAAATATTTTCGTTTACGGTGGCGGGAATCTCCGTGTCGTAACCAAGAATATCGCTGCCGGGACTGCCCTGTGAATCGTCGGGAGGAGGCAGGGTGGCATTGGGACTATCAACAACCGGGTCGCTGCTGACAGGGGGATTTACGGGATGAGAGGGGGGGCGCATGGAAATCTTCACCGCCGCCAGAAGCCCGCAGATTATGGCAAGAAGCACCGCGGCGACAATGATAACCGCCTTCATCCAGCGGGTAAGTCCCTTCTTTTTGGGTGCGGAACGCTTGCCCTGAGCAGAGGCGGCGGGGGCAGGAGCTGCGGCCTTGGGTGCCTCTCTCTTGCCGCCGGAAGTTCTGGGCGCGGAGGAAGTGCCTCTTACGATAGCCTCTTCCTCGGGAGTCCAGTTTATACCCCTGCGGGGCTGGTCGGCGGTTTTTTTGCCCGTTGGTGCACGCCGTTTACTGTTTTCAAGGTTTTTCGCATCTTTTTTATTTCCGAACAGTTTCATTGAACATTTCCTTTCAGAAACCGATAAGCAGCCAGTGAATTGCCGTGGACTTGGCGGCCACGCTCTTTGATTTCATCCATAGTAAGTTCCAGACCATAGATTATAGCCGCATCCAAATCTTTATATGCAAGCTCCCGCAGGGCGTCCACCCCGGGGAATTTTCTGTTTTCCTCGATATAGTCGGCCATGAACACTATCTTTTCCTCTATATTCATGTCCGGCTTTCCGGTGGTGTGCCAGCGCACACAGGAAACCACATTTTCGCTTTCCCGAAGCACCTTTTCTGCAACATAGGCACCGGTAATTGAATGGAGGAGCTTTTCCTCCCCTATTTCAGAGCTATCTGTTAGAATATCATATCTTTCACACATTTTCAACTGCTCTTTATATGTAAGAGCCTTGGTTATGTCGTGCAGAATCGCCGCCCGGCGGACGGTATTTTCATCGCCGCCCCAGCGCTCGCAGAGCTTTACCGCTTCCTTTTCGCAGCCCTGCACATGAGGTACTCTTTTCGCCTTGTGGCAGGGATAGGAAAAGTCCCTCAGCTGCTGAAGGGTTTCGGTAGCAGGGGCGGTGCGGTAAAGACCCTTTTTGAGGATGTAATCGTAAACTTCTCCCTCAAGGTACTCCACTCCCGCACCGACTGGTATCAGCTGGCGCACCCGGGTGGAGGATATCTCCACAGGCTCGATATTCATAAGTGTAAGCCTGTCGCCGAAATAAGCTCTTATAGCCTCGGTGTTGCCGCAGTGAGTCATTTCGTCATCGGCCATTCTGGGGAAGGCCGCAATGCGGGCAAGGGAGAGTATCTCTTTCGGCTCACGCCAGGTGTGAAAGCTCATAAGCATGTCGCTGCCCATGATGAAAATAAGCTCGTCCCGGGGATACTGCTCCTTTAAAATGCGCAGGGTATCCACGGTGTAGCTGCGCCCTTCCCGGCGAAGTTCCATGTCGGAAACGGTGCAGTTTTCAAGATTTTTCGCCGCCAGCTTCGTCATTTCCAGACGGTCTTCGGCGGTGGCGCTGCTGGCCTGAAGAGCCTTGTGAGGTGGTATCTTATCTGGAATAAGTAACAGGCGGTCAAGGCCAAGGGCTTTTGCCGCCCCGGCCACCGCCTGTATATGTCCTTTGTGCGGAGGATCAAAGGTCCCTCCGAAAATTCCGATTTTCAAACGAAAATGCCCCTTTATCGCTTTCCCAGCTCTGCCTTGAGCTTTTCAAGAGCCAGCGCTCTGTGGGAAATGCGGTTTTTTTCTTCAGCGGATATTTCTGCCATGGTCAAGCCACCGCATCCGTCAGGCACGAAAAGAGGGTCGTAGCCAAAGCCGCCCTCGCCCTTTTCGGTGTCGGTCATATGCCCCTCGCACTGACCCTGTACCTCAACGGCGCTCCCGTCGGGCAGGATACAGGCAATGGCGCAGACAAATCTCGCTTTACTGTTAGACGCATTTATGGCGGAAAGGTTCCGCGCCAGCAAGGCATTTCTTTCCTTATCGGTGTTCATTCCGCCATATCGGGCAGAGTAAACGCCGGGGTCGCCGCCCAGAGCGTCAACGCAAAGGCCGCTGTCATCGGCAACAACGCCCATTCCTTCGGGCACAAGTTCGAATATGGCTCTGGCCTTTATCATGGCGTTTTCGGCAAAGGTAACGCCGTTTTCCTCCACATCGGTATCTATACCCATATCCGCCAGAGAATAGACCTCCGCTCCAAGGGGCGCCAGAATGGCGGACATTTCACGCACCTTACCCTTATTCTGGGTAGCAAGAACTATTTTCACAGCATCGCCTCCGCAAATTCAGCCGGGTCAAAGGGCATAAGGTCATCCACCTGCTCGCCCACGCCCACGTATTTTACAGGCACGCCCAGAGTTTCGGTGACAGCCAGAACCACGCCGCCCTTGGCGGTGCCGTCCAGCTTGGTAAGCACAACGCCGGTAATAGGAACCACTTTTTTGAATTCGCGGGCCTGAATCACCCCGTTCTGGCCGGTGACGGCATCCAGCACCATAAGAGTCTCCTGTGCGGCGTCGGGCAGTTCACGGGCGATAACGCGGCCGATTTTTTCAAGCTCGTTCATAAGATTGGACTTATTGTGAAGTCTGCCGGCGGTATCGCAGATGATAACGTCGGTGCCGCGGGCTTTGGCGGCGGCGATGGCGTCAAAAAGTACGGAGGCAGGGTCGGCTCCCTCATGCTGGCGCACGATGTCGCAATTTGCCCTTCCTGCCCAGATTTCCAGCTGGTCGGCAGCAGCGGCACGGAACGTATCTCCGGCACACAGCAGGACTTTCTTCCCCTGGGCGGTAAGTCTTGCGGCCATTTTACCGATGGTGGTGGTCTTGCCCACACCGTTTACGCCAACCACAAGGATTACAGAGGGTTTGGTGGCAAGGTTAAGGGAAAGCTCACCCACGGAAAGGCGCTCGGCCACGATGGCCTGAAGCTCCGCCTTTACTTCTTCGCCCTCTTTGATGCCTTTCTCCTTTACCCGGCCGCGAAGCTCCTCAACCAGCTGGCAGGAAAGCTCCGCGCCCACGTCGGCAAGGATGAGAGCCTCTTCAAGGTCGTCGTAAAACTCGCTGTCGATGTGGGAAAAGCTGATGATGTTTGCAAGGGATTTGCGGGTCTTTTCAAGGCCGCTTTTGATTTTATCGAAAAATGCCATTTGAATTCTCCTTTACGAAATGCCAAGCTCTTTTTCCATCTCGCCCAGACGCAGGCTGAGTACCTTGGAAACCCCCTGCTCCTGCATGGCAACGCCGTAGAGCACGTCCGCCTCCTCGATGGTGGGACGGCGGTGGGTAATGACGATAAACTGGGTGTTCCGGGCCATCTTGCGCAGGTATTTGGCGCAGCGGACGGTATTGACCTCGTCCAGGGCAGTCTCAATCTCGTCCATGATGCAGAAAGGTGTGGGACGGACCTTGATGATGGCAAAATACAGGGCGATGGCAATGAAGGCGCGCTCGCCGCCGGACAGCAGGCTGATGCTCTTTACCTGCTTGCCGGGAGGCTGAACCTTTATCTCGATGCCGCAGCCCAGAACGTCATTGGGGTCTTCAAGGCTGACAGAGGCGCTGCCGCCGCCGAAAATATCAAGGAAGGTTGCCTGGAAGCTTTCGTTTATCTGGTGGAATTTTTCCACAAACTGGCTCTGCATATTCCTGGTTATGCCGGCAATGATACCCTCCAGCTTGTCACGGGCGGTCTCGGCGTCGGTGCGCTGGGTGGTAAGGAAGGTGTAACGCTCGTTGACCCTCTGGAACTCCTCAATGGCGCCAAGGTTGGGGTTGCCCATGGCGCTCATCTCGTTTTTGAGCTTTGCTGCGCGGGTTTTGGCGCCGTTGGTGTTTTCAAGCTGGGCGGCAAGCACCTTGGCGGCACTGCGGGTCAGGCCGTAGGTTTCCCACATGCGGTCAAGGATATGTTTTTCCTCCATAAATCCGCCGGCCTGTTTCTGCTCGAGGCGGGCGTACTCACGCTCCAGATTGATTATTTCACGGCTGGCGTCCTGTGCCTCACGGTCGCAGGCGCTCTTGCGGGCCTCCAGCTGCAGCTTGGCGTTGACGCTCTCGCGGAGTTTTTCTTTCTGTATGGCGAGAGCTTCCCTCTCCCCTGCCAGACGCTCACCGGAGGCGGCAAGGCCGGTCTCCAGCTCCTCACTGCGCCGGCGGATGGCTTCCAGCTCCGCACTCTGGCGGATACCGGTTTCCTCATACTCCCGGGCGGAAACTTCAAAATCGGCGATTGCTCCCAGGCAGGAAGTCTTTTCTGCTTCAAGAGCCGCCATGGAGCTTCGCACGGCGGAAATTTTGTCGTAAATTGCTGCCGCAGCCTCCTCAAGCTGCTCACGGCCTGCGGCGCTTTCGGAAATGCGTCCGTCAAGGTCGGCAATCTCGCTCTCCAGCTGTTCTATCTCGGCTTTTACAGCCGCCTTTCGGGGCTCGGCTCCGGCAAGCTCCGCCTGCCACAGTTTTGCCTCGTTTTCGGCTTCGGCGGCATCCTGCTCCGCTTGCAATACGGTCTGCTCAAGAGCCTCTCCGCGGGCCTTCAGAGATGCCACCTCGTCGTCCACGAAGCGCTGGCGCACCCGGGCGTTTTCAAGTTCCTCCGCAGCCTGCTCGCGGGCGCGTCTGGCGTCACGCTCCGCCTTTTCAGCGGCCTGCAGGCGGCTTTCCATAAGGCTCAGCTCTTTGAGTATCTTCTCAAGTTCGTTTGCGCGGGAGATATCGCCGGATTTGCGGCTGACGCTGCCGCCGGTCATGCTGCCGCCGGGGTTGAGCATCTGCCCGTCAAGGGTTACGATGCGCAGCCGGCTGTTGTATTTTTTGCCCATGTCCACGGCAAGGGCCAGATTTTCAACCACGAGAGTTCTGCCAAGGAGGTATTCCATAATTCCGGCGTAGCGCTCGTCAAATCTTACAAGCTCGCTTGCCACAGCGATAAAGCCGGGCTCGGCGGAGTAATCCTCCTTCATGGCGACGCCCTTCACCGCGTCCATGGGCAGGAAGGTGGCTCTTCCCGCGTCGGTATCGCGGAGAAATTCCATGGCGGTTTTTGCGCTCTGACGGGAGGTGGTGACAATATTCTGCATTGCGCCGCCAAGGGCGGTCTCGATGGCAACGGTGTATTTTTCATCCACCCGCACAAGACGGGAAACAGGGCCGTGAATGCCCTTTAGTTTGTCATTGGAGGCGGACTGCATGACGGTCTTTACCGCCTTGCCGTAGCCGTCGAAGCCCTTTTCCATATCCCGCAGCATGGCTGCTCGGGAAGAAAGGCTGTTTTTCTCCACCAGCATCTGGGACAGGCGCTGGGCTGCGTTTGACACCGCGGTCTCCGCGTTTTTCAGCGCGGCGGCGCGGTTTTCCTGTTTTTTGGCCCACTCGTCGGCCTCGCTGCGGGCATCTTCAAAATCTTCGTTATTTTCACCAAGCTCCCTGCGGGCCTTTTCGAGGCGTGCCGCCGTTTCAGCCTGACGCGCCATCACTCTCTCGCCGCGCAGTACGGAACCCTGTGCGTTTTCCTCCATGGCGGCAAGCTCCGCCTCTCTGGCGGATATTGCGGCGGCGCACTGGCTGCGGCGGGCGCGAAGCCCCTCCGCCTGTGCCACGGCGGCGGCGGCGTTTTTCATATTTTCGCCGGAGCTTTCTTCCAGACCGGTCAGTTTTCCGGCAAGCTCCTCAATTTCGCACTCAATTTCAGCAATGCGCTCACGGCGGGCGGCAACTATCTCCGCGGCGGTCTTTGCCTTGGCGCTCTCGCGCTCCATTTCGGCAAGAATGCGCTGCTCGTTTTCCGCGTTGGCGGTGGCAAGACTCTCGGTCATTTTAAGGCTGCTTTCAAGCTCTGCCAGAGCCACCTCGCGGGCGGAAATACCGTCACGCATGGAAAGTATGGCGACCTCATCCGCACCCATACGGCGGGTAAGTTCCTCGCCCTCGGCATAGAGAGTCTCCAGCGCGGCCTTTGCTTTGTCCAGCGCCTGGGAAGCCGCCTCAAAGTCTGCCCGGTTTTTGGCCTCATTTCGCTCAATGCGCTCCAGGGCCTCGCTCCACAGGGCTGCCTCAAGTATTTTAAGTTCGTCCCTGTACTCCAGATAGCGTTTAGCCTCTTCCGCCTGGCGGCGCAGGGGCTCCACCTGAAGCTCCAGTTCGGAAATTTTATCGTTTATACGCACAAGGTTATCGTTGGCGCTTCTGAGCTTGCGCTCGGCCTCCTCCTTGCGGTAGCGGTATTTGGAAATGCCTGCGGCTTCCTCGAAAATCTCTCTTCTTTCGCCGCTTTTTTTGGAGAGAATATCGTCGATTTTGCCCTGACCGATAACGGAATAGCCGTCACGTCCCAGGCCGGTGTCCATAAAAAGCTCGTTTACATCGCGCAGACGCACGGCCTGCTTGTTTATGTAATATTCACTTTCGCCGCTGCGGTAATAGCGGCGGGTGACCATGATTTCACGCTCGTCCATGGGAAAAAGGCCGTCGGAGTTGTCCAGTATCAGAGATACCTGGGCATAGCCCATCTGAGGCCGCTTCTGAGTGCCGCCGAAAATAACATCCTCCATCTTGCCCGAGCGCAGAGTACGGGCGCTCTGCTCGCCCATTACCCAGCACAGAGCGTCGGATATATTCGATTTGCCGCTGCCGTTGGGGCCAACGATGGCGGTCACAGGCTCGTCAAAGGAAAGCCTTACCTTGTCGGGGAAGGATTTAAATCCCTGTATTTCCAGCGCTTTCAGATGCATGTCGTTTTCTCTCCAAACATTAAAATGGCACCATTATCCATTAGATAATGATACCATTTTATCGCATTGTTGGCAAGCAAAATATAGTGTTCAAAAGCTCTTTGTCACACAATTTGTTGTATTAATCCTTCTGGCGCAGGTCAAGTGCGTTGTGGGCGGCCGCCTGCTCGGCCTCTTTTTTGCTGTGCCCCACACCGCTGCCGATGGTCTCTCCGTTCAAAACCACCTCAACGGTAAAGCGCTTGTCATGGTCGGGGCCGCTTTCGCCGGTAAGGCGGTAGCTGAGATGGCTGTCTTTTTCCCGCTGGACAAGTTCCTGAAGAATGGTTTTGAAGTCTTTTCCCATACGGCCGGAGCGCACCTGAGGCAGTTTGGAAAGTATCAGACGATCAACGATAAGACGCACGGGTTCCTCCCCACCGTCAAGGTAAACCGCGGCCAGAACGGCCTCCATCGCATCGGCGTTGATGGAAGGACGCTCCCGTCCGGCCATCTGCTCGCCCTTGCCCAGAAGCAAATGCTCGCCAAGGCCGATTTCAGCGGCGGAGTCAGCCAGACTCTGCTCACACACCAGCGCGGCACGGATGCGGGTCAGTTCTCCCTCGGGTTTGTCATGCAGGTCTCTGTAAAGAGCCTCCGCCACCACCTTGCCCAGAATGGAGTCGCCAAGAAATTCAAGGCGTTCGTTGCTCTGCACGCCGTTTTTTCGGTTTTCGTTGGCATAGGAACTGTGGGTCAGCGCCCGGCGGAGATATTCGGGATTTTTGAAGGTGTAGCCCAGACGCTGTTCAAGCTTTACCATTGTCAAACCCTCCCAATAGCGGTAAGGCCGCCTTGACGGCGGCCTGTTGTTTTATTCTGCGATTTTTCTCTGGACAAATCTTACGACGTCACCCACGCTCTTGATGTTGGCAAGCTCTTCGTCGTCGATTTCGCCGAAGTCGAACTCCTCTTCCAGAGCCATGGTCAGCTCAACTATGTCGAGGGAATCGGCGCTAAGGTCCTCTTCAAAAAGGGTCTCCATGGTGATGTCTTCCACATCTACGGTAAACTGCTCAGCAACCAGCTGGCAAACTTTTTCAAATACCATTTTAAATAGTTTCCTCCCTAGTTTTTAACTGGCAAAAGAATAATTCATACTATCGAGTATGTCAAGTACTATTTAATAAAAAAATGGGAATTTTTTATTTTTCGCCCGCTTCGCGCCTGAGCTTCATAAGTTCGATGTTCTCGTTTATGAGACTTGCGATATCCTTGATGGCAAAATCACGGGCCTGAACAATTGCGCTGCGGATAGCTCTGGCATCGGAGGAACCGTGAGCCTTGATAACAGGCTTGGAAATTCCCAGAATGGGCGCGCCGCCCACCTCTTTGTAATCCATCATGGAGCGCATGGCATAGAAATCTTTTTTGATGAGAGCACCGGCGATTTTGTTTTTGGTGCTGGAATAAAGCAGGTCCTTTATCATGGTCATAAAGAACTTTGCCGCACCCTCGATGGTCTTGAGGACGATGTTGCCGGAGAAACCGTCGCAGACCACAACGTCCGCGTCGCCCAGCAGAACACCTCTGCCCTCGATATTGCCCACGAAATTGATGTGGCCGGCATCACCGGCGGCTTTCAGCAGAGCATAAGCCTCACGCTGCAGGTCGGTGCCCTTGGTTTCCTCAGCACCGATATTCAGCAGACCCACACGGGGCTGGGGGATACCCAGAACGTTTTCGGAGTAGTAGGAACCCATATAGGCAAACTGCAGCAAAAATTCCGCAGTACACTCGGCGTTGGCGCCGCTGTCAACCAGCAGAGTCTTGCCCTTGGCACTGGGGATTGCGGTGGTGATGGCAACACGGCGGATGCCGCGGATACGCTTGGCAATAAGAGTTGCTCCGGTTACCAGAGCACCGGTGCTGCCGGCGCTGATAAAGGCGTCGCCTGCGCCGGAGGACAGCAGGTTAAGACCCACAACCAGAGAAGAATCCTTCTTCTCACGCAGTACGCCGGTGGGGTCATCCTCAATCTCCACCACCTGAGAAGCGTGAGCAATCTCAACTCCCTTGGGCAGAGTATCGTAGCCGTTTTCCTTCAGACAGGTGAGAATTTCCTCTCCCCTGCCCACAAGGATAACTTCCACGCCAAGCTCTTTAACGGCGTCAATGGCACCCAGAACTTCCGCCTGAGGGGCGTTGTCGGAGCCCATTGCGTCAATTATTATCTTCATTCTTTTCCCCTTCCCCTTCACAGGCGGGCTCTTCCTCAATGCCGAAAAAGCCGTTTATCTCCGCCAGAGCGCGCTGCGCTATCTGAAGGTTTTTTTGCTGCTTGCCCCGAACCTTATAGCCAAGGGGCGATATAATGCCGAAGTTTACGTTCATCGGCTGGAAGTTCGCCACGGACTCGTCGCTGACGTACAGGGACAGAGCGCCTATGGCGGTATTTTTGGACAGCTGGGGCAGAGTCTCTCCTCTAATCTCTGCCGCCGCGGCAAGAGCCGCGAAAAGTCCCGATGCGGTGGATTCAACGTATCCCTCAACGCCGGTCATCTGACCGGCAAAGGACACACGTGTGTCCTTTCTGGCCCTGTACCAGCGGTCCAGAAGCCTGGGGGAATCTATGTAGGTATTGCGGTGCATAACGCCGAAGCGCAGGTACTCCGCATTTTTCAGGGCGGGTATCATGGAAAAAACCGCCTTCTGCTCGCAGAAGAGCAGGTGGGTCTGACAGCCGACCAGATTGTATATGCTGCCTTCGGAGTTGTCCTTGCGAAGCTGCAGTACGGCGTAAGGCTCCTTGCCGGTTTTGGGGTCTTTGAGTCCAACGGGCTTCATAGGGCCGAAGCGCAGGGTGTCAACGCCGCGCCTTGCCATGACCTCCACGGGCATACATCCCTCGAAAACACCCGCATCCTCAAAGCCGTGCACCGGCGCCTCCTGCGCGCCGCACAGGCGCTCCCAAAAGGCCATGTACTCCTCTTTGGACAGGGGGCAGTTGATGTAATCGGGAGTACCCTTGTCATAGCGGGAAGCAAACCAGGCGCTTTCCATATCAACGCTTTCAAAGCTAACCAGAGGAGCCGCCGCGTCAAAGAAATTCAGATACTCCGCACCGCCGAAAAACTGTCGGATATTTTCCGAAAGCGCATCGCTGGTCAGAGGGCCGGAAGCCACGATTACCCGGCCTTCGGCGGGAATTGCGGTGACCTCCCCCTCCCTTACGGTTATGTGGGGGTGATTTTTGATTTTCTCCGTGACCATTGCGGAAAAGCCTTCTCTGTCAACGGCCAGAGCGCCGCCGGCCTCTACTGCTGTGGCGTCTGCACAGGACATTATAAGGCTGCCGGCGCGGCGAAGTTCCTCTTTCAGCAGACCAACGGCGTTTGAAAGTCCCGCAGCGCGGAAAGAGTTGGAGCAGACCAGCTCCGCAAAGGTGTCAACATGGTGGGCGGGGGTCCTTTTTATGGGCTTCATCTCCCATAAGGTGACATCTATCCCCTTTTCGGCAAGCTGCCATGCGGCCTCACAGCCGGCAAGTCCGGCGCCGATAACGGTTACCGCGCTCATGCCTTTGCCTCCGCCTTTTTGGTGGTCTTTTTGGCGGTGGACTTTGCCGCGGTTTTCTTTGCGGCGGTCTTTTTCGCAGTCTTTTTGGCGGTCTTCTTTTCCGCCTTGGCCTCATCGCCCTCGGTTTTGGAGGCAGGTTTCTTATAGCCGCCGCGCTTATCCTCGGGGGTGAAGTTGGAGCAGCTTTCATTTATGCAGAAAGGCTTTTTATGGCCGCGGCCGCTCTTTTTGAACATAGTCTGACCGCAGACGGGGCAGTTGTCCTTTACAGGGACGTCCCAGGTCATAAAACCGCATGTAGGGTTCTTTTCGCAGCCATAATACGCATAACCCTTTTTGGAGGTCTTTTTGAGAATGCGGCCGCCGCAGACAGGGCACTTGCCGGGCATCTCAACCACCAGAGGCTTGGTAAACTTACATTCGGGGAAGCCGGGGCAGGCAAGGAATTTGCCGAAACGGCCCACCTTAACCACCATCTGCTTGCCGCACAGGTCGCAGACTTCATCGCTGACCTCATCGGGCACCTTGATACGCTTGTCTTTAAGGTCCTCTTCGGCCTGAGAGAGGGACTTGCTGAAGCCTCCGTAGAACTCCTCAAGCAGGTCTTTCCAGTTGACCTCACCCTCCTCGACCTTGTCAAGGCTCTCCTCCATATTGGCGGTGAACTCGGTGTTGACAATGTCGGGGAATTTTTCCTTCATAAGGTTGGTGACAACCTCGCCCAGGGGGGTGGGAACGAGAGCCTTGCCCTCTTTATTTACATATTCGCGGTCCAGAATGATGGACACGGTGGCGGCGTAGGTGCTGGGACGGCCCACGCCCAGTTCCTCCATGGCCTTTACCAGGGTGGCCTCGGTATAGCGTGCGGGAGGCTGGGTAAAGTGCTGGGCGGCAATGGGGCGGGTGTACTTGAGCTTTTCGCCCTCCTCCACGGGAGGCAGGCCGGTGTTCTGCTCTTCCTTTTCCTCGTCTCTGCCCTCTTCATAGATGGCGGTATAGCCGGGGAACACCATCTCGGAAGCGGAGGCGCGGAAAGTGTATTCGCCGGCGGCGATATCGGCGGAAGTATTTTTATAAACAGCACTGGACATCTGGCTGGCAATGAAACGCAGCCAGATAAGTCTGTAAAGCTTATACTGGTCGGCGGTGAGGGAGCCTCTGATGTTATCCGGCTCAAGATTTACATCACTGGGGCGGATAGCTTCGTGGGCATCCTGTGCGCCGGGCTTGTTTTTGCCGCCGCGCTGAGCACCGAAGTAACAGAAATCCTTGCCGTAGCGGGAGGTAATGAAGCCTCTGGCGGCGGACACGGCCTCGGCGGATACGCGCTGGGAGTCGGTACGCATATAGGTGATAAGACCCACGGCGCCCACGCCTTCAATCTCTATGCCTTCATACAGCTGCTGAGCCACGGTCATGGTGCGTCTGGGAGTCATACCCAGACGGCGGGAGGCCTCCTGCTGCAGGGTGGAGGTGATGAAGGGAGGAGTGGGTGCGTACTTCTTCTCGCCGGTTTTGATGGTATCGACAATAAATTCCTGATTTTTTACGTATTCGGAAACGGCATTGGTCTCGGCCTCGGTTGCAGGCTCGTACTTCTTGCCGTTTTTGGCGGCCAGACGGGCAATGAAGCTGCCCTTTGCGGCCTCCAGCTCCACATCAAGAGTCCAGTATTCTCTGGCCTCAAAAGCGCGGATCTCCTCTTCCCTGTCCACTACCATGCGGGTAGCCACGGACTGCACACGTCCGGCGGAAAGGCCACGGCGGATCTTCTTCCACAGCAGAGGAGACAGCTGATAGCCTACGATGCGGTCCAGAACACGGCGTGCCTGCTGGGCATCCACCAGGTCAAGGTCGATGTCGCGGGGATGCTGCACGCTTTCGGTGACGGCTTTTTTGGTAATTTCATTGAAAGTGATGCGGTGGGTCTTTTCATCGGACAGACCCAGCAGTTCCTTCAGATGCCAGGAAATAGCCTCACCTTCGCGGTCAGGGTCGGTTGCCAGATAGACGGCGTCGGCCTTTTCGGCGCTTTCCTTCAGGTCGCTGATAATATCCTCTCTGCCTTTCAGGGGGATATAGTTGGGCTCGAAGCCGGCCTGGATATCAACACCGATGGTGCTCTTGGGCAGGTCGCGCAGATGACCCATGGACGCCTTGACCTTATAACCGGCGCCTAAATATTTACCTATAGTCTTTGCCTTCGCAGGGGATTCGACTATTACAAGGGCAGATTTTGCCATAATTTTTCCTCCGATGCAGAGTTTATCTTCACAGGCTTTCCGACAGCTTAAAGCGGCCGCCGGGAAGCTGTATCGCGGTTGCTTCTATTTCAAGCATGGTAAGAGCCGACAGAACCTCCGGGGCGCTCAGTCCCGTCTGTTCTATTATCTCATCCCTGCTTTTTTCGCCCTCCAGAAGGCACATTGCCACAGCCTTCTCCTGAGCGGTGTTTTCGCGTAAAAGTTCCTCCAGCGCCGTCCTGTCCGGGCCGGCGGGAGCGGTTTTTTCGGTTTTGCGGGGTTTTTCGTCGGCTTCTTCCCGGGGCGGCGAGTACTTCAATTCATTATCCGGGCGGCGCAGAACGCCGGGATAGTAAAGTTCGTATCCGGAAAGAACGTCCCAGCCTGTCTGTGCCATCTGGGCTCCGTCGTGAAGCAGCTTGTTGCTGCCACGACAGGTCGGAGAATTTATACTGCCGGGAACGGCGAAAACGTCCTTGCCCTGCTCGGCTGCGTGGTCGGCGGTTATCAGCGCGCCGCTGACCTCCGCTGCCTCAACCACCAGAACCCCCAGACTCAGACCGCTGATAATGCGGTTTCTGATGGGGAAATTCCAGCTGTAGGGTTTTGTGCCGGGCGGAAACTCGGTAATAAGAGCTCCGTTTTCAGCCACTTTTTCATATAATTTGCGGTTATAGGCGGGATATACCACGTCAATACCGCAGCCAAGGATACCGAATACTTTTCCTCCGGCCTCAAGGGCTCCCTTGGCAGCCATGGTGTCAATACCCTCTGCCATGCCGGTGATTACCGAACCACCGCAGCAGGCAATTTCATAGCTGAGCCTGCGGGCGCTTATCTGACCGTCGGCCGAGGCCTTTCTGCTGCCTACCACACCCACCGTAACGGCACCCTCCAGGGCGGCTATATCGCCGGTGTAGTAAAGCACCGGCGGCGGGCCGGGAATTTCCCGAAGGCGTGTGGGATAATTGTCATCTGTCAGGCAGATAACGCCGAATCCCCGTTTGCGGCAGGTCTCCAGCGCCATATCGGCAGCCTTCATGCCTTTGTTCATCAGAGCGGCAATATTTTTGCCGGAAAGCCCGCTTACACAGCGCAGCTGCTCTTCCCGGGCGAAATATATGCTTCTGGCGTCACCGAAATGCTTCAGCAGGCGCTCTGCCTTAACTCCGCCAACGCCGTTTACGGCGCTGAGCCATATCCAGTATCTGATATCGTCCAGAGGACTCATTCCTTTCCTCGGTACATCTCCCACATGATAACGGTTGCCGCCATTGCGGCGTTGAGGGACTCCGCCCCGGGCTCCATGGGAATGGAAAGTATGCCGGTGGCGGCTTTTTTCAGAAACTCACTGACGCCGGAGCCTTCCGTGCCTATTATCACGGCGCAGTCGGAAAGGTTGCTCTTCCCTGCCGTAACGTTGCCGTTCATATCGGCGGCGTAGAGAGTGCGTCCGGCGAAAAGGGCGGGTATCTCCTGCCGGGGGCAGAAAATGAAGTTATTTTTGAACACCGCACCCATACTGGCGCGGACACATTTGGGATTGTAGGGGTCGGCGCAGTCCTCGGTCAGCACCACGCCGTCAACACCAAACGCGTCGGCGGTACGCAAAATTGTGCCGACGTTTCCCGGGTCCTGCAGACCGTCCAGAACGATATGACAGCGCCCCTCAAGGGCGGTTTTTTCCTGCGGTATCACGCACACCGCCAGCACCCCCTGAGGGGTCTTGACGGGAGACAGCCCCGCCATAAGACTCTCGGAAACGGTGTATACCTCGGTGTAGTCCGGCAGGGCGGGCAATTGTTCCCCCTCAAGAGCAAGAACGTAGCGTACCCTCGCGCCTCTTGTCAGGGCTTCGCCCAGAAGCTTGTGACCTTCGCAAAGGTAAAGCCCCTGGGCGTATCTTTCCTCTTTATCCTTAAGCTTGCGAAGCCGTGTGACCAGAGGATTGTTCTTTCCCAGTTCCCTCATCAGGCGAGGGGCTTCATGGTGGGGAACAGAATTACGTCACGGATGGAGTCGTTGCCGGTAAGCAGCATTACGCAGCGGTCGATGCCGATGCCCAGGCCGCCGGTGGGAGGCATGCCGTACTCCAGCGCGGTGATGAAATCCTCGTCCATCATATTGGCTTCTTCGTCGCCCTTGGCGCGCATTTCCGCCTGCTTCTGGAAGCGCTGCTTCTGATCGATGGGGTCGTTGAGTTCGCTGAAAGCGTTGCCCATCTCGCTGCGGCAGATGAAAAGCTCGAATCGCTCGGTCAGACGGGGGTCTGCGGGAGAGCGCTTTGCCAGGGGGGATACATCCACGGGATGCATGGTGATAAAGGTGGGCTGGATCATATGCTGCTCCACCTTCTGGTCGTAGCATTCAAACAGGGCGTGACCCCAGGTGGGCTCAACGCCGTCCATGTCAACACCGGCAGCCTTGGCAGCGGCAACGGCGTCGGCGTCATTGTCAATGGCCATGAAATCAATGCCCATGTATTCCTTTACGGCATCGGCCATGGTCATGCGGCGGAAACCGGGTGCCAGGGAGATTTTCTCGCCCTGCCACTCCACGTCGTAGGTACCCAGAATGTCCATGGCAGCGCCGGACAGCAGGTCCTCGAACAGATCCATCATATCATTGAAATCGGCATAAGCCTGATAGAGCTCAACGGTGGTGAACTCGGGATTGTGCTTGGTGTCCATACCCTCGTTGCGGAAAATGCGGCCAACCTCGTAAACTCTCTCCATGCCGCCTACGATAAGGCGCTTGAGGTGCAGCTCGGTTGCTATGCGCATATACATGTCGATATCAAGGGTGTTGTGGTGAGTGATAAAGGGGCGGGCAGCGGCACCGCCGGCCAGAGTACTCAGCACAGGGGTCTCCACTTCCATATATCCGCGGCCGTCAAGGAAGGCGCGCAGGTACTTGATGAACTTGGAGCGTATTTCAAAAGCACGGCGGGATTCGGGGTTTACGATAAGGTCAACGTAGCGCTGACGGTAGCGGGTCTCCACGTCGGTAAGACCGTGGAACTTCTCGGGCAGGGGCAGCAGGGACTTGGACAGCAGAACAAGTTCCTTCACGTGGACGGAAATTTCGCCCATACGGGTACGGAAAACAAAGCCCTGGCAGCCGATAATGTCGCCGATATCGTACTTTTTGAAAGCGTTGAAAGCTTCCTCGCCCACATCGTTGAGACGGACATAGATCTGGAGTCTGTCGTGTCCGTCCTGAATGTCGGCAAAAATGGCCTTGCCCATGCCTCTTTTGGACATAAGGCGGCCGCAGACGGAGACATCCTTTTCCTCAAGGGCCTCGAAGTCTGCCTTGATTTCATCGCACCAGTGGGTGCGCTGGAATTTGGTTATCTGGAAGGGGTCCTTTCCGGCAGTCTGCAGCTCGGTAAGCTTGTCCCTTCTGATCTGCAGCAGCTCGGACAGGTTTTCTTCCTGAATTTCGGGTACGTTGTTTACGTTTTCAGACATTTTTTACCTCTCAGTCCAGATCGATAAGCTCGTACTCAAGAATACCCATGGGGGCTTCAACTCTGATGGTATCGCCAACGGAGGCACCGATCAGAGCCTTGCCAAAGGGAGCGTCCTCGGAGATGCGGCCCTGCATGGGGTCGGCCTCCTGAGAGCCAACAATGGTATACTCCTCAATATCGCCGCATTCCATATCCTTGACCTTTACCTTGCTGCCAATACGCACGTGGAGAGAGGCACCCTCAATCTCCTCGATAATGACAGCATTGGCAATAATATTTTCGACCTCAGCGATGCGGGAATAAAGCTTGCCCTGCTCGTTTTTGGCCTCGTCATATTCGCTGTTCTCGCTCAGGTCGCCGAAGCTGCGGGCTTCCTTGATCTGCTCGGCTACTTCCTTTTCCCTTACTGTACGCAGGTAATCCAGTTCTTCTTTAAGTTCTTTCAGACGGTCTTCGCTCAGCTTAAATTCCTTAGCCATAGTCGAATCTTCCTTTCAATTATTACAAATACATATTATAAATATAAACCGATATTTCACAGGGATTATAATAAAGAGAGTTTATTCTGTCAAGACCTACCATGTAAATTTTATTTTGCGCACCGAAACATCTTCCGGCCGAATTTTGCCACGGGCGGACAAATATGCCGCGTATGAAAGTGCCTCAAAATCTTCCGGTGCCTGTATACCGCCGGAAATTATTATGTCCGTTTCCGGCGGCGTATCCCCGTGCAGGCGCAGCGTGGGAGTGTCCGTCACTGCGGAAACAAGGGGTGAAAATTCAACAACAAGGTCACATTTTGGGGGCACAGGAAAATTTTGCGCCGCCACGCCGTACCCCGAAAGCATAGCCGCGCAAAGTTCCTCTCCTCCCCTCGGTAAACAGAAAAAAATATTTTTAACCAACGGGTATAGCCTGACCGCAGCATTTTCAAGCTGCGGCATATATCTTTCCGCCGCCAGACACACCGACGCCCTTTCCGCGGGCCGCTCCAGAGACGCCAGAGCGGCCACAGCGGCCTGCGCAGCCACCGCCCTGAGCAGATTCATTTCCGAATATGGAAAAAGGCCGTGAGAGGCAAAAATTTCCCTGTACGGAAATTCTTTGGAATATAACACTTTACGAACGCCCTTCGACCGGATACGTGCCGCGCAGGCATTGGCAGCACGCATATTTTTTTGCGGCGTTTTAGGCTTTATGTAAACCTGTACATGGTTTCCAACAATATCGAATCCGGATTTATTAGCAATTTGGGCGGTAATTATCACAAAAATCACCTCTTTTTTCAGCTTATGCGCAAAATATTTTAAAAATACCGGCCTCCCATTCAAGGTTTATCCTTTGCGGCGCAAGGGATTGAGGGTTTTCGCGAAAAAACAGGAACGCTAAGTTCTTACATGAGAAATCTCAAGAAGGTTCTCACACTGGTACTGGCTCTCGTAATGGTAGTCGGTTGCCTGGCTATCGGCGCTGGCGCTGCCTACACCGATGAGGCAAACATCTATTACGAAGATGCAGTATCCACCACCACTGCTCTTGGAATCTTCGAAGGCGCTGACGGCGCTTTCCTGCCCAAGAACAACCTGACCCGTCAGGAAGTCGCCAAGATCGTCGCTATGACCCTCACCGGCGGCACCATCGATCCCAGCCTGTATGAAGAAGCTTCCATCTTCACCGACGTTGACGGTCTGTGGGGCGAAGGCTACATCAACTACCTGGCTGGTATCGGCGTAGCTACCGGTCACGCCGGTAAGTACAACCCCCAGGATCCTGTAACCGCTCAGGAACTGGCCAAGTTCATGCTGGTAG
>JAFSIK010000015.1 GCA_017439805.1 Oscillospiraceae bacterium
GAGCGGAGGTCCAGGTCTTCTTGTCCAGGATCTGCTCCATGTTGTTGTATACGTGCCAGCCGGAACGGGCAATGACGGAGGTGCCGGCCTTCTCGCACCGGCGAGATCGCCAAGCTGGAGAAGTACCTGGGCGGCGTTCGCGAAATGAAGAAGCTCCCCGGCGCCATCTTCATCGTTGACCCCCGCAAGGAGCGCAACGCTATCGCCGAAGCCAAGAAGCTCGGTATTCCCATCGTAGCTATCGTTGACACCAACTGCGATCCCGACGAGATCGATTACGTTATCCCCGGCAACGATGACGCTATCCGCGCCATCAAGCTCATCTCCCAGACCATGGCTAACGCCGTTATCGAGGGCAGACAGGGCGAGGACGCCGCCGAGACCGAGGCCGCCGAGGCCCAGGCCGCTGAATAATCTGATTTCACAGGAGGATAATAATTATGGCTTTCACAGCTGCTGATGTTAAGAACCTTCGCGAAATGACCGGCGTTGGCATGATGGACTGCAAAAAGGCCCTGACCGCCACTGACGGTGACATTGATAAGGCTATTGAATGGCTCCGTGAAAAGGGCCTTGCCGCTGCCCAGAAGAAGGCCGGCCGTATCGCCGCCGAGGGCATGGCTTACGCCGCTGTTATTGGCGGCATCGGCGTTGTCGTCGAAGTTAACGCCGAGACCGACTTCGTTTCCAAGAACGACCTGTTCGTTGACTACGTAAAGAACGTAGCCGCTGTTGTTGCCGAAAAGGCTCCCGCCGATCTGGAAGCTCTTATGGCCGCCGCCTATCCCGGCAGCGAGCTGACCGTTGAGCAGATGCAGCAGGAGAAGGTTCTTGTTATCGGCGAGAACATCAAGGTTCGCCGTTTTGACCGCTACGAAGGCGGCCTGAGCGTTCCCTACATCCATGCCGGCGGCAAGATCGGCGTTCTGGTAAATCTGGAAGTCGAAGGCGTTGCCGAAGAGAAGGCTGCCGAGGTTGGCAAGGATCTGGCTATGCAGATCGCCGCTCTCAACCCCCAGTTCCTGGACAAGTCCGAAGTTGATCAGGAAACCCTGGACAAGGAGAAGGAAATCCTTCTGGCCCAGGCTCTGCAGGATCCCAAGAACGCCGGCAAGCCCCAGAACATCATCGAGAAGATGGTTATCGGCCGTGTTGGCAAGTACTACAAGGAAAACTGCCTGCTGCAGCAGGACTTCGTAAAGGACAACTCCATGTCCGTTGAGAAGTATGTTGAGACCGTTGCCAAGGCTAACGGCGGCAGCATCAAGCTGGTTAAGGCTGTTCGCTTCGAGAAGGGCGAGGGCATCGAGAAGAAGTCCGAGAACTTTGCCGAAGAGATCGCCAAAATGGTTAAATAAGGAGAACTAATATGGCTCAGATCACCAAAGACACCATCATCGGTGACATCCTGGACATCGCTCCCCAGACTGCTCCCGTATTCTTTTCCATCGGTATGCACTGCCTGGGCTGCCCCTCTTCCAGAAATGAGACCGTTGAGCAGGCCTGTGCCGTTCACGGCGTTAACGTTGATGAACTGCTCAAGAAAATCAACGAGCTGCTCTAAGAGCTAAAACACGGGCTGTTTCCGCGCGGAAACAGCCCGTTTCCTTTTGAGGTGTTTTATGGAGCTTTCCATGAGAATGAAAGCCATTGCCGAATGGCTTGAAAAGGATCAGCGTGTGGCGGATATAGGAACCGACCACGGCCTGCTGCCCATCTATCTGGCAAAAGAGGGTTTTTCCGGCCTTATTGCTGCGGATCTTCGTCCCCTGCCGCTGGAAAAGGGACGTCTTAACGCTGCAAAACACGGCGTTGATTGTATTGATTTCCGTCTTTCGGACGGCCTGGAGAATATTTCTTCCGATGAGGTTGATGCGGTTGTTATTGCCGGTTTGAGCGGTGAAACCATAATCGCCATCCTTGAAAACGCCGGTTGGCTTCGGGAAAAAACTCTGATTTTACAGCCCATGAGCCGGGCTCAGGTTTTAAGACAATATTTGTCCGATGCCGGATACGGTCTGCAGGAGGAAAAACTTATTTTCGAGGAAAACCGGTTTTTCGTGCTGCATTATGTCCGGGGTAAGGGCAAAAAGCTTTCTGACAGGCAGATTCATATCGGTCTCTCCCCTACCGCGGATTATCTGAAACATCTCATATCCGTAAACCAGCGGGCGCTTGAGGGACTTTCCAAATCCGGAAAGCCCTGCGATGCCGCCCGGTTGGAGGAAACGAAGTACGTACTTACGCTTTTGAGAGAGGAGCTTGAAAATGGCAACTGTTCGTGAAATTTACGACCGTATTGACACTCTCTGGCCCTTTGCTACACAGATGGGGTTTGACAACGCAGGTTTTCTGGTTGGCCGTGGAGACAGGGAGGTCAAAAAAATTCTGCTCAGTCTTGATATAACTCCCGCTGTTGCAAAAGAAGCCGCCGAAATCGGCGCGGAGCTTATAGTCTCCCACCACCCCGTCATTTTCTTCCCTGCCAAAACCGTTAACGACGCAGAGCCTGTAGGACAGACTCTGTTGGAGCTTATCGAAAACTGCATTGCCGCTATCTGCGTGCATACCAACCTTGACAAGGCTCCCGGCGGTGTAAGTGATGCATTGGCGGAAGCTCTGGGGCTTGAAAACATAGGTTACCTTGAGGTGGTTGAGCAGCTTGAATCCGGAAACTACGGCATCGGTCGTTACGGCGAGCTGAAAGACGAGATGGAACTTGAGACTTTCTGCGCTATGGCGAAAAAGGCTCTGGGTTCCAACGGTCTGCGCTACGCCGGCTGCGGTAAAAAGGTGAAAAAAGTAGCCGTCGGAGGCGGTGCCTGCCACGAATTTGTAAAAAATGCTTTGGATTGCGGCTGCGACACTTTCCTTACTTCCGACCTTAAATACAACGATTTCCTTGATGCTCCCGATTTGGGAATCAACATCATTGACGCCGGGCATTATCCCACGGAAAATGTTGTTATGCCGGTGATTGAAAAAGCTCTTGGGGAAGACTTCCCGGAAATTAAGCTTTTTATGAGCAGACACAGTGAAGTCATAAACTACGTATAAAAAACCGAGGTCTCAGACCTCGGTTTTCTTTATTCAAGCGATATTCCGGTAATTTTTTTGTATTTTTCGCCCATTATACGGCATTTTCGTTCGTCTTCACGGATGCGGACCCCCAGAGGGGTATCTTCCGGGAATATGTCGCGTACTTTTTTATACCGGACTTCGAAGCTGACGCGCCTGTCGTCCTGCAGGAGCTTGTCTGCAAGACAGACGATATTGCTCTCGTCAAAGTCTGGCTCGTCTATCCCCTCAAAATCGTTGTGGGCGGCGATGATGTGGGAAACGGCCCAGTAACCTCTGTCCCGGAGGAAGCGGGCTCCTTTCAGAGGGTGCATTTCCTCAAGGCGCAAAATGTCGTGCAGAGCGCCGGCGGTGCGGCACAGCTCCACATCAAGACGAAAGCCGTGCTTTATAAGTTCCTGGGCCATCCGGGCGGAAAGTTCTCCAACAGCCCGGCAGTGGGCACGGATATGGGGCAGAAGCTCCGCTTCCTCATAAAGTTTCTCTCGCAGGTGCTCCGCCATGCCGAAACGACGGTTTATCTGGGTTTTGAATTTTTCCAGCTGATCATCGCCATGGGGAATAATCCCCGGGTCTTCCACAGGGATCAAAACTTTCTCAAGTTCGGAAAAATCCATTTCCCCGGAAAAGTTGATTTTTTCAAGTGCGGCGGATTTCACAAGTACCGGCCATCCCCATACGCCGCCGTAAGAAGGAACAAACGCCTCTGCGGGAGCTGTTTTCGCGGCCTTTTCAAGGGCGGCATATGTTTTGGGTATTGCCAGAGGCAAAGTGCGGTCAATAATAAACGCACCGTCAAATTTCCCGGCTTTTTTTAGCGCCTCTTCAAAACTGTAAGCGCAGGTAGCACCGGACACATTTTCACCAAAAACGACAAAAGCTTCCTCCACTCCGCCGCTTTTCGCGCCGGAGACGGCCAAATCAATCAGTTTAAAGCCGTTTGCCTCCATAGCGGCACGGGTTTTATCCGTGGCGCATATAATCGCGCAGTATCCCAAAATATCACCTGCCATCGTTAGTTTTGGTAAGTGCATTCATTATACCACGGTAAATTGAAAGTTGCAAAAAATATGTAAGACGGCTTTCGCCGTCTTTTGAGTTACAGTCTGGGCAGGTCGTCCCTGTCGCCGTAATGGTAGGCCGCTGCGTTGGTATTGCGGGAAATGTCATAAGCGCGGCGGTCAATGCGGTCTGTGTCACGCTGGGCCATATCGCGGTTGATGCGGTCAGCGGTGCCGTAACCGGTAAGGGTATAGTCGTCGTTAACGTTTACCAGAGGGGTGTTGGGGTTAAACTGGTCGGTGGTAACGCCACGCTCAACACGAACACGGTTTACACCGTCGTTGCCCAGATTATAGGTTTCGCGGCTGAAGCCGGTTCGCTGATTGTAGCCTGCGGCAGAGCCATTGGCGGTACCGTTTGCAGTGCCGTTCATGATGCCATTGCCATTACCATTGCTATTCATTGCGTCATTTGCAGTGCCGTTCATGGCACCGTTGTTGTCATCGGTATCAAAAATACCCTGATTGTTTTCGGTGATGGTTCCATCATCGCTCTTGCTGACACTTCCTCTGTCGGCACAGCCGCAAAGACCCAGCGCCAGAACCAGAACCATGAGAACACAAACTGCTTTCTCTTTCATGATTTCCTCCTGAGGTTTTTAGAGATTTGCGACAGTAGTATTTGTATTCCCGCGGCGCGATATTTTGACAAGTTTTTGAAAAAACGGCAGACCGGTTGGTCTGCCGTTTAATTTAATGTTTCTTTTTTTGATTTTTCTGATTTTTGGGCTGAGCGGATTTTTTTGCCGGAGAATTTCGGGAGGTTTGCATTCCTTTTTTCGCCGGCTGTTTTGCCGTCTGTTTTCCGGCGGAGCCTCTTGCAGGCGTTTTTTCATCATTGCGAGGTTTGCGCTCATAGGGTTTTACAAGAGCGCCTTTGTGGAAGCCTATAAGGTCCTCCCTGCCGGCAGCTTTCAGCGCTTTGATAATCAGCTGGCGTTTTTCGGGGCGTTTCCACTGTAAAAGCGCTCTCTGGAACGCCTTCTCTTCCGGAGTTCTGGCAACGTAAATCGGCTTCAATGTGCGGTAATCAAGACCGGTGAAATACATGCAGGTGCTGAGTGTTCCCGGGGTGGGATAAAAGTCCTGCACCTGCTCCGGCTGGCGTCCGGTGCGGTTTAAATACTCCGCCAGCTCCACTGCGTTCTGCAGGGTACAGCCCGGGTGGGAACTCATCAGATAGGGCACCAGATACTGCTCCTTGCTGTGGCGGCGGTTCATGCTTTCGTATTTCTGTCGGAACTTTTCGTAGGTGGCTATACCCGGTTTTCCCATAAACCCAAGAACGCTGTCAATACAGTGTTCCGGTGCGACTTTAAGCTGGCCGCTGATATGATTTTCAACCAGCTCCGAGAAGAATTTTCCGTTTTTATCGCAGAGCATATAGTCAAATCTGATGCCGCTGCGCACAAACACCTTTTTCACGCCGGGGATGGCGCGAAGCTTTCGCAGCAGGGACAAATAGTCGCTGTGGTCGGCGTCAAGATTTTTGCATGGGGTGGGCACGAGGCACTGACGGTTGGGACAAACACCGTGCTCCAGCTGTTTTTTACAGGAAGGATGCCTGAAATTTGCCGTTGGGCCGCCTACATCGTGAACATAGCCCTTGAAATCGGGGTCTTTCGTAAAGCCTTCAACCTCGGCAATGACGGATTCGTGGCTTCGGGATGTAATAGTGCGTCCCTGATGGAATGCAAGGGCGCAGAAATTGCAGGCTCCGAAGCAGCCTCTGTTGTGGATAACGGAGAAACGAACCTCCTCGATAGCGGGTACGCCTCCGGATTTTTCATACATGGGATGCCAGGTTCTCATATATGGATAGGCTGAAATTTCATCAAATTCAGCGGTGGAAAGAGGCTTTTGAGGGGGATTTACCACCAGAAACTGTCCGTTTTCGTGCTCCTGCACTACTGCCCTGCCCCTTACCGCATCGTGCTCGCGGTACTGCAAAACAACGGCCTTTGTGTGCTCGACTTTATCCCTGCACACGGTTTTAAACGAGGCGCACTCTACCCTGTCATAGCGGCAAATTTTGGGGTTGTTGGTCATAAATGCCGTGCCGCGCACGTCGGTGATGCGGGATATATCCTCGCCAAGAGCAAGACGGTCGGCGATTTCAATTGTTGCTCTTTCGCCCATGCCGTAAACCAACAGGTCTGCGCCGCTGTCTGGCAAAACAGAGGGACGCACCGCATCATCCCAGTAATCGTAATGGGCAAAACGACGCAGAGACGCTTCAAGTCCGCCGATAATTATGGGAATATCTCCATACGCTTCACGGACGCATTTGGTATATACGTTTGTTGCTCTGTCCGGGCGCAGTCCCCGCTTGCATCCGGGGGAGTAAAAATCCTCACTGCGGCGCTTTTTGGCGGCGGTATAATGAGCCACCATACTGTCAAGGTTGCCGGCACCTATAAACACGGCAAGTCTTGGCGCGCCGATTGCCCGGAAGGCCTCAAGATTGTGCCAGCCGGGCTGTGCAAGGACGCAGACACGGTAACCCTGAGCCTCCAGCGTGCGGGAAATTACCGCCGCGCCGAAACTGGGGTGGTCCACGTAGGCGTCGCCGGTGATTACCAGAAAATCATAGTAATCCCAGCCAAGCCTGTGCATATCCTTTTTTGAAACGGGTAAAAACGGCATATCAGACCTTCAGTTCAAGGGTCACGGTGTTGTTGCGGTGACCGGTCTCTTCAAAACCGTTGCGCTTGTAGAAATTAACGGCGCTTTGGTTTTGTGTGTAAGCGTGCAGGCGGATATATTCATATCCCAATTTTCTCGCCTCGGATACGGCGCAGCCCAAAAGCTGAACACCCATACCCATTTTGCGGTATTTGGGCACCATATAGTAAAAATGAATATAGAGGGTTTTGCAGTGTTCCAGCATCAGCGCGTCGTACTGAATCATGCCGGCAGGTTCGTCGGTTAACAGCGCCAGAGTGGCAGCGTTTTCGTAACGCCTGCGCAGAAAGCAGGCTTCTTCCCAGAAGGCTTCGGCAGCAGCGTCGGAAAGCTCCTTGCCGGTATTCAAAAGCCATGCGTCCTTTCTCCACTGCATATAAAGGTCGCGGTTTTTATCAAGGTCAAAGGGGACATAGCGCATATTGCTGGCCTCAAAGCCAAGGTCATTTTTGTACCAGCTCTGTCGGGCAAGGGTGCTTTCGTCACCCAGATGGCTGTTGTCGTTGAGCTTAACAGGGGTGAACACGCCGTTTTCATAAGTGATGATGCTGACGGCGGTATTGTCGGAGTGTCCCATTGTTTTTGTGTCCGCCGGGTCGGTGCCGGTGATTGCGCACAGGAACGTGCGTATTGCAGAGCCGTGAGAAAATATACCGATCGTCTGTCCGGGGTGCTTTTGGCAAATTTCAGTAATGGCGGCGACCATGCGAGCCTCTACCTGAAGATAGGTCTCCCCACCCTCAACGTAGTAATCAAGAGGCGCGCTGTTGAAATTTTTCAAAGTTTCGGGGCTGGTATAAAATGCCTCGCCCCAGGTTTTGTCCTCCCATGGGCCGAAGTCAAACTCGCGGAGTTTTTCGGTTTTGACGGTCTCAACGCCGCTGTGACGGGCGGCAGCCTGAGAGGTTTCCCACGCTCTGGAAAGGTCTGAGGAGTAGACCGCATCAAATTTAACATCAGCAAGACGCTTTTCAAGCAGGGCAATCTGGCGCTTTCCCCGGGGAGTTATTTTTCCATCAAACTGTCCCTGTATCCTTCTGTATATATTGCCCTCGGCCTCGCCGTGGCGCACAAGATATATTGTTGTAGCAGCCATTTTTTCCTCCATTGGTCGTATAAAAATAATTTTATACTCAATACGTTTTTTTGGCAAGAATTTTATTGCCGCGGCGGGGCAAAATAGCTGTGGCGCCACAGGAGATGTTTCTTATGAACAGTACCAACACCGGAAACCTCATCAAGGGTATCGGCATCGGCATGGTGGCAGGCGCTGCCATTTCCCTCGCCCTGAGCCCTAAAAATCCGAAGGCATCAATGACCCCCGGAAAAGCCGTTATGAACATCGGCACTGTTATCGAGAAGATCGGCAGAAGTATGACCTGACGGCAGGCAATAAAAAACCGGAGCATTACGCTCCGGTTTTGCCTTTTTATGATCTTACGACCAGACGTCCCCATACCACGTTTGCGGTCAGGTCTTCAAATACTTCCATAGCAAAGATACGCTCGCCGTTGAAGCCGGTATTTCCGTCCTTGTCGGTTTTATACAGATTTACTTTCACTTCTTCGCAGGGTTTAAGTCCGTCAAACACGAATATATGGTAAATATTCTTCTCATCGCTGTCGTTGGATTTGAGCATATACTGCTCTTTCAGAGTGATACAGCTTTCGTCTTCGATAGAACAGTTCCAGGTGAGCAGGTTTTCCATGTCCACTTTAAGTATGACCATAACATCACCATCATCGGTGTATACAAGTTCATTACTGGAAGAGGCCGTTTCATAAGATATGGCGTGTGCGGGAGGTTCAATAAAGTTGTTGTCGGCGCCGCAGGCACAAAAAGCAAACAGCATTACGGCAATCATCATTATCAGTATAACATTACGTTTTTTCATATTTATCTCCTCCGGGGGCAATTATGCCACAGATGAAAATACTATATCAAAATTCACTTTAATATACAAGTAAATTTTCGACTTAAATCTTTATATTATCTTTACACCGAGGTCGAGTTGTGCTAATATTATTAATACTTAAATACTTACAAAGTTAGTTAGCAAAAACGGAGTGGTCTCTTGCCTTTCGCAATCTTTATTATCTGGCTAATATTCAGTGGTCGGCTGACACCGGAGATAATCATCTTCGGAATCGTTATTTCAGCCGGTCTGAGTTTTGTGCTTATAAAATACGCCGGCTACAGCTTCAAAAAGGAGCTGAAGCTTTGGCGTTCTTTTTTTGTCTTTATCCGCTTTATCGGACGCCTTATTACCGACATGTTTGAATCTGCTTTCAAGGTAACGGGTTTCATTCTCAGCGGAAAGGAAATAAAACCCCGTATGGTCACCTGCCACTCACCTGTTAAAAAACTTCTGCCCAGGATGATGCTTGCAAACTCCATAACCCTTACCCCGGGCACCATAACTGTTTCCGCTGACGATGAAAAGTGCACCGTGCACTGTCTGGACGAGAGTTTCTCCACTCCCATGGAGGATAACTGCGCGGCTGAAAAGCTGCTTGAGAAACTGGAGGAACGGCTGTGAGCATCGAAAGAGCCTATGAAATAATGTTCACCGCAGCACTGGTGGCCATGGCATTGGTATGCCTTTTCATTCTGATAAGAGCCATTATCGGCCCCAGAGTTGCCGACAGGCTGATGTCCGTAAACTTCATTAACACCGCAATAATTGCCCTCATCATTACTCTTTCCCTGTTTTTAAAACAGGACTGGCTGTTGGACGTGGCCCTTATTTACGGCCTTATCAGCTTTCTTGCGGTGGTTATACTATCGAAGGTATACATAGCCGCTCTTACCGAAAAGTCCCCCGGAGAGGAGGACGACAGCGATGGCTGAGTGGATCCGTTTCGGCGTCAGCGCCATTTTGATGCTGGCGGGTCTGATAATGTTTATCATATCCGTCATCGGCGTTTATAAATTCAAATATGCCCTCAACCGTATGCACGCGGCGGCAATCGTTGATTCCGTGGGCATTCTGCTGACCAGTCTTTCTGCCATAGTGGCTTACGGCGTCAGCTGGGCATCTGTAAAAATTATCGTAATTATAATTTTCATATGGCTTACAAGCCCTGTTGCGGCCCATCTTGTCAGCCGCATTGAAGTAAGCACCGCCCCGGACACCCACACCCATATGACCGTATGTGACAAAACAAAATGCAAGGAGGGCGAAAATGACCGCAATTGAGATTTTCCGCATCATTCTGGTCTGCTCTCTGGTGCTTTGCGCTCTGGCCTCCGCCATTGTCAGAAGCGCTCTTTTGACCGTTATAATTTTCATGTCCTACGGACTTATCATGACCGTGGTGTGGATAACCCTGCAGGCTCCCGACCTTGCAATAACCGAGGCCGCAGTTGGCGCGGGCATCACCAGCATACTTTTCTTTGTTACTCTGAGAAAAATCAACCAGATAAGAAAACAGCGCAGGAGCGACGATGAAGAAGGATCATAAGCTTGTCCGGATGTGGAAGGAAGGCGACTGGGATCTCTATGAGAATCTGAACGTCTATACCGGCCGTCCGGAAAAGAAAAACCGAAAACTCAGCTTCCCCCCCGCCCCAATGCCGGAAACCGCTAAGGCCCAGACCCGGGCCTTTTACAGGCTGTTTACGGTACTGGCGGTGGTTTTGTGCGCCGTTTTGGCCTCTTCGCTTATAATTTCCGCAGCTGTAATGCCCCAATTCGGCGCTGTGGACGCACCTGCGGTAAACCAGGTGTATCTGCGCTATGCCGACCGGTGGCTGGCCGATACAGGCGCCACAAATATCGTGGCGGGCGTTATCCTCAATTACCGCGCTTTTGATACCCTTGGCGAATCCCATGTGCTTTTTGCGGCTCTTTGCGCGGTAATGCTGCTTCTGACCGACTGCAGGGACGACAGGAAATCCATTACCCGGCATGAACCTCTTTTTAACCCCAGAAAAGATGTAATTATAACTCAGGTTGTAAAAATACTTATCCCTTTGATTCTGGTTTTCGGCATTTATGTTGTGCTGAACGGCCATCTTTCACCCGGTGGCGGTTTTTCCGGCGGCACCATCATGGGCGCGGCTTTCATTCTTTACGCCGCAGCCTTCGGCTTTGAGGCCTCCGAACGCATTTTAAGTCCCAGAGTAAACAAGATACTCACCGCCGCGGCACTGATTTTTTACAGTCTTATAAAATCCTATTCCTTCTACACCGGCGCCAATCATCTGGAAAGCTTTATCACAAACGGCGTGCCCGGTCGCATTGTCAGTGCGGGTCTTATCCTGCCGCTCAACATTGCCGTGGGACTTGTTGTGTGCTGCACCATGTACGGGATGTACTCCCTGTTCAAAAGGGGGCGCACATGATACATAACATTCTTCACAACTATCTGTTCTGGGTTTCAATGATTATTTTTGTCATTGGTATTTTCATGCTGGCTCTGGACAGAAACCTTATCAAAAAAATAATCGGTCTAAACATTATGGATACGGCGGCGTACCTGTTTTTGGGTTCGCTGGGCTATATTCAGGGTCTGAGTGCGCCCATTTTTACCGGCAAGACCATGGGGCAGACCGGTTCCGAACTGTTTATAAACCCCATTCCCTCGGCGCTGGTGCTGACGGGCATCGTGGTTTCCGTAAGCGTTACTGCCCTGCTGCTGGCTCTGACGGTAAGACTTTATAAAAAATACAATACCCTCAATCTGGACGAAATTATCGAGGCCGCCGGAAAGGAGGAAGATGATGACTGAGTTTTTCATTAACTTCCCCTGCTTTTCCATAATTCTGGCCCTTTTGGCATCGGCGGTAAGCACTCTTCTGGGTAAAAGCGCAGCACGGAGGCTTACAATTATCGTCTGCGCCCTTATTTTCTGCGCAAGTCTTTGCACTCTTTATCATGTTGTCTGCGCGGGCGAAAGTGTGACCTATATGATGGGTCATTTCCCCGCGCCCTTCGGAAACGAGATTCGATTCGGTATTTTCGAGTGCATTATGGCGGCGACCTTCTCCCTTGTGATGGTGCTGTGCGTCATCGGCGGCGCCGGCAGTGTCATCGAGCGCATCGGCGGTTTCAGACAAAACTTATACTACATTATGGCGGATCTGGCTCTGGCCTCCCTGCTGGCTCTGACCTATACCAACGACATTTTCACCGGCTATGTTTTCGTTGAGATATGTACCGTTGCGGCCTGCGGCCTGCTGGCGGCAAGAAACTCCGGCAAGAGCATTTCCGCAGCTATGCGTTACATGATTTTCAGCCTTATAGGCTCCGGCCTGCTTGTTCTGGGCATCATTTTCCTTTACGGAATTACCGGTCATCTGCTGTTTCCCCAGCTTAAAGAAAGCGTGGCTTCGCTGTGGGCAAGCGGACAGTACAGAATCCCCCTTACGGCGGCCCTGTGTCTGCTGACCATCGGCCCTGCCATAAAAAGCGGTCTTTTCCCCTTCCATCTGTGGATGCCCGACACCTATTCCACCGCCCTGCCCGGCTCAGCGGGCATTCTGTCCGGCATAATTTCCAAAGGCTACATCGTTTTTATGATGAAGCTGGTTTTTCAGGTGTTCGGTACAGAAATTTTCTTTGAAAGCGGCATCAGCCTTATTTTCCTCGTTTTTGGCATCTGCGCTATGATTTTCGGCTCGGTGGGAGCCATCAGAGCCAAGAGCATTTCCCGTATGAACGCATACTCCTCTGCCGCCCAGATTGGATACATCTACATGGGCATGGGCATTTCCGCGGAAATCGGTATGCTGGCAGCTGCGCTTCATATTATTTGTCACGCGGTTACAAAGAGCGCGGTTTTCCTGTCCTCCGGTGAGCTTATAAGAGTTTCCGGCGGCAAGAGCGACTTTTTCTCCCTGCAGGGCGCAGGCCACCGGGCAAAGCTTGCCGGCGTGGTATTTACCGTGGGCGCAATGAGCATGGTCGGCATCCCCCTAACCATGGGATTTATAACAAAAATCTACTTTGCCCGGGCGGGCATCACCGCCGACGGTATGACTCTGGCGGTACTTCTGGCGCTGGCTGTGAGCACGGTGCTCAATGTGGTGTATTTCCTGAAAACCATGATACGCATATATACTCCCCAAAAAGTTGGCTCTCAGGAGCACATCGTCACCGGCGCACCAAAAGGGAAAATGCTGGCCTTTTCCGGCCTGGTGCTTACTGTTTTGAACATCTGTCTCGGCCTGCACTGTGAGCCTCTGGTGCAGCTTTTGCGCCGTGGCATCGAAATGATTTGAAAGGAGGGCGCACATGAATACTGCATTTATGCTTATTATGATATTTTTGCCGATAGTTTTCGGCGCGGTGCTGCCCGCCTTTGGAAAAAAGCATAAGCTGAGAAACGGCTTTGTTACGGCCGTACTGGCAATTGAGCTGGCTCTGGCGATATATTTCGCGGTCTGCGGCGGTTTTTCCATGAAGCTGTGGTCCTTCACCGACCAGATATCCATCGGCTTTGCAAACGACGGCCCGGCGAGATTTTTCTCCCTGCTTTTTGCCGCCGTATGGCTGCCTGTGGGTATTTACGGTTTTGTATATATGAAACACGAGGGCTGGGAGACGCGATTTTACTCCTTTTACATGATGGTGGAGGGCGCGCTGATAGGCATGGCCTGTTCCAGCAATCTTGTGTCCATGTACATATTCTTTGAGGTTGTCACTCTTACCTCCCTGCCGATGGTACTGCACAGCCTTAAAAAAGAGGCCATAAACGCCTCCTTGAAGTATCTGTTTTATTCTATCGCCGGTGCCTTTATGGCGCTGCTTGGCATTCTGTTCCTCAGCCGCTACTGCACTACTCTTGACTTTGCCCCGGGCGGCACTCTGGATTTCGCTGCCATGGCAGGAAAGGAAAAGCTGCTGCTTGCCATAATTTTTATCGGAGTTATGGGATTTGGCGTGAAGGCGGGCATGTACCCCCTCCACGGATGGCTGCCCACGGCCCATCCCGTAGCCCCCTCCCCCGCCAGCGCGGTGCTTTCCGGTATCATAACAAAAAGCGGCGTTATCGGAATTTTCCGTATCATCTATTACATTGTCGGCGCTCAGTTCCTTCGCGGCACATGGGTGCAGTACACCTGGCTTATCCTTGCGATGCTTACCATCGTTATGGGCTCCGCCATGGCGTACAGGGAAAAGGTTTTCAAAAAGCGTCTGGCATACTCCACTGTCAGTCAGGTCTCCTACGTGCTGCTGGGTATTTTTATGCTGACCGGTGCGGGCGTGGTGGGTTCCCTTCTGCACGTGGTGTTTCACGCGGCGGCGAAGGTTGGACTCTTCCTTGTGGCAGGCACGGTGATTTTTGCCACCGGCCGTACGAAAGTCGAAGAGCTTCGCGGAGCTTTCAAGGAAGTGCCTCTTCTTGGCTGGTGCTTTACTTTTGTGGCGCTGGCTCTCATCGGCATCCCTCCCCTGTCCGGATTTGTCAGCAAATGGTACCTTGCCACGGCGGCGCTCAGCTCCGGTCTGGGTGTGATATGCTGGATCGCACCGGTTGTGCTGCTGGTATCCGCCCTGCTTACGGCGGGATATCTGCTGCCTATCACGGTCAGAGGATTTTTCCCCGGAGCGGATTACGCCCCCGAAAAGCGCGCGCCCCGTCTTAAAGACGTACACGGCGGCGCCGTTCTGGGCGTTATGCACGTTGTTTTTGCCGCTCTCTCCGTGGCGCTGGGAGTATTCTCCGGCAGCCTTGTAACTGTTTTCTCCAATATTGCAAATACACTTTTTTAAGAGGTAAAAAATGCCCTGGAAGCTCGTTTTAGGGGTGTGCATACTGTTACCCGTGGTAATGGGATTTGTTATGTACGCCTGTAAAAACAAAATAGAACCGCGGATAAACCGCTGGGCCTGTGTAACAGTCTTTATTGAGGCTGCCCTGGTCTGGTGGGCGGTTTTGTGCTGCCCCGGTGACACCTACACCCTTTTCAGTCTGACCGAGGGCATCACCCTGGTGCTCCGTTTTGACGGTCTGGGAAGGTTTTTCGCCGGACTTATCGCCACACTCTGGCCGCTGACCACCATATACGCCTTCGGTTATATGGCTCATCAGCCCAGAAAGGGCATGTTTTACGCATTTTTCGTAATGTCATTCGGCGTAACTGCGGGAGTTGCCATGGCAGGCAATCTGCTGACAATGTACGTTTTTTACGAGCTTCTGACGCTGTCCACTCTGCCTCTTGTAATGCACGAAATGGACACAAAAGCCGTCAGAGCCGGACGCATATATCTTGTAATGTGCGTTGGCGGCGCGGCATTCGGTTTTGCTGCCATGGTGTTTTTCCAGACCACAGGATGCTCTCTGGAATTTATTCTCGGCGGCAACCTGTCTGAATTTACCGCAGGAAAACATGTAACCGTTTTTATGTTCATACTGGGATTTTTCGGTTTCGGTGTAAAGACCGCCGTCTTCCCTCTCTATTTCTGGCTTATCTCCGCATCTGTCGCCCCCACCCCCGTAACTGCTCTGCTTCACGCGGTGGCGGTTGTAAAAGCCGGCGCTTTCGGTGTAATAAGGCTTATTTACTACGTATGCGGCACGCAGCTGCTCTCCGGAACCTGGGGGCAGTATGTGGTGCTGGCGGCAGCTCTTGTAACAATGCTTTTCGGAAGCTCCATGGCTGTAAAGGAGACTCATTTTAAACGGCGTGTGGCCTACTGCACCGTTTCAAACCTCTCCTATATTCTTATGGGCGCGGCGATGATGAGTCCTGTAGGCATGGCGGCGGCAATAATGCACATTCTCTGCCACGCAGTAAGCAAGATACTGGCATTTTTCTGCGTGGGCGCGGTGCTTGAAACCACTCACCTGCAGTATATTGCCGATATGGAGGGTATGGGTCGAAAAATGCCTGTTACCTTCGCAACCTATACTGTGGCGGCTCTCAGTCTTACCGGCATACCTCCCCTCTGCGGATTTTTCAGCAAGTGGAATCTGCTGACAGCCATGGTTGAGGCCGGAAACGCAGCAGGTCTGATTGCGGCGGCGGTGCTTATAATCTGCGCCTTTCTTTCCGCAATTTATATGCTGTCTGTTATGGTGCGCGCTTTCTTTATGCCGGGAAAAAATACCGGCGCAGGCATAATTGAAGCGGACAAACGAATGCTGGTGCCCATGGTCATAATTGCCGTGGGGGTAATTCTTATAGGAATTTTTGCGTCTGATTTTATGACGCTTGCCAACAATATCGCAACGGGATTGATTTAATTGAACGTTTTCACTGCTGAAAACTTCATAGCTGTGATTTTGCTGCTGCCGCTGGTGGGTGCGTTTCTGTGCCTGCTGTTTTCCGGCGGCAGGGCGGAACGCGCCCTTGGGCCGGTATTTGCCCTGCTGACTCTGGCGGCGGTGGTATTGGGCGCTCGCTTCGGCGGTGGAAAAGTTTCCCCTATGCTTTTCGGCGGTGCGGCGCTCAGCTTTGACCTGGGCGGATTCGGTATGCTTTTCGCGGTGCTGGGTGCCTTTATGTGGCTTGCCTGCCTGCTGAGTGCAAACGACTACTTCAAAACTTTCCGCCGTCGGCACGGTTACGGATTTTTCAGCCTTTTTACCCTATTTGCCACAACAGGATTTTTCCTTGCAAACGACCTTTTCACCGCTTTTATCTTCTTTGAAATGATGTCTCTGGCAAGCTATACCTGGGTGGTTCACGACCGGAGCGATTTCGCCATGAACGCTTCGCGCACCTATCTGGCAGTTGGCATTTTCGGCGGCATGGCGGCTCTTATGGGGCTTTTTATTCTGTATGTAAATCTTGGCACTCTTAGTCTTGACAGCATTACCGCTGCGGCGGCAGGCTGCGAAAACAGAGCTGCACTTTACGCCGCAGGCTGCTGCGTTCTGGCAGGTTTCGGCGCAAAGGCGGGTATGTTCCCCCTGCAGTTCTGGATGCCCAAAAGCTACGTTGCCGCCCCGGCGCCCTCTACGGCACTTCTGTCCGGAATTCTTTCAAAAACCGGCGTCATGGGTATTATCTGCGTAGCCTGCAAGGTATTTGCCGGCAATAAGGCTTTTATGGCGCTGCTGCTGGCTCTGGCGGTCATTACCATGGTTATGGGTGCTGTTATGGCGCTGCTTTCCACCGACTTAAAGCGCACTCTGGCCTGCTCCTCCATGTCACAGATTGGATTTATTCTTGTTGGTGTGGCGATGATGTGCGGTCTGGGTGACCACGGTGTGCTGGCGGCCTGGGGCGTTGCAAGCCAGATGGTAAATCATTCGCTTATCAAGATGCTGCTTTTCACCTGCAGCGGTATAATCCTTTGCGGTGCGGGCAGCCTTGACCTCAACCGCATCCGCGGCTATGGCAGAAACAAACCACTGCTGCTTGTCTGCTTTATTTTCGGTGCTCTGGCTGTGGGCGGCATTCCCGGTTTTGCCGGTTACGCAGGCAAAACACTGCTGCACGAGGCTATCGTTGAATACGCCGCTACCGTCACCGGCGGCGCTGCCGCAGTAATAACCGCGGTTGAGTGGATTTTCCTCATAAGCGGCGGTCTTACAATCGCCTATATGACAAAGCTCTTTGTGGCTGTATTCGTGGAAAAGGGTCCGGGACAGACCATTGCAAAGAAAAAAGTTTTTACCGCAAACAGTGTCCCAGCCACCCTTGTGCCGGCGGCAGTACTGCTGGTTGCCGGATTGTTTGCCAACAGAGTAATGGGACTTTTGACAAATCCTGCGGCTGAATTTATCGGCGCGCACGGTCTGGACCACAGTATACATTTCTTTGCCTTTGTTAATTTGAAAGGCTTTATCATTTCCGCTGTTGTGGGTATCGCGGTGTACTTCGGTATCGTCCGTACTGTGCTCAGCCGCAAGACCGACGAGGGACGAAAGTACAAAAACGCGGTGCCGGAAAAATTGGATATGGAAGAGCTTTTCATTAAACCCGTTTTCGGCAGATTTGTTCCCCGTGTGCTATGCGCCATTATGGCTCTGTTCGGAGAAAACATGGTTCTCGCACCTCTTTCAAATGTGGGCTTTAAGTTTTTCAGCATTGATATGAAAGTCCTTTCCGACGGCCCCGATGCCGCCGTAGTGGCTCTGAGAAATACGGTTTTCAAAGATTTGAAAGAGCCTACTGTTGAAAAAAGCCGTTACAGACTGCTGTACCGTATGCGTCTTTCAAAAGGCGAAGAGTGCGCCCGGGATGCCGTCTGCCAGGCTCAGGAGCGGGAAAACACCGGCAGAAAGCTGTCCGCCACCCTGTCTTTTTCCCTGCTGCTCTCTTTCGCAGGAATATGCGCGTTTATAATTTACATTTTTATCAGAGTTTTGAGATAACAAAAAAGACCGTCTTTTGACGGTCTTTTATCTTTTGAATATCATTTTCGAGCCGTGGGAGTCCTTCTTTATTTCGCTGGCGGGGATACCAAGCTGCTGCGACAAGAGCTGGATTATCTTCATGGAACATCCCGCGCCCTGGCAGCGGCCCATGCCGGCTCCCGTGCGGCGCTTGACTCCGTCAAGAGTCACCGCTCCGGCGCGAATGGCGGCAATTACCTCAGCCTCGGTAACATGGCGGCAGTGGCAGACCATACGCCCCCAGGCGCTGTCGGCAGCTATCAGTTTTGCCTGTTCTTCCCTGCTGATATTTGCAAAGCGCGTTTCCGGAGGCCTTACGGGGTCAAAATCCGCATTTGGGGCGGTTTTGCCGATTGCTGCGGCAATTTTATCGGCCGCAAGTCTTCCCAGCCCCTCGGCGCAGGTAAGGCCGGGGGTTTTGATACCGATAAAGCTGATAAAATCACCGTCGTCAAGAACGGTAAAATCATTTATACTGCCGCCGTCTTTTATAAATTCGCCCTTTTCGTCAGCAATTACCGCCCAGGGATTGGGCCGAATCGCAGCAAAAGAACGGATTATGCTTTCGGCAGACAAGGCCGGAAAAATTTCTTTCGCCTGTGTGATAACCTTTTCAAGACCTTCAACGGTGGTGAGGTTTTCAGCCTTGTCCGAAGCGGAAACGGTGCTGCCGCCGATGAGGATATTTCCGTCAACTGTTGGCACAAGGGTAAGCCCCTTTTCCTTTTCCTCCGGCTCGAAAAAAATAACGTGGTTTACAAGGTTGCTCTGGGTGGTGTCCAGAACCACATAATCGCATTTCTCGGGGAAAATGCGAACCTGGGGCGGGTTGGTCATTTCCCGCACCTCATCGGCGAAAAGGCCGGCACAGTTTATAACCGCCCGGGCGGTAAATTCGCCGTTCGGGGTAATCAGCCTGTATCCATCCGTATTTTTTTCAATGGCGGTGACGGGACAGTTTTTTAAAATCTCACCGCCGTTTGCAAGGAAATTCTCCGCCGCAGCCAGTCCCAGTTCCCAGGGATCCGCCGTACCGGAATAGGGCGCGTAAAGACCCATATAAATATCCGGAGAAATTGCCGGCTCAAGAGCATGAACTTCCTCTTTTGAAAGCAGCTTCATCCCCTCGACGCCGTTTTCAATGCCCCGGCGGTATTTCTTTTCAAGAACTTTTGCTCCGCTTTCACCGAAGCATACCATAATTGAGCCGCAGCGCTTGTAGCGCACGCCCAGTTCGGTGCAAAGTTTTTCAAAATTCCGGCTTCCCTCAACGCAAAGACGGGTTTTCAGCGTGCCGGGTTTCATATCGTATCCTGCGTATATGGCGGCGGTGTTGGCACGGGTAACGCCGGTGCACAGGTCCTCTCTTGCCTCAAAAATCGCGGCGGTCAGGTCGTATCTGAGCAGGCTGCGCCCGGCGAAGCAGCCCAAAATGCCTCCGCCGATAACCGCAACGTCAAAATGCTTCAACCTCTCACCGCCTTAAACGTTTTTTACCATTATATACTTTACCGCGCCCACCTTCAACATTTTTTCGTCGGCGTGGTATTATCCCTTGCGGTTTATCGGATATGGTGGTATATTCAAGACATATATAAATCATAGGGGGTTATTTCAAATGGACGCTCTTAAAAAAGCTTATTACAGAATTTTTCAGGCCGTTTTTAATATCGGTGCGCGCTGTCTTAACTGGCGCAGACCCAACATGGTCTCCGGCCCCGGCTGTGTAAACACCATTCCCTCCCTGCTGAGCGAAGCGGGAGTCAAAAAAGCTCTTGTGGTCACTGACCCCGTTCTGGCAAAAATTCTGCTGCCCGGTATTCTGAAAGTACTCGATGACGCAGGAGTTCCCTACGCCGTTTTCAGCGAGGTTGAGCCCAACCCCTCTGTAACCACCGTTGAAGCCATCTGCAAGATGTATAAGGACGAGGGCTGCGGCGGATTTGTTGCTCTGGGCGGCGGCAGCGCCATGGATGCTGCCAAGGGCGCCGGCGCAATGATTGCCTGCCCCAGAAAGACCCCCAACAAGATGGCAGGTCTGCTGAAAGTCGGCAAAAATATTCCTCCCTTTATCGCCATTCCCACTACCGCTGGCACCGGCAGCGAAACCACCATTGCCGCCATTATCACCGACAAGGCAACTCATCACAAGTATGCCATTATGGACCTGCATCTTATCCCCCATTACGCGGTGCTGGATCCCGAGCTGACCTACGGTCTGCCTCCCCACATCACCTCCACCACCGGTATGGACGCTCTTACTCACGCTGTTGAGGCTTTCCTGTGCTGGACCTACAACACCAAGGAAAGCATTCGTCTGGCAGAGGAAGCCGTTGTGGGCATCTTCAAGTATCTTGAAGCCGCCTACGCCGACGGCAAGGATCCCGTTGCCCGTGAGCAGATGCTCATTGCCTCTCACAAGGCAGGCTTTGCCTTTACCCGCGCAGGCGTTGGCAACGTACACGCAATCGCACATACTCTGGGTGGTCTGTACAACACCCCCCACGGTCTGGCAAATGCAGTTATTCTGCCCATCGTTCTGGAAGATTACGGCCCCGCCGTTTATGAAAAACTTGCCCATCTGGCTGACCTTGTCGGCATAACCGGCAGCAGCGTGGAGGAAAAGGCCAAGGCCTTCATATCCGAGATCCGCGCCATGAATCAGCGCATGAACATCCCCACCGGATTTGACAACATCCTTGAAAAGGATATTGATCAGATGATAACCTGGGCGCTGAAAGAGGCCAATCCCATCTACCCCGTTCCCGTGGTTTACACCAGAGAGCGCTGCAGAAAAGTTATTCGGCGTATCATTGACGAGTGCTGAATTAAAAACAAAACCCTCCCGTTTGGGAGGGTTTTTAATTTGTTCAACCGCCGCCGCAAACCGGCAGGAATGATACCGTATCACCGTCGGAGGTAGGGGTTTTAAATCCCTTGTGAAGAAGAATGCTGTCGCCGTTTATGACGATAAGGAGCTTTTTGGCTTCCTTATAAGCCGCGGCGCTGTAGGTCTTTTTCACATACTTCATAACGTCATTTACCGTGGCGGCGTCAATCTGCTCCTGAAGTTTTCCGGTAAGCTCGGCAAGCACGCCTCTGTATTTAACGGTTATCATTTGATTACCCCCAGACTTTTGAGCTTTTTATCAGTGGGAACGCCTTCTGTGTTCCAGCCGCGAACCTTGTAATATTTGGGTATCATCTTATCAAGAGGCACGACGGTCTTGGGATTTTTCTCATCCTGAGGCGTTTTGGTCAGTCTGTCGGGCAGAGCGTCATCAGCGGAGGTAAGACCCTCGCGGATATTATACATACGCTCCAGATTGTAGGATATTTCGCCCAGCTTTACAAAGTTGCCCATAAACAAGGGCAGACCGGTGGCAAGGCGGGCCGCTTCAGCCTGGGGCAGCAGAATAAGTGCGTTGAAACGCAGAGCCGGCAGCGCCTTGAGCATGAGAGTTATGGCGGGACCTGCGTGAATCATTATTTTGCCCACAAGGCGGGTGATAAAATGAGTGGGGCCAAGCTTGTAAATAATCCCGGGAACAAAGGTCTGGGCGGAAAACAGGCAGCAGCCGACGGTGGAAACAGCCTCAAGCGCGTCCTGCAGGAAGACGGTAAACTGAGCCTTGCTCTCGGGGCTCTGAGCGTCCATAAGCAGAACACCGACGGACTCCATCAGAGCCAGATAGCCACCGTTGAGGTGGCAGCCGCCGCGGTTGGAAACGGCATAGCCAAGACCCATACCGACACTGCGGCGGGGTTCGTAGGATGCAAGCTCCAGACCCTTGGCGTTGATGGCAAACTCTTTGCCGCCGTATTTTTCGGCCATACGCTTGGTGCCTTCCGCCATGTCTGACCATATTCCCTCACGGGCCACGGTCTTGCGCAGAACTTCCTCAAGGTTTGCGGTTTTGCCAAACTCCACGCCGAAATCGGCAAGGCCTTTCTCTTTAAGCTCCATGGCAAATGCCACGGTGGAGGCAAAGGAAATTGTGTCCACGCCAAGAACGTCGCAGAGATAGTTCATTTTAAGCACGGTTTCAAGATCGCCGCAATCAATATTGGGACCGAAGAAACCGGCGGTTTCGTACTCGGGACCCTTTACGTCACGGCCCGCGACCTTTACACGGCGCTCGCATCGAATTGGACAGCTGACACAGCCGCTGTTTCTGAGCAGGGCGGTTTCTGCCATGGTTTCGCCGCTGACAGCATCGGCGTGCTCACTCTGTCCGTATTTGAAGTTATGGGTGGGCAGGGCGTGGGTGGCGTTTGCCTTGTTTACAAGACCCGCGCTGCCATATCGGGGAAGGGATTCGCCGGTCATGGGATGACCCTTGACAAAGCTGACCCATTTGGAAACGAATTTATCAAACTTTTTGCGGCTGTGAACATGAGGCTCTTTTGTGCCGTAGGCCACGATCGCCTTGATTTTCTTTGCGCCAAGAGCCGCGCCGGTACCGCAGCGTCCGGAAACACGCTCGCCGGAAGCGGCAAGGGCGTAGCGCACCAGATTTTCTCCCGCAGGTCCGATAACCATTTTGCCGTAATGGTGAGGGAATTTTTCCTGTGCTTCCTCGGTGTCAAGTCCCCAAAGGTGGGATGCATCCTTTAAAGTTATCTCGCCGTCGATAATCTCAATGGTGACGGGGGTTTCAGACGCACCGGTGATGATAATACCGTCATAGCCAGCTTTTTTCATCATAACGCCGAACTGGCCGCCGCAGTTGGAAGATGCGATGCCGCCGGTAAGGACGTTTTTGAAGGTCATGTTATAGCGGCTGGAAGAAGGCGCACCGGTACCGTTGAGCGGGCCGGTATTTATGATGATGACCGCCTCGGGCGCGAGAGGGTCTATGCCGGGTTTTGTCAGGTCCAGAAGCAGGCGGCAGCCAAGCGCTTTTCCGCCAACGTAGGTCTTGAAATATTTCTTTGTAATGGGATAACGGCTGACCTTGCCGGTGGTAAGGTCAAGCATTGCATATACAGGCAATCTCATCTGCGCACAACTCCCATCGTTATAATTTTAAGGGGACATTCCCTTGCACAAATTCCGCAGCCGATGCATTTTGCGTGATGGTCAACATAGGCGTGGGCGGCAATATCGCCCCGGAATTTGGGGTCGCTGATGGAAATCACATCATAAGGGCAGGCCGCAACGCACATTCTGCAGGCGCTGCATTTGGAGGCGTCTATCATAGGACGGGGCCATTCCTCACGGGGTCTTTTTGCGCAGGTTTTACCGTTGGGGTCTTTTATGGATTCGCTGGGACAAAGTCTTCCGCACACGCCGCACTCCACGCACCGCACCTCACGAATAAGGTGACGCTGCTTAGGCGCGCCGTCAATGGCAAAAACCGGACAGCTTTTGGCACACAGGCCGCAGCCAATGCAGCTTTCATCAATATAATAAGCCATTCCTTATACCCTCTTTTTGTTTATTTCCAGGTTAGAAGTTCCTCCACGCTCTTGCGGGGCGGTGCCTTGGGTTCCTCTGCGGGCCAGCCAAGGGCCATAAGAGCGGATACCTGCTGCCCCTCGGGAAGCTCAAGCGCCTTTTTTACCATATCGTGGTCGTAAACGCCGATGATAACGGAGCCCAGTCCCCTGTCCCAGGCGGCAAGGCTGAAAGTCTGAGCGGCAATGCCGGCATCAAAAGACTGCCAGTGAGTGCCCTGGGAGGTTGAAAAACTGCCGTCCTTTTCAAATCCGCTGCGGCCGGTTACTGTGGTAAGGGCAACAATGACGGCGGCGCTCTTCAAGAGTTTGCCGTTCCATGTAAATCCCAAAACGCACTCGTCGGCGATGTGGGCGGAAATTTTTTTGTCCGTGACGGCAACATAGCGTACAGACTGGGAATTTTTCCACGAAGGAGACATTGAGGCATCGGCAACAATGCTCTCCAGCAGTTCCTTTTCAACAGGTTTGTCCAAAAAACGGCGTACGCTGCGCCGGGTTTCAATACATTTTAAAGTTTCCATATATTAAAGCTCGTCCGGGTCGATGCCCAGGTCGCGGACGATTTTATTGCACAACTTTACAAAGCTGAGAAATCCTGCCCGGGAGACCTGAATGCTGGCAACCTCATCCACAACCTGTGCGGATACGTCGGTGAGCCCGCCCTCCTTAATGGTGTAATTATGTTCGGTGTAAATATGGTTAAAATTAAGGGCTATCTCGCTTTTGCCCTTGTCATGGGTGATGTTGAAAGTGTTGCAGTATACGGGTTTCATTTAATCACTCCTTTAACTTTAAATTATATACCTAAATTAGTGTATTGTAAATAGTGACGAAAATCAATATCTATGTTAGTCAAGCTTTTAACAAGCACAACATATTGCATTTTCCGCTGTTTTGATATATGATTGTTGATGCACAACACGCTCATTGCGTTTTAATTTCCATCGCGTTTTATGACTGGAGGTATGGTCATGTCCTTTGGAGAACGTACTTTAAAGGATTTTTCCGAAAATCTCGCTTCCCGCGACGCCGTTCCCGGCGGCGGCGGAGCTGCCGCACTTGTGGGCGCTGCCGGAGCGGCTCTTGGCTGCATGGTGGCCAACCTCACCATCGGTAAGGCCAAATATGCCGAGCATGAGGATGAACTTAAGATTCTCCTGGATAAATGCAACAAAATCCGCCTGGAGCTGATCGCCTGCATCGACAAGGACGCCCAGGTGTTTGAGCCTCTGGCCCGGGCCTACCGCATTCCCAAGGATAATCCGGAAAAGGTTGTCGCTATGGAAGGCGCGCTGAAGGGCGCCTGCGCGGTACCTCTGGAAATTATGGCAAAATGTTGCCTGGCAATCGAATGCTGCAGGGAATTTGCGGAAAAGGGCTCTGCAATGGCTCTTTCGGACGCGGCATCCGGCGCTGTTTTCTGCAAGGCGGCTCTTGAGGGCGCAAGCCTGAATGTTTTCATCAATACCAAGTCCATGGCCGACCGTATATACGCCTACGAAACCGACAAGGCGGCGGAAGGTATGCTGAAAAAATACAGACCCATTGCCGATGAGGCTTTTACAAAGGCGATGGAAAGATTGAGAGGATAAAATGGCGGAAATTTTAAAAGGCGCACCTGTTGCGGAAAAGCTGCTTGAGGAACTTACCCCCCGGTGCAAAGCCCTTATATCCTGCGGCATTCATCCTACCCTTGCGGTACTGAAGGTGGGCGACGACCCCAGCGCCGCAAGTTATCTGAAAGGCGCGGCAAAGCGCTGCGCTCAGGTAGGCATCGAGGTATGGGCATCCAACATCCCCGAAAATGCTCCTCAGGATGAAATTATAATGCAGCTTTATCAGTTGGGTCAGGACGGCGGCATCAACGGTGTTTTGGCCCTGCAGCCTTTTCCCGAGGGCATAGACAGCGATGAAGTTTTAAGCTACATCCCTGCGGAGCGGGACGTAGACGGCGTAAGCCCCGGTTCTCTGGCCGGTGTGTTTTCCGGCAAGAAGCTTGGCTTTGCTCCCTGCACCGCCAGAGCATGCATGGAAATTCTGAAATATTACAATATCCCAATTGAGGGCAAAAGAGTAGCTGTTCTGGGCCGAAGTCTTGTTATCGGCAGACCTGTTGCAATGATGCTGATGGAACAGAACGCAACGGTAACCATTTGCCACAGCAAAACGAAAAATGCGGCGGAGATATGCAGGAACAGCGACATTGTCATCGCTGCCGTAGGCAAGGCAAAGGCCATTACCGCGGAATATTTCTCCCCCGGTCAGGTTGTCATTGACGTTGGTATCCATGCAACCGATGACGGACTTTGCGGCGATGTGGACTTTGAAGCCGCGGAAAAGATTGTCTCCGCCATCACCCCGGTTCCCGGCGGAGTCGGCAGCGTCACAACCGCAATTTTGGCTACACACACCATAGAGGCGGCAGAGCGAGCCACCAGCGCATTTGCCGCCGGCAGAAGATAAAAACACGGAGGTAGGGGTTTTGGGATTTTTCACACCATCTGAATTTCTTACAAACTACTCCAACGCAGGGGTAAACAAGGCAAAGCTCTCTATCGGCAGGATATTTATTCTGGGCATTCTGGCCGGTGCGTTCATCGCATTTGCCTCCACCTGTGCAAACATGGCCTCTCACAATGTGACGGCAGCAGGTCTTGCAAGACTTCTCAGCGCCATAATGTTCCCCTTCGGACTGTGCATGGTTGTGCTGCTTGGCGCGGAACTTTTCACCGGCAACTGTCTGATGATAATTTCCGTTCTTGACCGACAGATAACCGTAGGCCAGATGATCAGAAACTGGGTTGTCGCCTATATCGGAAACTTTGTGGGCAGCCTTCTGGTTGCTGCGGGTTGCGCCTTTGCGGGGCAGTTTTCCTACTCCGCGGCCGGCCTGGCTGCGGTTACCATCAAAACCGCAGCCGCAAAATGCTCTCTGGGTTTTGGCAGCGCCATAGTGCTTGGCATAATGTGCAACGCCCTTGTATGCATCGCGGTACTGCACGCCTTTTCCGCCAAGGACGTGGCGGGCAAGATACTGGGCATTTTCCTGCCGGTCTGCTTCTTCGTTCTGGCGGGCTTTGAGCACTCCATCGCCAATATGTACTACATACCCGCAGGTCTTTTCGCCCTTGTAAACGATACATACCGGGAGGCTGCCATCGCCGCCGGCGTTGACCTTTCGATGCTCACATGGGGCAACTGCCTTATCCGCAACCTGCTGCCGGTAACCATCGGCAACATTATAGGCGGCTGCGGCATCGGTGTGCTGATGTGGTTCGGTCACGGCAAAAACAAAAAATAAAAAATAATTAAATACATACATAAACAAACAGAGTAGGGTCACGCGCGTATCTTTCGGGATTAAGTGCCGTCGGATGGGAAGTTGCCGGCGGACGAAAAGAGCAGCGCTCTTGCGATGCGGGCCCGCATCCGCTGTTGCTTTCTTATGCGTAAGAGTAACAGCGCCGCGTAAGGAGGCGCTATGAAAATGAAATACCAGCAGGTAATGGAATATTTGCGCGATGCGCTTGTTTTGGGCTCGGTACCGGGTCTGGATTCCATCGTCCGGCTTACAGACGAGATGGATAGCCCCCAAAAGGGGCTGTCCTTTGTTCATGTTGCAGGCACAAACGGAAAAGGCTCCACCTGTACCTACATCGCAGAGATTTTAAAGGCCGCAGGGTACAAAGTGGGACTTTACACCTCTCCCTACATCCGGGATTTTTCCGAAAGGATACAGGTAAACGGAGTGCCGATTTCCCAGGGGGAAATTGAGATTTGCGGTGGTAAAGTTATTGCCGCTGCGGAGCGCATGGTGGCTCAGGGTTTTGCAAAACCCACTGTTTTCGAACTGACAACCGCCATGGGTTTTGAGCATTTCAAAAACTGCGGCTGCGATATTGTGGTGCTGGAGGTAGGTCTGGGCGGCCGTCTGGACGCCACCAATGTGATAGACTCCCCCGCCCTGTCGGTGATAACCGCCATCGACCTTGACCACACGGAGCTTCTGGGCGACACTGTGGAAAAAATCGCCCTTGAAAAGGCGGGGATTATCAAGACCGGACGCCCTGTGGTCATGGCGGGTCAGAGCGCTCAGGCTGTAAATGCTGTTAAGGGTGTTTGTATGGAGAAAGGCTGCGCCCTTACCCTTTCCCGTCCGGAAACGGTTGAAATCAAAAGCTGCGGTATGGATGGTCTTGTATTCGATTACGGCGATTTCAAAGACCTGCGCAGCGGACTTTTCGGCCTGTATCAGACCCAGAACGCGGCAACCGCAATTGAGGCGGCTCTCGCGCTGAGAGCACAGGGCTATGCAATAACCGAACAGCATATACGTGCCGGTCTTGAAAAGGCTTTCATTCCCGGCCGGCTGGAGATATTAAGCAAAAATCCCCCTGTGGTCATCGACGGCGCACACAATCCACAGGGCGCGGCCGCCCTAAAAGAAAGCCTTGAGGCGGCGTTCCCGAACAAAAAATTCCGCTTTGTAATGGGTGCGCTGGCAGACAAGGATTATAAGGGCGCAATTGACACCGTTGCCCATCTTGCCGAGCGTTTTTACACCGTTACCCCTGCCGGGCCGAGAGCGCTGCAAGCGGAAGCTCTTGCAGAAGAAATAAAAAGGCACGGCATTGCCGCCACCACCTGTAATGATATGATGGGTGCCCTTACAGCGGCGCTGAATAGTGCGGACGAAAACACCGTGGTATGCGTTTTCGGCTCACTTTACATTATGGGCGACGCGGAGAACTGCTTTGAAAACGGGCAGCTTCTGGATGTCTCCAAATCCGGGCCGGAATATTCCCTGCAGGACGCGGGCAAGCCTGCTCCCGCACCCAAAAAGGGGCGCATGGCTACCCGTACTCTGTGCCAGATAGCGCTGCTTATCGCCCTTGAGGTGGTACTAAACCGCTTCTGTTCCTTCAACACAATGTCGCTGAAGATAGGCTTCAGCTTTATTCCCATGGCTCTGTGTGCCTACCTTTTCGGCCCATGGTACACCATGGTGGCCTATGCTCTTTCAGATTTCATCGGCGCAATACTCTTCCCCATCGGCCCCTATCATCCCGGCTTTACGCTGGGTGCGGCCCTTATGGGTATAGCTTACGGTTTTCTCCTCAATCGGAAATATTGGAAAAAGGTACGATTTTTCCCGAATATGGTACTGGCTGCGATAATTCCCTGCATTGCAGTGGGACTTTTCGTAAACACCGCCTGGGTGGCACATCTGGCAGGCGGCCACGGATACTGGTGGTGGGTTTCCTACAGGCTGCCCCAGTACGCGGTGCTGGTGCCCTTGAATCTCATTTTCCTGCCGCTTCTTAAAAAACTGGCGGACAAGCTGAAAAAGGCCAAGCTGGTATAACAAAAAGGAGATGTTTAAACAGCTCCTTTTTTGATGCAGATAAATTTTCACATTGGTATCAACCGTAATAGGCCACCAGCATATCCACGCAAAGGCCGTAGGAGCGAAGTCCTTCTTCCTGAGCGCTGCCTTTAAGATAGGCATCGTAGACCTTTTCCACCGCTTCGTCTATGGGTCCCTCCATTTCCTGCCAGTAGCGGCTGTTTTCGTTCCAGTCGGCGGCAAGTTCCGGCGTGAAGGTTGCGGCAATCCCGTAATAAAGCTCCGGTGACACTGAATAGAGGGCATTGGAAAGATGTATAAGGCCGTACAAATAGCCGGAATATTCATAGGATGTTTTGCCCGAAGACAGACAGGCGGCAATGCCCAGGAAATTGCACTCATCCTCCATTGCAACGCCCAGCTGATGGGCAAGCTCATGTCCGATAACGGCAGGCTGCAGCGCCTTGGGCGCGTGTACGTTTATATTGGACTCGCCTGTGTAGGGAAAGTACATTCCGGTGTATCCCGCAAGGCTCATTATGTAGGACGCACGGGGAGCCTTGGGCGAGCCGTAAAATCTGTCAAGGACGGGAAATTCCTGCTGCAGTGCGCTGTACAGGCCCTCGCTTTCGGCAAAGAAATCCTCCTGCGCAAAAAGTCCTTTTTCGTCCCGCTGAACCTGTCCGGAAAGCCGGTTGGCGTTTTCGGCAAACATTACTGTAACGCCGTAAAGTTCCTCTACGGAAACATCCCGGCGCTCAAAGCCACTTTTTTCACAAAATGTACTGGAAAAGCAGCTGACCGACCATAGCCACAAAAACGCCGCCCATATGTAGACCGCCACGGTTATAAGTACGCTCAGACGGCGCAGAAAAAATTTGATTTTAACGCCCCGGGTCTTGCGGCGCAGCAGCAATATCAATGTGCGAATAATAAACCCAAAAAGCCATATCACACCCACGGCAAGGAGTATTTCCATAAGGGAAAAAGACAGCGCGTCTGTCAGACGGCTTAAAATGCCTCTAACAGGCTGGCAGAAAATCCTCTCCGCGGCGTCCATAAAGGATTTGCTGCCGCGCAGGGCGAAAAAGGCCGCCACCAGTACCGCTCCGGGCAACCAGGCAAAGCTGATTTTTTTAACTTTTCCGTCTTTCTTCATTTATCCCGGCGCCTTTCTTCTGTCTGACACGATTATACCACATCTGCCCTCTTCTGTCATTGTAAAAGTTTGAACATTTCACCAAAAACTATTGACAAAACGATCTTGGATAGCTATAATAACACCTGCGTTTAAATCTGCGAGTGTGCTGGAACAGGTAGACAGGCACGTTTGAGGGGCGTGTGTCTTATGGCGTACGAGTTCAAGTCTCGTCACTCGCACCACGCGGGAGCAAATCTGATTTGCTCCCGCGTTTTTTTATTTTCATCATGAATGTTTACTGCGGTTCAGGTCAGAATATAAGTGGTGAATTTATAGGGATTCCCGAAAACATTGAAGAAGCTATCAAATATTTTAAAAAAGCTACGGATTTGGGAGATATGTTTGCCCCATATAACTTAGCAAGGTGTTATCAGGACGGCATAGGCATCCCCCAGGACGATAAAAAAGCAACCGAAATGTTTCTTTGTGCAATTAGAAGAGGAAACGATTATGCAGGAGACTTCTTTGAAAGTTTACCATTAAAAAAACAAACGAGCCAGAGGACGTGGATATGGATGGATGGAAATTTTCCGAAGAGGAATGGGGATATCTCAAAAAACACTTATCATGGTAAAAATACATCTACAATCTACTGGCCGCTGTACTCTGAAAAATGGTATAAGGAAAATGCAGAGTTTATAAAAAAGCATAAAGAAATATATAGACGTAATCTTATGTACAAATTGCCAGAATTGACAATCGCGATATAAGGCAAAACGCCTCGGATATAAAAGTATCCGGGGCGTTTTTACAATATACAGCAGGGGAGCGTCACGGCAACATTGCCAACGCGTTGCGAACACAACAAAATAAAGTTTGTGCTGTTTAGGAGGGCGTATCAAAATGTTTGAATTGTTTTTGTGGACGGTTTAATAATGTCTCCGCACTTTTCTTCTGTGAAGCGCAGATAGTCAATTGCACTTTTTGGAAGAACGCTGTGTAGTTTTGGTTTTCAAAACATAAAGATACTCCCTCCATGATGAACAGTCTTTCTTTTTCGCTGTTTCCCATAAAGGGAGCATATTAAATTGGCAACAGTGAGTTAATCACCTTGGCAGGAGCGAATCAATTATCCCTGGAAGAACGGTTTTCTTTTGGAAACGTTCCGTTGAACATAATGTTATATACAGTTATAGCCAAGGTTTCGGCTGATTCGGAGCAGTCATTTGAAATATAATCGCAAAGAAGCTCGCATGCGCCACTGGCAAAAAAGCGCACCATATAGTGCCGTTCTGTATCAGATGTACTTGCAGAGAATTCCAGTGTATCTGAATAAACGGCATAGATATTATTTGTAAATTCACGGCGAAAAGAGGCCATTTCTGAACCTCGAAGAAAAATTTGAATTCGGTCCTTATGTTCAGCCAAGGCAGCCAAGTGCTTCATATATTGTTTTATGTATGCATTCTTTTGAGTATGAATTGAGGCCATCTTAACCCCATCCAGCTCATTTTCCATGATGACTAGTATATCTTGCTCGCACTCACGGTACAGGGAGTAAACATCAGAGAAATAGAAATAAAAAGTGCCACGGGATATGTTGCATTTTGCAATTAAATCAGCAACCTTGATTTTCGACAGGGGAAGCTTTCGATAAAGCTCTAAAAATTCTTTTTTTATTATGCATTTTGTGTTTGGATCTTGCATCGTCATTGACATGGTGATCGCTCCCTTACCGATGAAATACATAATTTTTGTAAAGTATACACAATTCTAGGGACAAAAACAAGTGCCAGTTTGCGCAAAATCATACAAAAATCGAAAATTGTTCAATGAAAGTAAGGTACTTTTATTAAAATGTACAAAAAAGATTGAACTTATCGTTGGGTGATGATTATAGAAATTTTTCTGACTTGGAGTAATAATAAAAATAAGACTATTCCAAAAAAGAAGGCGGAAATAAATGAAAAAAACTTACGATTTTTTGAAAGAGTGCATCCCGTTCTGGGTGGCCACCGTAAATGGCGAATGTGCTGCGTGCCGACCCTTTGGCGGCGTAATGGAGTATCAGGGGAAAATATATATTCCGTCCGGCAACAAGAAAAGCGTATATAACCAGATTAAAAATAATCCAAATATTCAGATAACCGCCATCAGGCAAGGCACCCGTGATTGGATTCGTGTGACCGCAAAGGCGATGGAGGCAACTTCACCGGAAGAAAAGCAAGCAATGTTTGACGCCTGCCCGGTTTTGTATAAACGCTATTCTTCGCCTGATGACGAAAACTTTGCCCTTTTCAAACTGGAAAATGTTAATTCTGTTTTGAATACCGAACAGGGACAAATTGCTCTGACAGACTGATTGTATTTGGTATTTCCGGTGATGGGCGCCGGTTATACATAAAATCACTCCTTGGGTCTGAATTTTGGTGCCATGGGCGCGACATTTTGTCGCGCCCGAAGACCCTCAAATGCGGAAAGGAGGAGCACAATGAATTTGCAGCAACTTAGGTTTGTTATGGAAGTAGCCCGCCATCAATCTATATCAAAAGCGGCAGAGTCACTGTATGTCAGTCAACCGTTTCTCAGCAAAGCCATCCGCGAACTGGAAAGTGATCTGGGCATAGAAATTTTTAAGCGAACGTCCAAAGGCGTATCCCCCACAAAAAAAGGCGAGGAATTTCTGTACCGTACCCGCTCACTTTTGAACCATGTAGACGAGATGGAGCGTATTTACAAAGTAGCTCCAAAGGAAGAATACCAGCTTTCCCTGACGGTCCCCATCTCGTGCTACATAGCCCAGGCTTTCGTGACATTCATGCAGGAATTGTCTCAAAAAATTCGAATAAAGGTTGATTATCAGGAAGCCAACACCATGACCGCAATAAACAGAGTCGTGGACTATGACAGCAATATCGGCATAATCCGCTATCAGGAAGATTACGAAGATTACTTTCTGCGCTATGTTGAGAGCAAGGAACTTGTGGCCAAGCCAATATGGAAATATTCATACAATCTGGTAATGTGCCGCAGCTCATATCTGGCAGACAAGGAAGAAATATTCCCTGAAGACCTTAAAAACCTAATTGAAATAAGCCATGGTGATCCCACCGTCCCCGCACTTCCCATATCCACCGCTATGGAGATAAAGCAGCGGGATGCCAGCACAAGGGAGATAGTGGTTTATGAAAGACAAAGCCAGTTCGAACTTCTTTGCCAAATCCCCGATACCTATATGTGGGCATCCCCCACTCCTAGAACTGTTCTTGAACGATATCCTCTGGTACAAAGAAAATGCTCCACTCCAGGGGCCGTGTATAAGGATGTGCTGATTTGGCGCAAGGGTTACAAATTCACGGCCGAGGACAAGCTTTTTATAAAAAAAGTTCAGGATATGGTGGAAATCCTTGAAAATGATATTAATTAAGTTTGAACAAACAGCCGATTTTGTATTATTACATGCGGCTGTTTTTGTGTGATATTCTATTTAAAAATATTCGGGCAAAGCGGGTGAAATGATGCAACAATTTGCAAATACGACCCCGGATCCTCTTGGGACACATCCCATAGGCAGGCTTCTTTTGAAATATTCGATACCCACGGTTATAAGCCTGTTGGTTTCTTCGTTATACAACATTGTTGATCAGATATTTATAGGGCAGGGCGTGGGACTTCTGGGAAATGCGGCCACAAATGTGGCATTTCCCATAAGTACCATCACCACGGCAGTTGCAATGCTTCTTGGGGTAGGCACAGCCGCCAATTTCAACCTTAAAATGGGCGCTGGCGAAAGGGACAACGCTAAAAAAATCGCGGGAAACGGCATTTTATTTATGGCGTTTTTCGGAATAGTAATAGCGGTGCTTATAAGCTTGTTCCTGAAACCCATGCTTTGGGCCTTCGGAGCCACAGAGGAGAATTATACATACGTCTGGGATTACACCAAAATAATAGTTTTGGGATTGCCGTTTTTCATATTTGCAAACGGTGCCAGCTATCTGATACGGTCGGATGGCAGCCCGGCGTTCTCTATGCTTTGCACAGTGTCTGGAGCAATCGTAAATATCATTTTAGATCCTATTTTTATTTTCCCCCTTGGCATGGGAATGGCCGGCGCCGCTTGGGCGACCATTATTGGACAAATTCTTTCCGCAGCACTTGCAGCCGGATATTTCATTGTGACGAAGCTTCGTACCGTAAGATTTGATCGTGGAGCATTTAAACCAAGCGCTGTTTTTCTTCGCAGAATTGCCGCGCTGGGCGTTGCCCCGTTTTTGACACACATTGCCATGACGGTAGTGCAGATTGTTTTAAACAATACTCTCAATCATTACGGAGCGGCGTCGGCGTATGGAACAGAAATACCCCTTGCAATATCAGGCATTATAACCAAAGTTAATTCCCTGCTTATGGCGTTTACTCTTGGCATAGCATTGGGAATGCAGCCAATAGTTGGCTACAATTACGGCCACAGGAATTACCGCAGAGTAAAACAAACGCTTAAGAAAGCGGTAATTGCGGGATTAGTAATAAGCTTTGTGTTCTTTTTGGCGTTTCAGTTTGCGCCGCGGCATATCGCCTCTGTATTCGGAGCAGGGACAGAGCTTTACTATGAGTTTGCGGAAAAATATTTCCGCATTTTTATGATGCTGCTGTTTGGCGGTGCGATTCAGCCTATAATAGCCAATTTCTTCAATTCCATAGGGCGCCCCACCCATGTGTTGTCCCTGTCAAGACAGCTTATTTTCCAGGCGCCTCTTATAATCATTTTACCTCTTATTTTTGGAATTGACGGCGTGCTTTACGCCGGTCCCATCGCCGACGCTGCAGTAATTATTCTGGCTGTTGTCCTTTGCCGTAGGCTTTTCAAAAAAATGCCTGATGAAAAAATAACTGCATAATATAGGATTTATCATGAGCGCCCTCGTTTTCGGGGGCGCTCTTTCGTTTTGTTGAAAGGCTTCGCACTTTTGTGAGCAAAAGACCCGAGTTTGAACAAAACCAAAAAAGTGTTCAACGTCGTTTACACAATTTCGCAGTTTGTTCATTTATATTTATACATTTTCAACAAGCTAATCATAGTAAACTACAGGCGCCGTTAGGTAAAATTAATATAAAGATTGAATCATTCAATCAAAACATATAATTAGGAGATGTGAGCTATGTTTTCTGTTAAAGCAACTTTGGTTGGATTTATTGGCGATCCTGAGCATTATCCCTGCCACGCCGGCATTCAGGTTGGCGACGAAGTAATTTTTAACGGCAACGAGATTATCGGCAAGTGCTGCGGCGATGCTTTCCCCGCCCTGGTCGAAAAAATGGTCACGGTATCCTCCACCGGCCCCCGTTACGTTGACCCCGGTTACTACCACCTCTTTTGGCATTCTGTAAACAGCTATGCTGATCCCGAAAGAGCCAAGTATGACGGCAACGGCTTTGTGCCCGTCAACGAGCCCTTTGAGCATCCCGCGCATCACGTAAGTGACCTTATCCCCAAGGGCGGCTTCTGCTGGCCTCCCACGGAAGAGCGCGTAGCCTGCAAGGACTGCATGGTAATGTGTCCCGACCTGCGCACCGCTGCCACCTGGAAGGTTGAGGCTTTCGATCTGGCCACCGCTGGCCACGGTCTGCCTTACACCCGTCGCCAGATGACCATTATGGACCGCGTTACCAAGGCCGGTGGCTCCTACGAGATCAACAAGATTATGGATCTGTATGACGATTTCGAAATCAACGAAATTTACCCCACCCTGGTTCCCTCCATGATTCGTGAGATGATTGAAGAGTTGGAACTGCTTGACTTCGCTACCACCAAGGACGGCGTTGTTACCATTACCGAGAAAGGTAAGGAGCGCGTAGCCCGCTACAAGACCGAAATCCCTGCCGAGCACGCCGAGGCCCTCAAGCTGTAACTTTATTTGTCCGAAAAAGGAGATTACATATGTCTAAGCAGAATAAGAGTGCATCCAGCAAGGTAGATCTTGCTGCTACAAAAGCATTTGAACTCAAAACAAAAAAGCAAATCTGCATGGGCAAAGAGGTTGACGTTGTCTTCCGTAAGCTTCCCGAGCGTCCCGCAATGGGCCAGTGGGCCTCCAAAGCTAAGGCAGGAGGCCGCCTGCCCATGTTCCTGGAAGATGGTTTTGGCAACTGGCCCGAACTGAACCCCCGCACTTACGAAGCCGCCCCCGGCATTCTGTGCGATCAGGACGTGGAAATCGTAATGCGTGACGGTTGCAAAACCTATGCCGATATTTACCGTCCCAAGGATGCAGTAAATGTGCCCTGTATTATTGGCTGGAGCTGGTTCGGTAAGCGTCAGTGCACCGATGACCCTGACCCCGAGGAAATTTCCTCCTACCAGACCTATGGTGTTCCTTACGGATCCTACTCCAAGAACGGCGGCTTTGAGGTTGCCGATCCCGAGTACTGGTGCCATAAGGGCTATGCTGTTTGTAAGTATGACCCCCGTGGAACAAACAACTCCGAGGGCGACATCACCGTAACCACTCAGCAGGAAGCCCGCGATATGTATGATGTAATCGAGTTCATCGCCACCCTGCCTTGGTGTAACGGCAAGATTGGCATGTCCGGCGACTCCGGTCCTGCGGTTGCTCAGTGGAAAGCTGCCTCCATGAAGCCCCCCCACCTGGCAGCTATTGCCCCCTGGGAAGGTATTACCGACCAGTATAGAGAACTTATCTGCATAGGCGGTATACCCGAATGCGGTTTTAACCCCTTCCTGTGCTACAGTTTCTATGGTGCAAATGACATGGAGGACCTGTACCAGAACACCAAGATTCATCCCTATTTCGATGAATATTGGGAAGAAAAGGTCCCTCTGTTGGAAGAAATTGAGTGCCCTGCATATATCACTGCCGGTTGGACTCACTTCCATCTGCGTGGAACCATCAACGCCTGGCGCCATATCAGTTCCAAGCAGAAATGGATTCGCATCTACCGCGACTTCGAATGGGAGAACTACTACAAGGGTGAAAATATTGCCGACTTGAATCTGTTCTTCGACCGCTACCTTAAGGGTATTCGCAATGGTTGGGAATCCACTCCCAAAGTTCGCATGGACCTGATGGATGCCTATGACTTTGATTATATGCTCAGACGTCCTGAGGAAGATTTCCCCCTGCCTCGTACAGAGTACAAGAAGCTCTATCTGGATGCCTCTAAGCGCTCCTTGAGTTTTGATAAGGTATCCAAGACCTCCAGCTTAAGCTATGATGCCAAAAAGGGACGTGCTACCTTCGACATAAAGTTTGACGAAGACACCGAACTGACCGGCTACATGAAGCTTCGCCTGTATGTAGAGGCCGATGGGAACGATGATATGGACCTGTTTGTCAACATTCAGAAACTGGATCCTGACGGCAAGTTCCTGCCCACCAACATTATCGGTGCGCCGCACCCCGGTACTGTGGGTCGTCTGCGTGTTTCCCTGCGCGCACTGGACGAGAAAAAATCCACAGATTTCAACCCCGTCAATGCCTACAACAATCCTCAGAAGCTGTCTCCCGGCGAGATTGTTCCGGTTGATATTGAAATCTGGCCTATTGGACGTTTCTGGCACAAAGGTGAACAGCTACGTGTAGATATCTCTGGCCACTTCCATCGCGAAGATTGGTTTGAGCCCTTTGATTATGATTACATCAATCAGGGTAAACACATCATCCACACTGGCGGCGAATATGAGTCCTTCCTGCAGGTGCCTTATATTCCCCCAAAATACATCGCCGGCGATCACATCTACAGATAAACCCTGTCGCCTGAGACGTGAAAGTAGCATTTGCGCTGCTTGAAGTCATTAACGGTAAATCGAGAACATGTTGTGTTCAATGTTCTCGATTTACCTGATTGCCATAAAAAATATAGTTTAGGAGTGAGTTTACCTATGAGAAGTGGCTTTAATGGCGTTGATTTCGAAGACACTATAAATTATGATAAACTGAGAAAAGATCGCCTTGAGCGTGCCAAGAAGTACCTGAAGGAATCCGGCCTGGGTGCTATTCTTTGCTACGACTTCAACAACATCCGCTACATCACCGGCACTCACATCGGTGAGTGGAACCGTGATAAGATGAAC
>JAFSIK010000016.1 GCA_017439805.1 Oscillospiraceae bacterium
AGGGAGTTGCTGCTCATGCGGCGCTCCAGATCGGCGGTGGTACCGGCCGCAACCAGCCTGCCCTTGTTGATGATGAGCACCTCGTCGCAGACCTCCTGCACCTCGGAGAGGATATGGGAGCTGAAAATAACGGTGTGCTCCCCGGCAAGGGAGCGGATAAGCTGGCGGATCTCAATGATCTGCTTGGGGTCCAGGCCAACGGTGGGCTCGTCCAGAATTATTATCTCCGGATAACCCAGCAGAGCCTGAGCCAGACCCACGCGCTGCTTGTAACCCTTGGAAAGGTTCTTTATGAGCCTGTCCTTCACATGGGTAATGGCAACGGCCTCAAGAACCTTTGCCACCTCGCCGGCACAGTCGGCCTTGGAAATCTTCTTCAGCCTTGCGCAGAATGTCAGGTATTCCTCTACCACCATATCCATGTAAAGGGGAGGAATTTCCGGCAGATAGCCGATGGAGCGGCGGGCCTCATCGGGCTCCAGCAGTATGTCGTGGCCGTTTATTACCACGGTGCCGCCGGTGGCACCTATGTAGCCGGTGAGAATATTCATGGTAGTTGACTTACCCGCGCCGTTAGGGCCCAGAAAGCCGTATACCTTGCCTTTTTCGATGTGGAAGCTGATGTGGTCCAGGGCCACGTTATTGCCGTAGCGTTTGACCAGATCCTGCACCTTTATCAAAAATATCACTCCTTTTCGGAAATGCGGTATTTGTATTTTAAGGGTTTAATCCCCATAATTGGCGAAGAAATTGTAAACAATAATTTTATTGACTTTAACGCATCATTGTGCTATTTATATGTATCATTTAAACGCAAGGAGGGGTTAAAATGACATCCTTCAAAGGCAATGGTCTCTGGACTAAAGACCTTGCAATCGACGTTGCCGGCGCCGCGCTTTACGCCGCCGCCATATACTTTTTCATCGCTCCGGCAAAGTTTGCCACCGGCGGCATCGGCGGTATAGCGCTGATTTTAAACCACCTTTTTACTTTGCCCATCGGTATCGTCACGCTGGTGTTAAACATACCTCTGGCGGCACTTACATGGAAAACTCTGGGCGGCAGATTTATGCTGCGCACCGCCCGAACCATAATTTTGTACACCGTTCTGGTTGACTTTCTCTTTCCTCTCCTGCCTCTGTATAACGGCGACGCAATTCTGGCCGCTCTTTTCGGCGGTGTGCTGGCAGGCGCGGCACTGGGTCTGGTATACAAGACCGGCGGAAGTCTGGGCGGCTCGGATTTTATAATCATGGCCATAAACAAGGCTCACCCCGAGCGCTCCCCCGGGCAGCTGAGCACGGTTTTTGACGGTGTTGTCATTTTGCTGGGCGGCGTTTTCTTCGGAAACATCAACGCAGTGCTGTACGGCCTTGTGCAGACCGTGGTGCACTCCTACGTTATCGACAAGATAATTCTGGGCGCCGCGGTAGGCAAGATTGCCATGGTCATAACCTCCATGCCAAAGGCGGTGTCCAACGCTATTATCCGCGAAACCGGCCGCGGCGCAACGGTTTTTCAGGGTGAGGGCGGCTACACCGGCAACACCCGCTACATGATTATGTGCGCCTGCAGCAAGGCTCAGGTAGTGCGCCTTCGCCGCATCGTCAGTCAGGTTGACGAACACGCGCTGGTCATGGTGTCCGATTACAGCGAAACTTTCGGCAACGGTTTTCAAAAGCTGGAGCAGTAACTCACCGGCGGTGCGAAAGCGCCGCCGTTTTCATACCTCTTTGCCCTGATACTTCAGACGGATATCCTCCACGTCGGAAAGTATCTGCGCCCTGAGAGCGTCAAAGCTGTCAAACTTTACCTCCGGGCGGATGAAGCGAAGTATCTCAAGACGGAGGGTCTTGCCGTAAATATCACCGTCAAAGCCTATTATGTGGGTTTCGGCGGTGGTTTTTTTATCCCGGCTGACAGTGGGATTGCGGCCGATGTTGGTTATGGCGGCGCGGCGCACGCCGTCCAGCACGGCCACGGTTTCATAGCCGCCTGCGGGCAGCTCCACCAGCTCGTCGGGTACAGCCATATTGGCGGTGGGGCAAAAGAGCTTTGCGCCCAGACCCCTGCCGTGGATTATTTCCCCGGAAAGTACGTGGGGGTGGCCCAGCAGAGCGGCGGCCTGCTCCATCTCGCCCTTGACCAGATGGGCGCGGATGCGGGTGGAGCTGACGGTATCACCGCCTATTTTCACGCTGGGAATTATGTCGCAGCCCAGTCCCATGGACAGGCATTTTTTCATAAGCTTTTCGGGAGTGCCCTCGCCCTTGTAGCCAAAGGTGAAATTCTCGCCGCAGATAAGGTGAACTGCGCCGAATTTCCCCACGCAAAGCTCCTCGATAAAGCGCTCCCAGGGCATATGCATAGTGGCCGTGTCAAAGGGAATGAAATGCACCGCGTCCATGCCGCAGTACTCTTTTATAAGCCATTCCCTGTCGGACTGGGTATTTATAAGACTGACGGACCGGCCTGTGACAAGTCTGCTGGGATGGCGGTCGAAAGTGGCCGCCGCGGCGGTAACGCCGCGCTGCCGGGCAGCATGTTTTGCTTTTTCGAAAAGGGCCCGATGACCCAGATGGGCGCCGTCAAAAAATCCTAATGCTAAAACTGTCAAAACTTACACCTCGAAAAAGTTTTTGACCGTGATGAGTTTTCCTGCCTCTACCCTGCCCAGCATCAGAAATCCGCCGGGGCCGTAGACGCGGTAAAGTCCCTGTTCTTCCTTTGTGGCTATAACGCCGCCGCAGCGGCACAGCTTTTCGCCCTTTTCGTCAAGAGTCAGAGCGCTGTATTCGGAAAAAAGGGTGTCCACCGGGATGATGGCCTCCTCCGACGCGTTTTCGATACCAAGGGCCATGTCCTCGGTAAAACCTCCCACACGGGTGCGCCGCAGGGCCGCCATAGTGCCGCCGCAGCCCAGCGCCTGACCGATGTCGTGGCAGAGGGTGCGCACGTAGGTGCCCTTGGAGCAGGTGATTTTCAGTTCAAACTCACCGCCGCCCAGCTCACGGGCGGTAATGGAGGCGATGTTTATGGGGCGGCTCTTTCGCTCCACCTCAACGCCCTTGCGGGCAAGGGTATAGAGCTTTTGTCCGTCCACCTTGATGGCGCTGTACATGGGGGGCATCTGGAAAATATCACCGGTGAACCGGGGCAGGACGCTTTCAAGGTCCGAAAGGCTTATCCCCGATGCGTCACGGCGCTCCAGTACAGTGCCGGTTATGTCCTGAGTGTCGGTTATCTCCCCCAGGCGCAGTACGGCGGTGTACTCCTTCTCCCCTGCTGCGGCAAAATCCGCCGCTCGGGTGGCCCGTCCCACAAAAACGGGCAGCACGCCCGTAGCCATGGGGTCAAGGGTGCCTCCGTGGCCCACTCTGCGGCATTTGAGCACGCCCCGCAGCTTTGCCACAACGTCGTGGCTGGTCCAGTCGGGAGCCTTGTCTATTACAATAACGCCGTTAGGCATTTTCCTCATCCTCTATTGCCCGGAGCATAAGCTCCTTGGCTTCTTCAACGCCGGCGTCGATGCTGCAGCCTGCCGCCGCGGCGTGACCGCCGCCGCCGAAACGGGCGCAGATGTTGGTGGCGTTGAGATTTTTATTGGTGCGCAGGGAAATTTTGCAGCCTCCGTCGGCAAGCTGCTTTACCATAACCGCGGCCTCCACGCCCTCGATGGCGCGGATAACACCCACGATATCCTCCTCGTCGTCGCCGTTGGCGCCGCAGGCGGCAATCATATCGGGGGTAAGGTGAGCCACGGCAACCCGGCCGTCAAAATGCATGGTCATGGTGCTCATAAACGCCGCCTCAAGGCGCATACGTGCCTGGGATTTTTCGGTGAAGAAGCTGCGGTTGAGGGCGGCGTAATCAATGCCGTACTCCATCATATCCGCGGCGGCACGGTGGCTGTGGGCGGTGGTGTTGCTGTAACGGAAGCAGCCGGTGTCGGTGCTGATGGCAAGATACAGGGCAAGGGCGATGTCGTGGTCGATTTCCACGTCCATGGCTCTGATGATGTCCAGCACCAGCTCGCCGCAGGCGGCACAGCCGGGGTCGTTGCAAAGCTCATTGGCGAAATTTGGATTGGAGGGGTGGTGGTCGATTGCCAGCGCGATTTCCGCATCTTCCAGACCGGATTTTTCCGGGAAAAGCTGGCGGGAGGCGATGTCCACGGTGACCCGGCAGGCAGGCTCAAACCCTTCCCCGGGGTAGAATTTCTCCACAAAGGGCGTCAGCTTTGCGGTGATGTCGTGACCGGGGTAGATGCGCACATTTTTACCCATCTTTTCAAGAGCCAGGGCAAGGGCGGCGCAGCTGCCTATGGTGTCCCCGTCGGGACGGCGGTGGAATATAACAAGAATATCGTCCAGCTGCTTCAGGCGCGCGGCGCACTGAGCGACGGACAGGTGTTTGGTTTCCATATTCAGTCCTCTAAATCCTTGAGCATTTGGTTGATGTGGGCGCCGTGGCGGATGGAGTCGTCAGCGGCGAAGACGAGCTGGGGCACCGCCCGCAGCTTGAGTCTTGCGCCCAGCTCACGGCGAAGCCAGCCGGAGGCGCTTTTGAGACCCTTGATAACTTCCTTTTCACGGCTCTGCTCCAGCACGCTGACGTAAACCTTGCAGAATTTAAGGTCGCCGGTGGCGGCGCAGGAGGTGATGGTGACCATGCCCTGCACCCGGGGGTCTTTCAGCTCCCGAAGCATTACCGCCAGCTCGCGCTGGATCTCTTCATTTATGCGTTCAAGCCTGTTGCCAGCCATGTGTTTCTCCTTTTTTAAATAGCACCGTGGGCGGACCGATGGCCCGCCCGGGTTTATTTTTATTTACGGTTTTACCTGCTCCATAACGAAGGCTTCGATGATGTCGCCTTCCTTGATGTCGTTGAACTTTTCGATGCCCATGCCGCATTCGTAGCCCTGAGCAACTTCCTTCACGTCATCTTTGAATCTCTTCAGAGAGGCCAGATTGCCTTCGTAAACGATGATGCCGTCACGCAGCACGCGCACGCCGGCGTTGCGCTGGATCTTGCCGTCCTGAACGTAGCAGCCGCCTACGGCGCCAACGTTGGGAACCTTGTAGATCACGCGGATTTCGGCGCGGCCCAGGTATACTTCCCTGTAAGTGGGATCCAGCATACCCTTCATGGCGGCCTCCATCTCCTCGATGCACTCGTAAATGACGCGGTAGAGACGGACGTCAACCTCGTTGCGGGCGGCGGAGTCCTTGGCGGCGTTATCGGGGCGCACGTTGAAGCCAACAATGATGGCGCCGGAGGTGGTGGCCAGCATAACGTCGGATTCGTTGATGGCACCTACTGCGGCGTGGATTACACGCACCTTGACCTCGTTGTTGGAGAGCTTTTCCAGATTGGCCTTGACAGCCTCGGCGCTGCCCTGAACGTCGGCCTTGACGATGATGTTGAGTTCCTTGACGCTGCCCTCCTGGATCTGGGAGAAGAGATCTTCCAGAGTGACCTTGCCCACGGGGCGGTTCATGGCGTCCTTTTCCTCCTGCTTGCGCTGTTCAACAAGTTCGCGGGCCATGCGCTCGTCGGCTACGGCGTGGAACTTGTCGCCTGCGCCGGGAACCTCGGCCATGCCGATGATCTCAACGGGAATGGAGGGGCCTGCCTCCTTTATGGGCTTGCCGGCGTCGTCCACCATGGCGCGGACACGTCCCACGGCGGTGCCGGCGATGATGATGTCACCCTGTTTCAGGGTGCCGTTCTGCACCAGCAGAGTGGCAACGGGGCCGCGGCCCTTGTCCAGACGGGCCTCGATAACCACGCCCTGAGCGGCGCGGTTGGGGTTGGCCTTCAACTCGGCCATTTCGGCGGTGAGGACAACCATCTCCAGCAGGTTATCTATGCCCATACCGGTAAGAGCGGATACAGGGCAGATAATGGTATCGCCGCCCCATTCCTCGGGAAGAAGGTCGTGCTCGGTGAGCTGCTGCTTGATGCGCTCGGGATTTACGCCGGGCTTATCCATCTTGTTGATGGCAACGATGATGGAAACGCCGGCAGCCTTGGCGTGGTTGATGGCCTCGATGGTCTGGGGCATAATGCCGTCATCGGCAGCTACAACCAGAATGGCGATATC
>JAFSIK010000017.1 GCA_017439805.1 Oscillospiraceae bacterium
AGGGATACGAACTTGTAATCGTACTGGGTATCCTCGCGCAGGCGTCCGATGGAAACGGCCATGCCGCCTTCCATGTCGCGATCAAGCTTGGCCTGGGGACGGTTGTCTTCTTCAAAATAGTTGAGGAACTGCTTAGGAGCGGTGGGCAGTTTAAGCTCCTGGGCGGGCCCCTTGAAATCGGCCCAAGCCTGCTTCATCTGCTCAATGGTGGGCTTGTTTTTGAAGGTTACGAATACAGCGGCGGTGTGACCGTTGGATACGGGTACGCGCAGGCACTGAGCGGTAATGGCGGGCTCGCTGGCCTTAACGATAACGCCGTTTTCAACCTTGCCCCAAACTTTCAGGGGCTCCTGCTCGCTCTTTTCCTCCTCACCGCCGATATAGGGGATGAGATTATCCACCATTTCGGGCCAGGTTTCGAAGGTCTTGCCGGCGCCGGAAATGGCCTGATAGGTGCAGACCAGAATTTTCTCAATACCGCAGTTGCGCAGAGGAGACAGGGCAGGGACATAGCTCTGAATGGAGCAGTTGGATTTTACGGCGATAAAGCCGCGCTTGGTACCCAGACGCTTGCGCTGGTCGTGAATGACCTCGATGTGCTCGGCATTGATTTCGGGAATGACCATGGGCACGTCATCAGTCCAGCGGTGAGCTGAGTTATTGGAGACAACAGGGCACTCAGCCTTGGCGTAGGCCTCTTCCAGAGCTTTGATTTCATCTTTTTTCATATCAACGGCAGAGAAGACAAAATCCACCTGAGAAGCGATTTTTTCAATGTCGGCGGTGGCGTCCATAACAACGATGCCCTTTGCCTGTTCGGGCATGGGAGTGCTCATAGCCCAACGGGAGCCGACGGCCTCTTCATAGGTTTTGCCTGCGCTGCGGGAGCTGGCGGCGATGACCTTAAGGTCAAACCAGGGATGGCCGTCCATCAGAGTCACAAAGCGCTGGCCTACCATACCGGTTCCGCCGATAATACCTACTTTGAACTTTTCCATAATTTTCTTTCTTCCTTTCTAAACCGCACAGTGACTGCAAAAGGGATAAAACCGCAGTCCGAAGCGGGGAGCAAAATGCAGCTATGTGTTGAAATCCGACAATATTTGAGGTACAATATAATGAGATGCCGTCAGATTTGATAAGAACACGAAAAAGCATACAAAATCCAGCTTTATCAAGTTATATTATCATTGGCAAAATGAATTGTCAATGTGGTATGCCGGCAATTTTGAAACGATTGGAGCCGCTCTGTGAAAACCAGCGATTTTTACTACGACCTGCCCGAGGAACTGATTGCCCAGCATCCCATTGATAAGCGTGATGCGTCCCGGCTGATGCATATGGACAGGGAAAACGGCGAAATTGAACATCTTACTTTCAGCGACCTTCCTTCTCTTTTGAAGAAAGGCGACTGTCTTGTTATAAACGACAGCCGAGTGCTGCCTGCCAGACTCATCGGCAATCTCCAGGGTGGGGGAGCGGCGGAGGTCCTGCTTCTTCGTCAGGCTGATGAGGACCTTTGGGAGTGCCTGGTCCGCCCGGGCAAAAGGCTTAAGCTCGGCAAGACCGTTACTTTCGGCGAAGGCAAGCTCACTGCGGAAATAGTTGATATTGTCAGCGACGGTAACAGAATGGTGAAATTTCACTATGAGGGAATTTTTCTTGAAATTCTCGAGCAGCTTGGCCAAATGCCTCTGCCGCCATATATAAAGGCCCATCTGGATGACCCGGAGCGTTATCAGACGGTTTACTCCCGTGATTACGGCTCTGCCGCAGCGCCTACCGCCGGACTGCACTTCACAAAGGAACTGCTGGGAAAAATCGAGTCTATGGGTGTTGAAATCTGCCCTGTTACCCTCCATGTTGGCCTTGGTACTTTCCGACCTGTAAAGGCAGAGTACATAGAAGAGCACGAGATGCACAGCGAGTACTGCATCATTACTCCCGAGACAGCGGACAAGATAAACAAAACCAGGAAAAACGGAGGCAGAATAGTTTGCGTGGGTACCACTTCCTGCCGCACACTGGAAGCCCGAGCCAATCCAGACGGCACCATCGAACCCTTCGCCGGCTATGTAAATATTTTTATATATCCCGGTTATAAGTTTAAAATAGTTGATGCTCTTGTCACAAACTTTCACCTGCCCGAGAGCACTCTGGTTATGCTGGTCAGCGCGCTGGGGGGCAGAGAGAATATTTTGAATGCATATAAAACCGCAGTTGAAATGAAATACCGTTTTTTTTCATTCGGCGACGCAATGTTCATCGGCTAAACAAAGGAGACTGAAATGCTCAAACGCGCAAAAAAGCTTATAATAACTCTGGCCGTGGCGCTGGGGATACTGGGCACCTGTTTCCCTGTAACTTCTGCCGGCGCGATCAACTCCACCAACCTGTATGCTTTCCCCGAAAGCTACCGACCCATGATTTCGGAGCTTATGGCAAAGCATCCGGGCTGGGTCTTTTCACCCGTTGAAACCGGACTGGATTTTAACGACGCCGTTAGGGCGGAGGCTGACGGACGCACAAGTCTTGTGGAAAGCAGCGTCAGCGCCTGGTTCAAAAGCAGCGATGTAGGCGATTATAATCCCGCCACCGGAAGCTACATGAGCAAGGACTCCGGCTGGGTGGCTGCAAATGAGGCTGCCGTGGCTTACTTTATGGACCCCAGAAATCTGCTTACAGATAACCTTGTTTTCCAGTTTGAAAGCCTTTCATACGACAGCTATGTCCACACCGAGGAAGGCGTGGAAAAAATTCTGGCGGGCACATTCATGTCCCGTGCCGGGGTGAAAAGTACGTCTCCTGTTACAGGCGGAGTTTCCGGCCCAACTCAGTTTGGTCAGAAGCCTGCGGAGATAATAGAGCTTGAAAAGGAAAACCACCTGCTCAATTACGGCACCTATGTGTGCGATATCTGTTGGAATTTCTTTCCCGTTTTCATTGAAAAGGCTGACGGTCTGTATTGCCCCAGCTGCGGAGTGTGTCTTGTTTCCTATGTAGGCGAGTGGTCTGAATACGGCGCGGTTGACACCACCCAGCCTGTACCGGACACCTCCGGTACATATAAAACCTTTGCGCAGGTTATTATGGAGGCCGGCAAGACCTACGCAATCAGCCCCTACTATCTTGCTTCCAAAATCGTTACGGAAATCGGCACCAGCCGCTCCGGCAGCGTTACGGGCACAAATTCCTCTTACCCCGAAATATATAATTTTTATAATATTGGCGCCACCTCCAGTTCCAACGCCGTACTCAACGGTCTTGCATGGGCCGCATCCGGTTCAAGTTATAACCGTCCCTGGAATGATGAGGAGAAATCCATAATCGGTGGTGCAGAGTTTATCGCAGAACAGTATATTTCCAAGGGTCAGAACACCATATACTACCAGCGATTCAACGTCAGTCCCAGAAGCACTTATAAAAAGTATACACACCAGTATATGACCAGTACTTACAGTGCGTCTACCGAGGCCCGCAAGACTTATAACGCTTATAACGGCATGAGCACTCTCAATGACGCGAAGATTTTTTACGTTCCCGTCTATGACAATATGCCGGACATGAATGCGGGTGTGAGTTTTTCTCAGGAGGCGGTAACCGGCACTCTTACCTCCAATGCGGTGCTGCGTTCCGGAGCGGATACTTCCGCCTCTCAGGTAAGGACAATACCTGCCGGCACACAGGTCACCATCAATGCCGGAACCATTACCAGCGCTCAGTACGGCACTTCGAATTTCCTGCGTTTTCCGTACTGGTATCAGGTCTCCTGCAACGTCGGCGGCGTAAACTACAGCGGCTATGTCTGCGCCGACTTTGTAAAGCCCGACCAGACGCTGTATATTGCCCCCGGTCAGACTGTCAAGCTTCCTTATTATCTTACCTCCTATAACATTAAGGAAGCGGTGTATTTTGAAAGCAGCGACTACACCGTAGCAGATGTAGACCAAGATGGTAACGTTAAAGTAGGCAGCGAAGGCAGCTGCACAATCTACGCCTATACCGGCGGCGGCGCAATGGCGGCGATAAGCATTGTAATTGGAACCGATCCAAGCGGAGGCAGTTTTACCGGTGACGGAGGCGGCACCATAACAACGCCCACCGACGGAAACTATTCAAGCCCGATTTTTGAGGCATTTACCGACGTTTCAGGTCACTGGGCGGAGGACTACATTAAATATACCGTCTATCACGGCCTTTATAACGGCACCAGCGAAACTACATTCTCTCCCGAAACAGGCATGACCCGCGGAATGTTCGTGACGGTTCTCGGCAGGCTTGCCGGCATTGACACCTCTCTTTACAGCACTGTGGCAGAACAGCAGATGGGTCAGACGAATGCTTCTCTGGTCAGAATGCGCTCCGGTCCGTCCACAAGTTTTGCGATCGTTACGGAATGCCCGATTGGTACTGTTGTAAGCATTGAAGGCAGTAAGGACGGCTGGTATCTTGTATCCGACGGCGCAAACCGCGGCTACATCAGAAACGACCTGCTGGATATTTACGGCGGCAGTGATGCCCTTGTTTTTACAGACGTAGACCCCAATCAGTATTACGCGCCCTATATCAGATGGGCTGCTGAAAACGGTGTGGTAGGCGGTCATGGCGACGGAACTTTCGGTCCCGATGACCAGATTACCCGTGAGCAGATGGCTATAATTATATGCAACTACGCATCCTCTCTCGGAATCCACACCTATCTTACCGACCTTGCAACACTGCACGTGTTTGCTGACTATCAGAATATCCACGACTGGGCACAGTACCAGGTCGCCTGGGCAGTTGCAAACGGAATCGCCGAGGGTAAGGACGGCGGTGCATACTACGAGCCGGTTATGTTCGCCACCCGTGGGGAGGTTGCCTCCGTAATGGCGAAATTCATGATGAAATACCTGGAGGGATAATGAGCTTCAAGGTAATTAAAACCGAAGACAGAGCCCGGCGCGGCGAATTTACCTGCGCCCACGGCACGGTACAGACCCCTGTATTTATGAATGTTGGAACTCAGGCTGCCATTAAAGGCGGCCTGAGCGCCCATGATCTTAAAAATATCGGATGCCAGGTGGAGCTGAGCAATACATATCATCTGCACCTGCGCCCCGGTGACGAGATAGTGCGCAAAATGGGCGGACTGCATAAGTTTATGAACTGGGACGGACCGATTTTGACCGACAGCGGTGGATTTCAGGTCTTTTCTCTTGCAAAGCTGCGCAAAATTACCGAAGAGGGTGTTTCGTTTGCGTCCCATATCGACGGACGTCGCATTTTTATGGGACCCGAGGAGAGCATGACCATTCAGGCAAATCTTGGCAGCGACATTGCCATGGCTTTTGACGAGTGTGTTGAAAATCCGTCGCCTTATGAATATGTAAAGCAGTCCGTTCAGCGTACCGAGCGTTGGCTGGAGCGATGCATTGTTCATCTGGACAAGCTCAGAAGGGAAGAAGGCGCGGTCAATCCCAATCAGATGCTTTTCGGAATAAATCAGGGCGGAACGTTTAAAGACCTTCGCGTGGAAAATATGAAACGTATCGCAAAGCTTGATCTGCCCGGATATGCCATAGGCGGTCTTGCGGTTGGCGAGCCTGCGGAGGTAATGTATGAGATAATCGAGGCCGTGGGGCCTTTTGCTCCCGCTGATAAACCCCGCTATCTGATGGGTGTGGGTACGCCAACAAATATTATTGAAGGCGTAGCCAGAGGCGTTGACTTTTTTGACTGCGTAATGCCTGCCAGAAATGCCCGTCATGCAAAACTCAATACCTGGGGCGGCACTATAAATCTTAAAAATGCCTGCTACGAAACCGACCCACGCCCCATTGACCCCCTGTGCGACTGTCCTGTATGCCGCAGTTACTCCAGAGCCTATATCCGCCATCTTTTCAAGGCGGATGAGATTTTGGCTCTACGTCTTTCTGTTATGCACAACCTGTATTTTTACAATTCTCTTATGGTGAAAATACGCGCAGCGCTGGACGAAGGGACTTTTGCTGATTTCCGCGCAAAGTACTCCGGAATGCTGGACAGTCGTGTCAAAGAGTGAAAAACACCAATATTTTCTAAAATTATACTTGCATTAACTAAAAATATTCAATATAATTGGTAAAGTACGTTTTTAAATTACGGAGGTCAGATTTATGAGAAAATATTCCCGAGCTATCGCCATCGTACTGGTACTTGTAATGGCTCTGTTTACCCTTACTGCCTGTGCTCCCGCTACCGGCGGCGCCGGCGGTACTGAAGAGGCCGGCACCGGCTACAGCACCATCATCATCCTTGTTGTTCTCGTTGTAGTGTTCTACTTCTTCCTCATCCGTCCCGAGAACAAGCGTAAAAAGCAGGCTGCTGAGATGAGATCTTCTCTGGGCGTTGGCGATACCATCACCACCATCGGCGGCATCGTAGGCGAGATCGTCAGCATTGACGATGGCCTGTACACCATCGAAACCGGCGAGGATCAGGTTCGTCTGCAGATCACCCAGTGGGCCATTTCCACCAGCGGTGTTAGCAAGAACACCAAATAACTGTAATTAAATCAGATCCTTCACAGTAGAGTATAATAGCCCTTCGGCTGTTATACTCTGCTTTTTTGTTAAGGAGGATATTTATGAAAAATACCGTTATGGCGGCAAGAGCCTCCCAGTCCCGCAGGTCAATTTCAGAAAGGGACAGCTGGGGTAAAATCGCCCTGCGCACCGCTGTTGGTGCCGTTATTGGAATAGCGGCGGCAGTGGTGCTGATGCTGCCCGCGTCCCTGCTTATCTCGAAAGAAGTGTTTGATATTTCCACCCTTTCAGCTGCTGTAAAAATAATAATGTTTATTTCCGGTGCTGTTTGCGCTGCTGCGGCCTGCAGAAAATGTTCCGGGTGGGTGCTGCCCCGGTGCATTGCGGCGGCAATATTAATGTATATCATCATGCTCGTGGCCGGACTTGTTTTTGTAAAAGAACCTGTTGAAAGCCGCACAGTTCTGCCCGGCCTTCTTGCAGTTGCAGGTGGCGCTGCGGCCGCAATTTTAAAAAGTATGCCGAAAAAACAGCGAAGATCTTGAAATCGTGAAAGATTTATGATACTATTACTGTCAGAAATTTTATAGGGGGAAATCCGACATGAAACATGTTAAAGTTCTCAACGGCGCCACCCTGAAGGAAAGCGCTGCCAAGGGCGGCTGCGGCGAGTGCCAGACCTCTTGCCAGTCCGCTTGCAAAACTTCCTGCACCGTGGCCAACCAGAAGTGCGAGAGCAAGTCTAAATAATTAAAGCGCGGACCGCGACGCACGTTGCGGTCCGTAATTTTTGGAGGAATTATGGTACATATTTTCAAGTGCCTTGATATGAATTTCGCCGTGGATGTAAACAGCGGTGCTGTACATGTCCTAGACGACCTGGCCTATGCCATCCTTGAAATGAATATGGACGGTCTGCCGGAAAAAGCTCCCGAAATCGAGGGTTATGCTGCTCAGCAGTGCGCCGAGGCTCTTGAAGAGCTGCGTGAGCTTGAAAATCAGGGCATGCTGTTTACAGATGACGGATACGACGCGGCCCGGGCCATTCCTGTGGGCGCACCTGTTAAGGCTCTGTGCCTGCACGTATCTCACGACTGCAATCTGCGCTGTGGCTACTGCTTTGCCGCCACCGGTGACTTCGGTACCGGCCGCAGAATGAATATGGATATTGAAACTGCGAAAAAGGCCATCGATTTTGTTATAGAACGCAGCGGTGTGCGCAGAAATATCGAGATAGATTTCTTCGGCGGTGAGCCTCTGCTGGCCTTTGATACCGTTAAGGCTGCTGTTGATTATGCGCGAAGCATAGAGAAGGAGAAAGGTAAAAACTTCCGTTTTACAATCACCACCAACGGCCTGCTGCTGGATGATGATAAAATTGAGTATATAAACCGCGAGATGGATAACTGTGTGCTTTCTCTTGACGGACGCCGGGAAGTCAATGACAACTGGCGCTTTACCACCTCCGGTAAAGGCAGTTACGATGTAATCGTTCCCAAGTATAAAAAGCTGGTGGATGAAAGAGGGGACAAGTCCTATTATGTCCGCGGCACCTTTACCCGTGACAATCTGGACTTTGCCAATGACGTAGTCCATATTGCCCAGGAGGGATTTTACGCCGTCTCCGTTGAGCCTGTAAGCGCTCCCGACGGCTGTGGCTATGAAATCCGCGAAGAGGATCTGCCGCGCGTGTATGATGAATACGACCGCCTTGCCCGTATCATGCTGGAACGCGACGACTTTAGCTTTTTCCACTTTACCGTGGATCTGGCACAGGGACCCTGCGTTATCAAGCGCATGAGAGGATGCGGCGCCGGATGTGAGTACGTTGCGGTAACTCCCGAGGGCGATATTTACCCCTGCCATCAGTTTGTGGGCAGGGAAGAATACCGCATGGGAAATGTATTCACTGGCGAGTTTGACAAAGATGCTTCAAACGATTATGCGGCCCTGAATATTTACAGCAGGGAAGAGTGCCGCAAGTGCTGGGCAAGGTTTTATTGCTCCGGTGGTTGCTCCGCCGCAAACGTGAATATGAACGGTGACATAACAAAACCCTGGGAGATCGGCTGCAAGCTGGAGAAAAAACGCCTGGAGTGCGCAATCGCTTTGCAAGCCGCAAAGAGTTAACTTGCAAAAAGCAAAAACCTAATAACGATATTAAAAATTATTTCCGCCGGCGTATGTTGCGCCGGCGGAAATTTTTTAATCAAAATGTTGTTGGTTTTCTTATGAACGAATACCACATATTGCACCCGGGCAGGAGGGGACGGAGTGACTTGCAAGAAGGTTACTCAAGTTTACATAATGTAGTTTACATAACATTGTGAAATATTTCATCCATTTTCCTGAATTATTCAAAATCCCTTGATTTTTGGGTTATTTTGCGGTATATTTTTTTTACTTGTTAACGTAAACTATTTTTCGTTTTCGCCACATATCCTTTAGTGAAAACTTTCACGGAGGGTATGCGATTGAAACGGATATTTAAAGACGGTGCGCTTCCCTTTGACACTTTATCCGGAGCGCCTGTCTATGTTTTCGCGTTTTTTATGTTTTGCGGCTGTACGGCGGGGTTTATTGTCTCGCGGGCCGTTACGGAATGGGATGCTGCTTCACAGATCCTGCATCTTGCTGTTTCACAGCTTATCGGTGGAAGAGACGGGGTGTTTGTTTCCGTTTTCAAATACATATTTGCGATAACATTTTTTTCCCTTACGGTCTATGGCGCGGCGGCGGTACCGCTTGTGGTTTTTGCCAAGGGATTTTTTCTTTCTTTTTCGGCATCTGTTTTTGTTGCTGCATGGTCCTTTGGCGGACTCCTTACTGCGGCAGCCTGTTTCCTTGTGCCGGAGTTTTTTTCCATCTGTGCTGTTTTGCTGGTTTCAATGCCGGCTTTTACTGTCAGTGGTAGCTTGATCTCCGCCGCCTTCACCGCGGTACCGGGAGAACTGCCGGCTTTTTCCACGGAAAGGCTCAGACGTTTTGCCCTGGGATATGCAATGACGTTTGCGGCTTTTTTATGGGAGAAATTCCTTAACCCCCGCATTATTACAGCTATAGTCGATAGACTTGGCTTATAAAAAGAGGTGAGTGTGTTGGCAGAATACCTTTCCGGCTTTGAAAGCTATCTGAAAATTGAAAAAAACGCGTCCACCAACACCCTCAATTCCTATATGCGGGATCTGCGCCAGTTTGATTCTTATGCTGCAGCCAGAAATACGGATATTTCTGGTGCTGACAACGATTTTATTTGCGGTTATATGGAACATCTCAAGCAGCAGGGGAAATCTCTTGCCACCATCAGCCGTGTTACCGCCACACTGAAAAATTTCTATCGCTGGCTTTGCGCCAATGATGTTATTGAGTCCAGTCCGGCAAAGGATGTAAAAGCAGAGCGCGTTGAGCGCAAACTGCCCGAAATTCTTACCGGTGAAGAGGTCGAACTGCTCCTGTCTCAGCCGGAAAAATCGGATATCAAGGGCCTGCGTGACAAATCCATGCTGGAGCTGCTCTATGCCACCGGCATCAGAGTTTCCGAGCTTATTTCCCTCGATATTACCGACCTTAACCTTTCTCTGGGCGTAATTCGCTGTCAGGGCAGGGGAAAGTCCAGAACCATCCCTCTTTACCCCGGCGCGGTAAAAACCCTGCGAGAATACGCCATGAACGCCAGACCCAAGCTGGTGTCCTCTGATGAAGAAACCGCACTTTTCGTCAATATGGACGGCGTTCGCATGAGCCGCCAGGGTTTCTGGAAGCTCATAAAGCATTATGCCGCCAAGGCGGGCATTACCAAGGACATTACTCCTCACACCCTTCGCCACAGCTTTGCCGCGCATCTGCTTGAAAACGGCGCGGAATTAAAGGATATCCAGGAAATGCTGGGTCATGCGGATATATCCTCCACCCAGATATATTCCCACATTGTCAAACAGCAGATTAAAGAAGTTTATAAAAAATTTCACCCTCTGGCCTGAGCCGGAGGGCGATTTTTTTGCTTCGCTATGGACAATCACTTTTTTGTAATGTATAATTTTGTAAAACCGCCGGGCAAACCGCCCGGCTTAATGCGTCATGGAGGAACCATGGAAGAAAAGCTTGAACGAATACTTAGAAAAGTGCAAAAGCCTGCCCGATACACAGGCGGCGAACTTAATCAGATAATCAAGGAAAACTGCGGCGTCAATGTGGCGTTTTGTTTTCCCGACCTTTACGAAATCGGTATGTCCAATCTGGGCATGCGTATTCTCTATGCTGTAATGAATAAAATGGAGGACGTTTCCTGTCAGCGTGTATTTGCCCCCTGGACCGACATGGAAAAGGAAATGCGCGAAAACGATGTGCCTCTTTACGCACTTGAAACCGGCAAACCCGTAAAGGAATTTGATATTATAGCCTTTACTCTGGGATATGAGATGGCATATTCCCAGGTACTCAATATGCTGGATCTGGCCGGTGTGCCTCTGCACGCTGCTGACCGTCATGGCATTGAGAACATAGTTATAGCCGGCGGAGTTTGCGTATACAACGGCGAGCCTCTGGCTGACTTTGTTGACGTTTTTTCTCTTGGTGAGGGAGAGGAAGCCCTGCCCGAGTTTATTGACCTTTACAGGAAAGCAAAAAACGAGGGGTGGAGCAAGAAACGTTTCCTGCGCGCGGCGGCGGATATTGAGGGGTTTTATGTGCCGTCCCTTTACGATATAAGCTACAACTCCGACGGAACCGTAGCCGCCATTACTCCTCTTGATGGCGCGCCAGCTGTAATTACAAAACGCATTGTCCGTGATATGGATAAGGCTCTCTATCCCACGGATATGATAGTTCCCTCAATGGAAATTGTCCATGACCGCGTTACTCTTGAGCTTTTCCGTGGTTGCATCCGCGGCTGCCGCTTCTGCCAGGCGGGGTATGTTTACCGACCTGTACGCTCTAAGAGTGTGGAAACTCTGCTTGAGCAGGCCAGAGAAAGTCTTGAAAGCTCCGGATATCAGGAAGTCAGCCTTTCGTCCCTCAGCAGCAGTGATTACAGACCTCTGGCAGACCTTTGCGACGGACTTCTTGAATACTGTGAGCCGAGAAAAACCAGCCTTTCTCTTCCGTCTCTGCGTGCCGATAACTTTTCTGTGGAACTTATGGAGAAGGTACAAAAGGTGCGCAAGAGCGGTCTTACCTTCGCTCCCGAGGCCGGCTCGCAGCGCCTGCGTGACGCAATAAACAAAAATGTCAGAGAAGAAGATGTTCTCAACGCCTGCCGAGTTGCCTTTGAAGGCGGCTGGAATCAGGTAAAGCTTTATTTTATGCTTGGCCTGCCCACCGAGACCGACGAGGACGTTGTGGCGATAGCCGAACTGGCATTCAAGGTGCTGCGTGAATGGAAAATGCATGCATCAAACAAGGCCCGCGGTGTTCGCATAACCGTCAGCACTTCTTTCTTTGTTCCCAAGCCCCACACACCCTACCAGTGGGAGCAGCAGATAACCATGGAGGAATACGAGCGCCGCTGCACCCTGCTTAAAGACAGCATGCGCACAAAGGCCATCGGATATAACTGGCATGACGGAAAAACAAGCTATCTGGAAGCCGCCCTTGCCCGTGGCGACCGCCGCCTTGGAAAGGTTATCGAAAAGGCCTGGGAATTGGGCGCCAGGCTCGACGGTTGGAGCGAGACCTTTGACTTTGACCTGTGGATGCGCGCTTTCAGCGAGTGCGGCGTTGACCCGGATTTCTATGCCACCCGTGAGCGCGGCGAGGATGAAATCCTGCCCTGGGATATGGTTTTCGTGGGCGTAAATAAAGAACATTTCAAGCTTGAACGTTCCCTGTCCAGAAAGGACAGGCTTTCCCCCGATTGCCGTGCCGGATGCATGCACTGCGGCGCGGACTGTCTGAACGGAGGAAAATGCGATGAATAGACTTCTTTTTGAAAAGACAGGCCGTGCGGCTTATATGTCACACCTTGACCTGATGCGAACCGTTCCCCGGGCCTTTATGCGGGCCGGCGTGGCAATAAAGCACACCGAGGGATTCAACCCTCACGCCTTCGTTTCGGTGGCAATGCCTCTTTCCGTTTATCAGGAAAGCATATGTGAGCTTTTGAATTTCGAGCTTCTGCCCGGCGAAATTTCTCTGGAGCAGCTGCCCGAAAAACTGAACTCCTGCCTGCCTGAGGGTATAAAAGTGCTGAAGGCCTACGATGCTCGGCGCCCTTTTAAGCAGATAGAAGCTCTTGAGGCAAAGATAACCCTGACATATGACAGGGGAGGCGCGGCGGAAAAGACTGAGGCTCTTACGGAACTTTTCGGACGAAGCCAGCTGGTTATAAACAAAAAAACCAAGAGCGGTTATAAAGACACAGACGTCCGCCCCGGTATAAAGTCAGTATCTTTTGCGGCGGCAGGGGAGAATATTGTTGAGTGTCTGTGCACGGTTTCTGCCAAGGAGCCTGTTCTCAATCCGGAGGCCGTTGTAACCGTTATAAATACTCTGGCGCCGGAGCACGCACCGGACTTTTACCGCATAATGCGGCTTTCTCTGCGTGACGCCGAGGGAAAGATATTTGAATAGTTGAAAAAATAAGTTTGCGGGTGTATAATACTGCAACATATCATTCAAAGGCGGAATTATTTATGGAAAGAATCAGACTTGCCCAGATACACAAAAACAGCGCCGCTTATGCCGATCAGACCATAACTGTCTGCGGCTGGGCCCGTACTATAAGAGATATGAAGAATTTCGGCTTCATTGAGCTTAACGACGGCAGCAGCTTTACCGGGCTGCAGATCGTTTTTGAAGCCGCAACCCTGCCCAATTACGCCCAGGTGGCCTCTCAGAACGTAGGTGCCGCCTTTATCGTAAAGGGCAAGCTGGTGCTGACTCCCGATGCCAAGCAGCCTTATGAAATCAAGGCCGAGAGCATCGAGATTGAAGGCGCCTCTTCTCCCGACTACCCCCTGCAGAAAAAACGCCACAGCGTTGAATTCCTGCGTACTATTCAGCATCTGCGCCCCAGAACAAACCTGTTTTCCGCGGCTTTCCGCGTGCGCAGCGTAGCGGCTCATGCCGTGCACTGCTTCTTCCAGGATCAGGGATTTGTTTACGTCAATACCCCCATTATCACCGGCTCCGACTGTGAGGGCGCCGGCGAAATGTTCCAGGTAACCACCCTTGACCTTAACAATCCTCCCCGCCTTGAAGACGGCAGCATCGACTGGTCTAAGGACTTCTTCGGAAAGCAGACCAACCTTACCGTTTCCGGTCAGCTCAACTGCGAAAACTTTGCCATGGCGTTCGGTGATGTTTATACTTTTGGCCCCACTTTCCGTGCGGAAAATTCCAACACCGCCCGTCACGCCGCCGAGTTCTGGATGATCGAGCCCGAGATGGCTTTCGCCGACCTGAATGATTACATGAACGTTGCGGAGGCAATGCTCAAGTACGTTATCAATTATGTACTTGAAAAATGCCCCGATGAGATTAATTTCTTTAATAATTTCGTTGACAAGGGACTTAAAGAACGCCTTGAGCACGTGGCCGGATCCGATTTTGGTCGTGTAACCTATACCGAGGCGGTTGAAATTCTCAAGAAGGTTAATGATCAGTTTGATTACAAGGTTGAATGGGGCTGTGACCTGCAGACCGAGCACGAGCGCTATCTGACAGAGCAGGTTTATAAGAGGCCCGTATTCGTAACCAACTATCCCAAGGAAATCAAGGCTTTCTATATGCGTCTTGATGATGACGGAAAGACTGTGGCCGCGGCGGACTGCCTTGTTCCCGGTATCGGCGAGATTATTGGCGGCTCCCAGCGTGAGGAGCGTATCGACATTCTTGAGGCTCGTATCAAGGAACTTGGTATGAAGCCCGAGGATTACTGGTGGTACTGCGACCTGCGCCGCTACGGCTCCTGCCGCCATGCCGGTTTCGGCCTTGGCTTCGAACGTATGGTTATGTACCTTACCGGCATCTCCAATATTCGTGATGTGGAGCTCCATCCCCGCACCGTGGGCAACGCCGACTTCTAAAAATTAAGAAACGGTACAGCGAAATGCTGTACCGTTTTTATTATTTTTCCAGACGCCAGTTGGGCATCTGACCGGCAGGGATAAACCCGCAGGCTATGTAGGAGGGATAGCCCGTGTCGTTGGATTGCAGTGCGGCGATCTCGCAGCCGTTTTCCTTGCCGTGCATAATGCACTTTTCAAGCAGGCTGCGGAAAAGATGCTTTCCGCGGTATTCCGGCAGAATACCGCCCTCATGCATACCGCAGATGCCGTCTTTGCAGTAAGCCATTGCGGTGCCAACAATTTTTCCGTCGGCTTCATAGCCGAAAAACGCAACCCTGGGATCTTTGACAAGAAGCTCCAGAGCGTCCCGCTCGGAGGGCTTGGGGAAAGCAGTGTTGAGGGTGTTTTCCCACTCGTCGAATCTGTCTTCGCCAATGCGTATAACAGGGGAGAGGTCGGCCTTGAAAACATGCTTGTCTATTTCAAGATACATGCCAACCTGGCTCATAAAGTTGACAAAACCATGCTTTTCAAGAGCTGCACGATGCTCGCTGCCGGCGATTTCCTCGGTGTAGCTTACATAACCCGGGCCGCCGGCCTTTACAAGCTCCATAATATTGCCGATAACTTCCTCACTGCGGCCCTTGGCGTCGGCGGTAAGTATATGACGGGGATAAATGGCGCCCTTGCCGGAATCGATGGTCACAAATCCGTCGTGATATACTGGCTCTTTGCCGACATAGTCGGTAAGCAGAGTGCAGATATCGTAAATAGTCTTTTCGGAAATTGCGTAAGGCTCAATGTTCATCTTCATTCGGCAAGTACCTTTTTCAGCTTGACAAAGCGGGGCATGGAATCAACCATGGGTCTGTCGGGATCGCCCTGAACCAGAGGAAGTACATATTCGATGAACTCTTCGGTTACGCCGTTATGCTCAGCGTTAATCCACTCCAGAGGAACTTTTTTTTCGAAGTTTGCAACCTTTTCAAGGGGCAGAAGTTCCACACCGCAGTGGTACTTGCCATCAACGCTCTCGCGCTTGAAAGCAACCATCTTGCCGGTGTCGCCGGAAACGGCGGCCTCGACTGCGGCCTTACCAGCCAGGAAGGCTTCGTCAAGGTCGGTCTTGGAAGCCAGATGAGAGCCGCAACGCTGCAGCAGATTCAGCTCAATGCCGCGAACCTTGGCGCCGGTCTCTTTCTTTACGATATCAGCAAGAATGGTAGCCAGACCGCCCAGCTGGGCATGTCCGAAACCGTCGGTAGCGGAGGTCTTTGCCTCGGATACGAAAGAGCCGTCGGCGTAGTGGATACCCTCGGAAACGGCAACAAGGCACTTTCCGGTGGCGTTATACACACGCTTTACATCCTCAAGGAATTTTTCCATTGAAAAGTCGGTTTCGGGCAGGTAAACGAGGTCGGGACCTGCGCCGTAGCGGCAGCCCAGAGCTGCGCTGCCGGCAAGCCAGCCTGCGTGACGGCCCATGATTTCGATAATGGTGACCATTCCGGTATCGTAAACATGAGCGTCCTTGTAGACCTCCATAACGGAGGTGGCGATATATCTGGCGGCACTGCCGAAGCCGGGGCAGTGGTCGGTGCCGAAGAGGTCGTTGTCGATGGTCTTGGGAACACCCATTACGCGGCATTCGTAGCCTGCGGAAGCCATATAGCGGCTGATCTTGTTGCAGGTGTCCATGGAGTCGTTGCCGCCGTTATAGAAGAAATAACGGACGTTGTATTTTTTGAAAATTTCAAGGATGCGTTTATAGTCGGTGTCATCCTTTTCCGGATCTGCCATTTTGTAGCGGCAGGAACCCAGCTCGCTGGAGGGGGTGTAGGGCAGCAGGGCAAGCTCCTGAGCGTCCTCCTTGCTCATGTCGTAAAGCTTGTCGTCCAGCACGCCCTTGATGCCGTGGGCTGCGCCGTAGACCGCGGTGATGTTTTCGTCGTCCAGGGCGGTACGAATAACGCCGTAGGCGCTGGCATTGATTACAGCGGTGGGGCCGCCGGACTGACCGATGATACAGGCTCCCTTTAAAGTGCTCATATATCTTCCTCCAAATGTCTTATGTGGGATTTCTACCAATCATAACATAATTTTTATCGAAAAAAAAGATGAATATACTTTATCCTGCTTTTAAAATTACAATTTATGTGGTATTATTTGGTTGTAAGATTTTATGGAGGTGTTTTAAATGCCACTCGTAACAACCAAGGAAATGTTCAAAAAAGCTTACGACGGCGGATACGCCATCGGCGCTTTCAATGTAAATAATATGGAAATCATTCAGGGCATCACCCAGGCAGCCGCCGACCTGCGCGCCCCTCTTATTCTTCAGGTGTCCGCCGGCGCAAGAAAGTACGCCAGCCATGTTTATCTGATGAAGCTTGTTGAGGCTGCGGTAGAGGATACCGGTCTGCCTATCTGTCTGCACCTTGACCACGGCGACAGCTTTGAAATCTGCAAAAGCTGCATTGACGGCGGCTTTACTTCCGTTATGATGGACGGCAGCAAGTTCAGCTTTGAGGAAAATATCCGCATAACCTCCGAGGTGGTAAAATATGCCCACGACAGAGGCGTTGTAGTTGAAGGCGAGCTTGGCAGACTTGCCGGTGTTGAGGACGACGTTAATGTATCTGCGGAGGATTCTTCCTATACCCGTCCGGAGGAAGTACAGGAGTTTGTTGAACGCACCGGAGTTGACTCTCTGGCCATTGCCATCGGCACAAGCCACGGCGCATATAAGTTCAAACCCGGCACCAAACCCCAGCTTCAGTTCCAGATTCTTGAGGAAGTCGGAAAAAGACTGCCCGGTTTCCCCATCGTACTTCACGGAGCCTCCAGCGTACCCCAGGAGTTTGTAAAGGCAATAAACTCCAACGGCGGAGCCCTTGAAGATGCTATCGGCGTTCCCGAGGATATGCTGCGTCAGGCGGCTTCCATGGCGGTGTGCAAAATAAACATCGACTCCGACCTGCGTCTTGCCATGACCGCCGCAGTTCGTGAGCATCTGGCAAATCATCCCGGCGATTTCGACCCCAGACAGTTCCTTAAACCCGGCCGTGAGAGCATAAAGGCCATGGTTGCTCACAAGATAAACAATGTTCTCGGTTGCGCAGGCCAGGCGTAAGTGATTTTTCCTCCCTCTGCCGCATAAACTTGCCACGGTGATGTTTATGACCGGCAGAAGGCCTGTACTGAGAAAAATAAGATACGATCTTCGCAGAGCGAAGGGCAAGCGTTTGTTACTGTTACTGCTTGCCCTTCTTATTTTATTGTCGGCGCTGTTTGTGGTGTTCAATCTGCGTCTGCGCCCGGTGCTGATTGAAATGGTGAATATGGAGGTAAACAACGTTGCCCTCATATACATCGGTGACGCGGTGGAGGAAGAACTGGCATTGGGGCTGACCTACGGAGATATTGTTACCCTTGAAAAAACCGCAGACGGCACAGTCGCGGCAATAATAACCGACATGGCGGAGGTAAACAGGCTGCAATACGGTATTGCAAAGCGCGTGCTTGAAAGCTCCGAGGAGGACAGAGAGATGCTGATTGAGGTGCCGGTGGGTACTGTTCTGGGCATTAACCTGGCCTCCGGCAGAGGACCGAAAATGCGGCTGAAAGCAGTGATTTCAAACGACGCGGACGTACTTTTGAAAAGCAGCTTTTCCACAGCCGGGATAAATCAGACATATCACCGCATCGTTGCTGAGGTTACCATGAGTTATAAATTTTTCATACCCGGCAAATGGCTGCAGTCAACGGTTGTGTCTGATGTTGTGGTGGCGGAAACCGTAATAATGGGTACCGTTCCGGAGAGCTACACCTATCTTGGCGACAACAGCGAGGTGGTAGAACACTACGCGGTGGTAAAATGACGGAAAGTGTTGTTAAAGACGGTAAATTCTGATATAATTATTCATTGAAAATTACAACTGCCATTATGTACCGGAGACGATGATATGGACGAGATAAAACTTGAAATTGAGCAGCTGCGAGCGGAAATTTCCGAACATTCAAAGCGCTATTACGAGCAGGACGCACCTACCATCAGCGATTTTGAATACGATGCCCTGATGCGCCGGCTGGAGACCCTTGAGCAGCTCCATCCGGAGCTTGTTACTGCCGATTCTCCCACTCAGAAAGTGGGCGGCGCACCCTCGGAAAAGTTTACGCCTGTGTCCCATAAATACCGCCTCGAGAGTCTTTCGGATGTGTTTTCACATGATGAGCTTTCTGCATTTGCTAAAAAGATTGAGGCAGCAGCGGGTGAAGTAACCTACTGTGTTGAGCCTAAAATTGACGGGCTTTCCGTAGCGGTGGAGTATGAAAACGGTGTTCTCGTTCGTGCGGCCACCCGCGGCGACGGAGATGTGGGTGAGGATGTTACCGAAAACGTTAAAACCATAAAATGTCTGCCCCACAGGCTTGAAAATGCACCTGCAAGGCTTACAGTCCGCGGTGAAGTGTATATGTCCCGCCGGGTGTTTACAGAGCTGAATGCCCAGCGTGAGCTTAACGAAGAGAAACTCCTTGCAAATCCCCGCAATGCCGCCGCCGGCTCACTTCGCCAGCTGGACAGTAAAATCTGCGCAGACAGAAAACTGGATATTCTGGTTTTCAATATTCAGAATACGGAAGATTTCAATTTTACGTTGCACAGCGAGTCACTTGACTATCTGCGCGCTCTCGGCCTTCCGGCAAACAGCTATGCTATTGCCGAAAACTCCGATGAAATTATCGCCGCGGTTGAGGCTATCGGAGAAAACCGCGAAAACTATCCCTTTGACATTGACGGCGCCGTCATAAAGGTGGACAGCCTTGAAAAGCGTCTTGAGCTTGGTTCTACCTCCAAAACCCCCCGCTGGGCGGCAGCCTTCAAATATCCTCCCGAGGAAAAACCCTCTGTTGTGCGCGAAATAATCGTTCAGGTGGGACGCACCGGTGTTCTGACTCCCAAGGCTGTGGTTGAACCCGTACGCCTTGCCGGCACCACAGTCACAAATGCCAGTTTGCACAATGCGGACTATATTGCTGAAAAAGATGTGCGTATCGGTGACACCGTTCTTGTGCGCAAGGCAGGAGAGATAATTCCGGAAATTGTCCGTGTACTGCCTGAAAAACGTCCGGAAAACACAATTCCGTATGTTTTCCCGGATACATGCCCGGCCTGCGGTTCTGTGGTGGTGCGTGACCCGGACGGGGCGGCTATTCGCTGCATAAATCCCGCCTGTCCGGTACAGCAGCTTCGCAATATTGTCCATTTTGCTTCCCGTGACGCTATGGACATTGAGGGGCTGGGAATAGCAAACGTTGAGCAGCTGATAAACGAAAACATTATTTCCGGCGCTGCGGATATTTACTATATGGACGCCGCCAGCATCGCGGCTCTTGAACGCAAGGGTGAAAAATCCGCGGAAAACCTTATAAATTCCATCGAAAACTCCAAAACCCGGGGTCTTGAGCGTCTGCTGTTTGCTTTTGGCATACGTCAGGTAGGGCAGAAAGCGGCAAAGACCATTGCAATGCAGCTTCGCAATCTTGACGCTGTTATGGCGGCAGGGGAGGAGGAACTGACGGCTATCCGTGATGTGGGTGCAATTACTGCTCGTAACATCATTGAATGGTTTGCTCTTGAGTCCTCCAGAGAGCTGGTTGAAAAACTCCGCTCCGCAGGAGTCGGTTTTGAAGCCGTAACACCACCGCCTGCCGACGATCTGGCAGGGAAGACCTTCGTTCTGACCGGAACTCTCGAAACCCTCAGCCGCTCTCAGGCGGAGGCACTCATAGAGGCCAAAGGCGGCAGGGCATCGTCTTCCGTCTCCAAAAAGACCGATTTTGTTGTAGCCGGTGAAAATGCCGGAAGCAAGCTTACAAAAGCCCAAACCCTCGGAATAGCGATACTTTCTGAAAGTGAATTTCTGGCTCTTGTGGGCGAAAGCAAATAGTTAAATATTTGTTGCAAAAATGTACTGTAAGTGTTATTATATTTATTCGTAAACTGTTTGATGGAGGCAGAATATGAATTACATCAAATTCCAGCAGGACGGCCACATCGGCATCGTCAGCCTGAACCGTCCCGAATCTCTCAATGCTCTTAGCACCGAACTCATGGGTGAAATTGCCGAAATTTTTGCCCAACTTGAGAAAAATGACGATATTTACGTTATCGTCCTTACCGGCGAGGGCCGTGCTTTTGCCGCCGGTGCCGACATCTCTGAAATGAGCAACTACGGTGTTGTTGAAGGCAAGCGTTACGGTGTTCTGGGTAACGATACTATGACTTTTATTGAAAATATGACCAAGCCTGTCATCGCCGCTGTAAACGGTTTCGCACTGGGCGGCGGCTGTGAGCTTGCCATGTGCTGTGATATCCGTATTGCCAGTGAAAAGGCAAAGTTCGGCCAGCCCGAGGTTGGTCTGGGTATTACCCCCGGCTTCGGCGGCACCCAGCGTCTGCCCCGTATTGTTGGTATCAGCAAGGCTATGGAGCTGATTCTCACCGCCAGAGTTATCGGCGCGGCTGAGGCTGAAAGAATCGGTCTTGTAAGCCTCGTTGTTCCTCCCGAGGAACTTATGACCACCGCAGTTACTCTTGCCAAGGCTATTGCAGACCAGGCTCAGGTAGCCGTGCGCGAGTCAAAAAAGTGCGTAAGACGCGGTATGCAGACCGATATTTACACCGGTACCGCTTTCGAGTCCGAGGCTTTTGGCCTGTGCTTCGGCACCGAGGACCAGAAAGACGCCATGAAGGCTTTTGTAAACAAAGAGAAACTCTCCGGATTTAAAAACAGATAAAATTTTAAAAAGTTCAACATATTTAGGAGGAAAAGAAAATGGAAAAAATCGTAGTACTCGGCGGCGGCACCATGGGCCTGGATATCGTCCATGTATTCGCCCGCAGCGGCAAGAAGGTTGTTCTTCGTGTCCGTAACATGAACAAGCCCTATCTGGCCAACCTGACCAAGACTCTGGACAAGCTGGTTTCCAAGGGCAAGATGGATGAGGACACCAAGGCTGCTATTCTGGCCAATGTCACCGTTACCGACGATATGAGCCAGTGCGCTGACGCCGATCTGGTTCTTGAGGCTCTGGCCGAGGACATCAAGGTTAAGGCTCAGTACTTCTCCGAGCTGGACGAGATCTGCAAGCCCGAGTGCATCTTCGCCACCAACACCTCTTCCATCTCCATCACCGAAATCGCTGCCGCTACCAAGCGTCCCGATCGCGTTATCGGTATGCACTTCTTCAACCCCGCCACCGTTATGAAGCTTGTTGAGGTTATCAGAGGCATGAACACCTCCGACGAGACCTTCAAGGCTGTTTATGATCTGACCGTTGAGTGCGGCAAGGACCCCGTTGAGGTCGCCGAGGCCCCCGGTTATGTTGTAAACCGCATTCTGTTCCCCATGATCAACGAGGCCATCGGCCTGCTCGAGATGGGCGTTGCTTCCGCCGAAGATATTGATAAGGCCATGCGTCTGGGCGCCAACCATCCTATGGGCCCCCTGGCTCTGGCTGACCTGGTTGGTCTGGATATCAGCCTTGCTATCATGGACACCATCTATGCCGAGACCTGCGACTCCAAGTACAGAGCCTGCCTGCTCCTGCGCAAGATGGTACGCGCCGGCCTGCTGGGCCGCAAGACCGGCAAGGGCTTCTACGATTACAGCAAATAAGCCGTTGTATAACGAAAACCCCCGCCAATCGGCGGGGGTTTTGTATTGCAATATTAGTTTTTGTCGGGGTGGGGGAGAGCTACACCGGAAGCATAGCGGCACAGAGCATCAAAGGTTTCAGAACTGATATCGTGCTCAATCTTGCAGGCGTCTTCAACGGCGACTTCACGACTGACGCCCAGGTGTACAAGAAACTCGGTTATAAGCTGATGTCTTCGGCACATATCCAGAGCAATGGACATTCCAGCCTCAGTAAGTGTAATGAGGCCGTCGGCATCCATGGTGATGTAACCGTTCTCGCGCAGACGCTTTGTGGCGTAGCTGACACTGGGTTTGGTGACGCCCAGATGCTCTGCAACGTCCACGGAGCGGACAAAACCATGCTTTTCCTTCATCATCAGCATAGCTTCAAGATAGTCTTCGGAGGACTTCTGAATCTTCACGGCGCACCTCATTTCCTTTTAATTAAATATTACCTTAACATACGTGGAGAAAAATTGCAAGTTTTGCTAAAAAGGTATTGACAAAAGTGGTTAGATGCGTTAAACTCAAAACAGGTTAGAAGTGTCTAACCTTTTAAAATGCCGTGCGGTTAGCCACAACTAACTACAAAAATGCGGCAAAGGAGAAAGATTCATGATGCCCCTTACATTTGCAGATACCGGCAGCGAAAATATTATTCGCAAAGTCGGAGGCAGCCCTGAAATGAAAAAACATCTTGAGGACCTGGGATTTGTACCCGGCTCCGAGGTAACCGTGATGAATTCCATCGGTGGTAATCTCATTGTAAGCATTAAGGGTTCCCGTATTGCTGTCAGCAAGGAAATGGCGTCACGCATCATGATATAGGAGGAAAGCAATTATGACGTTGAAGGACATTAAGGTCGGCCAGACTGTCACCGTCAAAAAAATTCACGGGGAAGGTCCTGTGAAGCGCCGCATCATGGACATGGGAGTTACCCGCGGTGTTGAAATCTATGTCAGAAAAGTTGCCCCATTGGGTGACCCTGTTGAGATCACTGTTCGCGGCTACGAGCTTTCCGTTCGTAAAGCTGACGCGGAAATGATTGAGGTGGAGTAAAACCACCTTTTTTAACACGTATCGATTAGAGATATCTAACTAATAAAGGAGAAGCCATGGGAAAGGAAATCAGAATTGCCCTTGCCGGTAACCCTAACAGCGGCAAGACCACCCTTTTCAATGCGCTGACCGGCTCCAATCAGTTTGTTGGTAACTGGCCCGGCGTAACCGTAGAGAAAAAGGAAGGTAAACTCAAAAAGTATGACGGTGTAATAATCGCCGACCTGCCCGGTGTTTATTCTCTTTCTCCCTATACTCTTGAAGAGGTCGTAGCACGTAATTATCTTATTAACGAGCGTCCCGATGCCATTTTGAACATAGTTGACGGCACCAATCTGGAGCGTAACCTCTATCTTACCACACAGCTTACCGAACTCGGCATCCCTGTGGTAGTAGCTGTTAATATGATGGATGTGGTCCGTAAAAACGGCGACAGCATCGATATTAAACAGCTCTCCAGGGAGCTGGGATGTCCGGTTATTGAAATCTCCGCCCTGAAAGGCGAGGGAGTTATGGACGCCGCCACCGCTGCGGTAAATGCAGCCAAGAGCGGCAAAACCGTACCCATGCACACTTTCTCCGGCGCTGTGGAGCACGCCATCGCCCACATCGAGGAGGCCGCTGTGCACGAAATGCCTCAAGAGCAGCAGCGCTGGTACGCGATCAAAATATTTGAGCGCGACGAAAAAGTAATGTCTGCCCTGAAGCTGAATCCGACCCTCCTTCAGCATATCGAGGACGACATTACTGCTGCTGAGGCAGAAATGGATGACGATGCCGAGAGCATCATCACCAATGAGAGGTATATCTACATAGCATCCATTCTTAAGGGGTGCTACAAGAAAAAACGCAAAGGCGGAATGACTGTTTCCGACAAGATCGACAAGATCGTTACCAACAGAATTCTCGCACTGCCCATTTTTGTTGTTGTAATGTGGATAGTTTATACTATCTCCATCGGCACCATCGGAGACCTTACCGTCGTCTTTATGAACGATACTTTGTTCGGCACATGGATCATTCCCGGTGTTACTGCCGGTCTTGAAGCCGTCGGCTGCGCTTCCTGGCTTACCAGTCTTATCGCTGACGGTATAATCGGCGGCGTAGGCGCGGTACTTGGTTTTGTTCCCCAGATGCTGATTCTGTTCTTCCTGCTGTGCATTCTTGAAGACATCGGCTACATGGCCCGTGTTGCCTTCATTATGGACCGTATTTTCCGCAAGTTCGGCCTTTCCGGCAAGAGCTTTATTCCTATGCTGGTGGCCTCCGGCTGCGGCGTCCCCGGCATCATGGCCTCCCGTACCATTGAGCAGGACCGTGACCGCAAGATGACCATTATGACCACCGGCTTCATTCCCTGCGGCGCCAAAATGCCCATCGTAGGTCTTCTGGCCGGCGCTCTGTTCGGCGGCAGCGCCTGGATCGCTGTCAGCGCTTACTTTGTAGGCATTGCTGCGGTTATCATTTCCGGTATTATCCTGAAGAAAACCAAGCCCTTTGCCGGCGAACCCGCTCCCTTCGTAATGGAGCTGCCCGCATATCATGCCCCCACTGCTTCCAACATTCTTCGCGGCACCTGGGAGCGCGGCTGGTCCTTCATCAAGCGTGCCGGTACCGTTATCGTTGTTGCCAGCATCGTTATCTGGGTTCTCAACAGCCTGTCCTTTGAGGGCGGTTTCCACTACATCACTGAGGAACTGGTCGGCCGTTCCATTCTTGAAGTTATCGGCAGCGGTATCGCTGTTATCTTCAGACCCCTTGGTTTCGGCGGCTGGCAGGCAGCTGTGGCAACCATTCTGGGCCTTGTTGCCAAGGAAGAGGTTGTTGGTGTATTCGGTTCTCTGTCCTCCATGGCTGATGCTGATCTGGCTTTTGAACTGGTAGACTCTATGGATTCCGCAAAACTGGCCATTATCGGTCAGGAGTTCTTCGGCGGAAGCAAACTGGCCGGTTTCTCCTTCATGATATTCAATCTGCTGTGCGCACCCTGCTTTGCCGCAATGGGCGCAATCAGAAGAGAAATGAACAGCCCCAAGTGGACTTTCTTCGGCATTGGTTATATGTGCGTGTTTGCCTATGCGATTTCCCTTATCGTATTCCAGATTGGCTCTGTGTTTACCGGCAACATCAATGTAGTTGGTCTTATCGTTGCCATCATTGTTGCGATATTTATGATCTATATGTTGGTTAAACCCCAGAGCAAGGAAGCCCGTCTGAATGTTGGCAACGCTGCCTGAGGTGTAGAAGATGCCCAGTTTAGCTACTGTTATCGTACTTGCGGTGGTGGTTATCATCGTAGCCGCGATTATTATCAGCCGCGTAAAGGCCCGCAAAAAAGGCGAGTCCGGCTGCAGCTGCGGGTGCTCCGGCTGCGCAATGAGCGACAGCTGTCATACGAAAAAAGACTGATTTATAAAACAAAAAATGATTACAAAAAGACCGCCGTGCGTTGAATAGCACGGCGGTCTTTGCATTTTAAAGTTTGTAGCCGGTGTTGATTACCTGCGCGATATCCCGCCCAAGGTCGTCAGTTATGTCTATATTATAAACGCAGGTGTTTTTGCCGTCTTTTTTGCATTTTGCCCGGGCAATAAGCCTGCTGCCCCGGCTGCCGCTGAGGAAATTAATGCTTACACTCTGGGCAACAGTAGTCTTGTGAACGTTGTTTGCAGCCACAGCAAAGGCAAAGTCGCCAAGAGTGAAAATCACTCCCCCCATAACGCCGCCGGCGGCATTTCGGTGGTTTTCGGCAATTTCCATACTGCAAACGCACCAGTTTTCTCCAAGTTCGTCGATAGTAATACCGTTGCTTGCGGAAAAAAGGTCGCCGGCGAAGAAAGCTCTGGCCTCGTCAATATTTTTAAATTCGCTCATTTTGACCTCCTGCAAAGGAAATTTACTTTATTTTTTCTAAAAGCGCCGCGCATTCTATATGCCGCGTTCTGGGGAACATATCCACCGGCTGAACGGCGTCGGATTTATAGCCAAACTGCGCAAAAAGCTTCATATCCCTCGCCATTGTGGCGCAGTCACAGGAGATATAAACCACCTTCTCAGGAGACATTCTGCATATGATTTCGATAACATCGGGGGATAGACCCTTGCGGGGAGGATCGACGGTGACGATATCCGGCAACTCGCCTTGTTTTTCCAGCATTACAGCGGCCTGGGAGGCATCGGCAAGGATAAATTCAACGTTGTCAAAACCGTTCAGACGGGCGTTTTTGCGGGCGTTTTCAACAGCATCGGGGACAATTTCCGCGCCAATAACTTTTCCGGCGGTTTTTGCAAGACACAGACTTATGGTGCCAATGCCGCAATAAAGGTTGAAAACGGTCTTGCCCTGAAGATTTCCGGCCATGGCGATGGCTGTATTATAAAGCCTCTCGGCCTGAGGGGTGTTGATCTGATAAAAAGATGCAGGGGAGATGTGAAATCTTAAACCGCACATAATACCGGAGAGCACATCATCCCCCCAGAGAGTAATAAAATCATGACCGAGAATTGTATTACCCCGGGCGGTATTAATGCTCAGCAGAATTCCGCACACATCAGGTACGGCGGCTCTCACTTTTTCCACAAGCTTTTCCGCTGCGGGAATGTTTTTGCCGTTTATAACCAGGCATATCTGACTGCCGATATTTGTCTGGCGCACAAAAAGACTGCGAACAAGGCCTTTATGTACTGTTTCATCGTAGACGCTTATGTTGTTTTCAATCATATACTCCCGCACTGCTGCGGCTGCGGCAGAAGCGGCAGGGGATTGGATTGCACAACTTTCAGCCGGCACCACGTCGTGGGTGCGTTGACGGAAAAATCCGAAAACAGGACTTCCGCTCACAGTTCCTGCATTGAAAATCGCCTTGTTTCTGTAGGAAACGGTTGTGTCGGCAGGCAGGGGAGGGAGCACTTCGATATCCAGATTACCGATACGCTTCATCGCGTCGGCGACCCTGCGGCGCTTGAATTCAAGCTCCTCTTTATAGCTCATGTGTCCAAGGTCGCAGCCGCCGCAGCCACGAAGATTGCAGACAGGCTCAATGCGCTCCGGAGAGGCTTCAATGAGCCGCTCAACCTTGCCGAAAGAGGCGTTTTTCCCGACTTTCATAATGCGGATGTCGCAAAGCTCTCCGGCAATGGCGCCTTTTACGAAAACAACCGCGCCGTCAAGCCTTGCCACACCCAGACCTTCGCTGGAGTATCCATCTATACGGGCGGTGAATATTTGATTTTTCTTCAACTTATCCATAAAAAGCTCCCCGTCGGAAATTTTAACAATAATATCACATTTTTAGCCCCTGTTCAACCGCCGAAAACCGCCGGAATAATTGACTATTTATATATTAAGGTGGTATAATATGCTGATAATTTCTGTAATTAAGCAGGTATATGATTATGTGGTTAGCGGAAAACTGGAAAGATTATGAGCTTGTAGACTGCTCCGACGGCGAAAGACTTGAGCGGTGGGGGGACTATTACCTGGTCCGTCCCGACCCTCAGGCCATCTGGAGAACACCCAAAACCGACCCTCGCTGGACCCGGCGCAATGCCCGGTATCAGCGCAGCTCCACCGGCGGCGGCAGCTGGGACAAGTCCGGCCTGCCCGAAAGATGGCAGGTGCGCTACGGCGAGCTCACCTTCAACGTAAAACCCATGAATTTCAAGCACACCGGCATTTTCCCCGAACAGGCAGCCAACTGGGATTTCTTTAAATCTCACATCGGCAGCGCCAAAAGACAGCTGAGCGTCCTTAATCTTTTCGCCTATACCGGTGGCGCTACTCTGGCCTGCGCCGCGGCAGGCGCCAGTGTCTGCCATGTTGATGCGGCAAAGGGCATGGTTCAGTGGGGCAGGGAAAATGCCGCGGCCAGCGGCCTTGACACGAAGCCCATTCGCTGGATCGTTGATGACTGCGCCAAGTTTATCGAGCGTGAAATTCGCCGCGGCCGCCGCTATGACGGCATAATCATGGACCCGCCTTCCTACGGCAGAGGCCCCGGCGGTGAGATCTGGAAGCTTGAAAACGACCTGTATCCCTTTGTCGAGCTGTGCGCAGGAGTGCTTTCCGATGACCCCAGCTTTGTTGTTATAAACTCTTATACCACCGGTCTTGCGCCCTCCGTGCTTTCCTACATACTTTCAAGTGTTTTTGCGAAAAAGTACGGTGGCAGCGTGGAGTCCCAGGAACTGGGTCTGCCGGTGACCAACAGCGGCCTGGCGCTTCCCTGCGGAAGCACCGGCAGATGGATAAAAGAATAAGACTGCGAGAGAACAAATGAACGAATTTATTAAGGCCCTGGACCTTGAATACTCCTACCCAGTTGATGAAGGCCGGGAGCTTGTTTCCACTCTTAAGGGCATAAATTTGAATATTGAACAGGGCAGCTTCGTGGCGCTACTCGGACACAACGGTAGCGGCAAAAGCACCCTTGCCAAGCACTTTAACGCTATTCTTCAGCCCACCGGCGGCAAAATGCTGGTGCTGGGCATGGACACCGGCGACGAGGAGCAGGTAATCGAAATCCGCAGAAATGTGGGTATGGTATTCCAGAATCCCGACAATCAGCTGGTTTCCAACGTGGTGGAGGAAGATGTGGCTTTCGGCCCTGAAAACCTGGGCATTGAAAGCGCGGAGATACTTGAAAGGGTGGAGGACGCCCTTAATATGGTGGATATGAACCACCTGCGAACCCACGCGCCCCATCTGCTCTCCGGCGGACAGAAACAGCGTATCGCCATTGCAGGTATCATCGCCATGCGCCCCAGGTGCATAGTTCTGGACGAGCCTACCGCCATGCTTGACCCCAACGGCAGACGGGAAGTAATGGAAACAATCAATGTACTGAACAAAAAGTACGGTATAACCGTTATTCTTATAACCCACCACATGAGCGAGGCGGTGGAGGCCGACAGAGTCATTGTTTTGGACGACGGACATATTTTTATGGACGGTACCCCCAAAGAAGTGTTCGCCCGTGTGGATGAGCTTAAATCCATCGGTCTGACCGTACCGGATACAGTGGAACTTGTATGCAGGCTCAATGAGCGCGGCTTTAACCTGCCGCTCAGCGCTCTTACTCCCGCGGAGTGTGCCGCGGCCATTGCCGCAGCGCTGAAAGGGGAGGTGTGATTATGAGAGACATTATTCTCCAGACAGAAAACCTTATTCACACCTACAGTCCGGGCACTCCCTTTGAGCACAAAGGCGTAGACGGCATCAGCTTCGTTGTGCATGAAGGCGAGACGGTTGGTCTTATAGGCCAGACCGGCAGTGGCAAAAGTACTCTTATCCAGCACTTAAACGGCCTTCTTAAACCTACTTCCGGCCGAATTCTTTACCGTGGTGAGGATATTTTCCGCACCAAAACCTCTACCCGTGAGACCCGCTTCCACGTTGGTCTGGTGTTCCAGTATCCGGAGTATCAGCTTTTTGAGGAAACAGTTGAAAAAGATATAGCCTTCGGCCCGAAAAATATGGGACTCTCTCAGGAAGAGATTGCCGCCAGAGTTGCCCGAGCAGCGGCTTTCGTCGATATAGATGATGAAATGCTGCAGAAATCTCCATTTGAGCTTTCCGGCGGTCAGAAGCGCCGCGCGGCAATTGCCGGAATCATTGCCATGGAGCCCGACGTTCTTATTCTGGACGAACCCACCGCCGGTCTTGACCCCGCAGGCCGTGAAAGTCTTATGGCCAACATTATGCGCTATAAGGAAGAAAAGGGTGCGGCTGTGGTAATAGTTTCTCACAGTATGGACGAAGTGGCCCGTATTGCTGACCGAATCGTGGTTCTTTCGGGAGGCAAGGTTGCCATGGAGGGAACTCCTGCCGAGATATTTTCGCGCAGACAGGAGCTTGAAGACCTGGCAATGTCCGTGCCGGAGGTTACAAATGTATTTGCCGAGCTTGATAAGCTTGGCATCAGCGTTCCCGGCTCCGTTTACACAATGGAGCAGGCAGTGGAGGCCATTCTCTCTTTGAAGGGAGGCGGCGCCGGTGCTTAAAGATATTACTCTTGGTCAGTATTTTCCCGGAACTACCCCTATTCACAAGCTTGACCCCCGGGTTAAGATAACAGCGACCCTGCTTTATATCATCGTTATCTTTATCGCGAAATCTTATATTTCCTATGCTTTGGTAATCGCGTTTCTTCTGGGTTGCATTTTTACCTCAAAAATACCGCTTAAGGTCATTTTGAAGGGTATCAAGCCGATTTTGTGGATTATCGCCATTACTGCTATTTTGAATCTTTTCTACACCGACGGCGAGCCTCTGGTGCAGTGGAAGATATTCAAAATCAGCGCAGAGGGGATACGCAGCGCCATAATGATGTCCCTGCGCATTATCATGCTTATAATGGGAACATTCCTTCTTACCTATACCACTTCTCCCATAATGCTCACCGACGCCATGGAGGAGATGCTCGGTCCTCTTAAGAAGATTAAAATTCCCGTACATGAGCTTGCCATGATGATGAGCATTGCCCTTAGATTTATTCCCACCCTCATTGAAGAAACAGACAAAATTATCTCCGCCCAGAAAGCCCGCGGGGCTGATTTCGAAAGCGGAAAGCTTATAAGCCGCGCCAAGGCGCTTATACCTATTCTGGTACCTCTGTTTATTTCCGCTTTCCGCCGTGCAGACGAGCTGGCGGTGGCAATGGAGTGCCGATGCTACAACGGCGGCGAGGGCAGAAGCAAGATGCGCCGTCTTAAAATGCGCGGCAGCGATTTCACCGGCCTTATCATCAGCGTGGTGTTCTTTGTGGTCGTATGCCTTCTGAGGAAGGTGGGTCCCTGATGAGATATATCGCGCTTCAGATGCGCTACATCGGTACCGCCTACCACGGCTGGCAGCGCCAGAAAACTGACATTACAATTCAGCAGGTTCTGGAAGAAGCGCTGACCGCCGTTATGGGTGAGACCATCACCACCGTTGGCTGCGGGCGCACCGACGCCGGTGTGCATGCAGAGACCTACGTGGCAAATTTCCGCACTACCTGCGCAATTCCTACCGACAGAATTCCCCTGGCGCTCAATACCCGCCTGCCCGATGACATCGCTGTGCTTCGTGCCTTTGATGTGGACGAGGACTTTCACGCGGTCTTCAGCTGCGTGAAAAAGGAATATACCTACCGCATTTCCAATACCCGCATCCGTGACCCATTTCTTGTAAACAGGGTATGGTTTTGTCCGGCAGAGCTGGATGTAGATGCGATGAAAGCAGCGGCGGCGCGTTTTGTCGGTACTCACGATTTTGCCGCGGTGCGAAGCGTCGGCACCAACGTAAAAACAACTGTGCGTACGGTTTACTATTTTGATGTCGCCAAAAAGGGTGACATTATTGAGCTGAAAGTCTGCGCAAACGGCTTTCTTTACAACATGGTCCGCGCTATGAGCGGCACCGCTGTGTACGCCGGCCTTGGGAAAATTAAGCCTGAGGAAATTGATGAAATTCTGGCCGGCGGAGACCGCTGTCTTGCCGGCCCCACCTTGCCCCCCGACGGGCTTTATATGACAAAACTTGTTTATGACGGCTGTATGAGGAGCTTTTTTGATGAGTAAAAAACAGGGAAATGTCGTTAAATTCCCGGAATTGAATATCGAAAACTCCCAGGCTGAGCAGCACGGCAAAAAGCGGCGCAGTCCGCTTCGAGCCATTGTTTCTGCTATTGCGGCAGTTTTTGTGGTCTGCGTTGTCAGTGCCGTAATTATCCACAGCAGTGAGGAAAGCTCGGGATTTTTTTACAGAGTCACTGCTCATTTTGCCCTGGATAAAAACGATGGCGGACTCAGCCAGGTGTATCAGTACCAATCCGGAAAGGAAAACGTCTATACAGCCCTGAAAAACGGCCTTGTTATGGCCTCGGAAACCGACGTTAAGTATTACAACCGAAACGGTGACGAGGTTTTAAGCAAATCCGTGGATCTTGAATCTCCCGCCGTTGCATCCGCGGGTAATACCGCGGTGGTCTATGACCGTGGCGGCGGCAGCGTGACGGCCTTCACCGGAATAAGAGATGTGTATGAAGGCAGCGTGGACGGCAGTATCACGAGCGTTTCCGTAAGCAAAAGCGGCAGCTTTGCAGTAAGCTGGCGGGAAAGCGGCTACCGTTCATCCGTAACTGTTTTTGACGGACGCGGCAGAGAAGTTTATTACTGCGGCTATACGTCCGGTTATGCCACTGCGGCAGAACTTTCACCAAACGGCGTGCATCTTGCCGTGGCGGTTGCCTCCCAGCAGGACGGTGCTGTTTTAAACCGCATCGACCTTTACGATATGGGTTCTTCCGAAGTCAAGGCAACGAAGAACATTGGCGATGAGCTGGTGCTGGATATAGGCTACGCCGATAAGAAAACCATTTGCATTGTTTGTGAAAACAGACTGCTGTTCTTGGACGCGGAAACCCTTGGGGAAAAGGGTAAATTTTCCTACGGCGGTATGTATCTGAAAGATGTATCTTTCGGTATGGATGACCAGGTGGTGCTTCTTTTCAACCGGTACAAGGGCGGCGGAAAATGTCTGGTTTCCATTGTGGGAACCGATGGAGAACAAATCGCGTCTTATTCATCAGAGAACGAAATAAACTCCATGGATGCGGGCGCCGGAAAAGTAGCCCTGCTTGAGGATACCTCAGCTGTAATTCTCGACAAAGAACTGATGCCCATCAGTTCAATCGATAATTTTGCCGGACATCAGAAAGTATTTGTAAGAGCCGATGGTTCTGTAATATTTACCGGCATATCCACCGCCGATCTGTACGCAAGCGGCAAGGCGGTTCGAGGAGGAACGAAATGAAAGCATTCCTTGTATTTTTGATCGTAATTGTAATATTGGCGCTGTTTTGCTGGCGCGGTTGGCGCAGGGGTCTTATTATGACTCTGGCGGGCATTATCGTGTTTGTTGCCGCATTTGGTGTGGGCGGAGCCGTGTCCGATAGATTTTCCGAGCCTTTCAGTACGGCTATTTATCCCCTCATCTGTTCTCCCATTGAAAACGCGGGCAGAGTGGCAATCGGACTTGACGAGAGGGAAGAGGTAGAGCAGGAGATTCCCGACGACCCCAAGGAAGCGGCGAAGCTTGAGAAAAAGGCCGAGAAAGAGGCCAAGCGTCAGGAGAAAAATCCTACTCCCAAATATGACGGCACCGTTAAAAGCGCCGCCTATCTGACTCTGCTTGAGATCGGTTTTGCCGATACTGCCGCAGACCGGATTTCCGATGAAGTCGCCGATGAAGTAAGCACTGTCAACGCAGACCTTTTCAATGTTGTATCGAAAAAAGTTGCCGGTGTTATCGCATATCTGCTTGTTTTCGTGCTCGTAACGGTTGTTATACTTATTGCGGCCGGCGCCGTGACCAATCTTTTCAATCTGAATTTCCACCTGCGCGGACATAATACTGTTGACACCATCGGCGGTGCTGTGGCAGGTATTGTACTGGGTATTGTAGTGCTTTACGGCGTGGGCTGGATACTTCGCTTTGCCGGAGCATTTTTCCCCGATCTTATAGAAAATACGATTATGGGCAAATTTACGACACACAATATCTTCACCAAATTCATGGGCTTATAAGCAACTGACAGGAGAAAACCATGCAACCTACACTTTGCTCCCGCTGCAAGAAAAACGTAGCGGTCATATTCATAACCAAAATCGAAGGCGGAAGCACCGTCAATGAAGGCCTGTGCCTTAAATGTGCAAAGGAACTGGGCATAAAGCCCGTTGACGACATCATGAAAAAGATGGGGATTTCCGACGATGATCTGGACAGCATCTCCGACGAGATGATGAACGCCTTCGGAGGCGCCGAGGGCGCGGAAAGTCTGCCTGCCGACGATGATGACAACGAGGACGGACGCACCGCCACTTTCCCGTTCCTCAACAAACTTTTTGGCGGTCCCAATGGCCCCGGAGATGACTCAAATCTGCCTGCAGAGCCTTCCAAATCCAACGGCAGTACCGGCAATGGCGGCAACGGAGGCGCTGCGCGTCAGGATAAGAAAAACGGCAAACGCAAGTTTCTTGAAAGCTACTGCATTTCTCTTACAGACAAGGCCAAAGCCGGAAAAATTGACCGCATAGTTGGCCGCGACAAGGAAATTGAACGTGTCGTCCAGATACTCAACCGCAGACAGAAAAATAACCCCTGCCTGATCGGCGAACCCGGCGTGGGCAAAACCGCCATTGCAGAGGGGCTGGCTCAGCGCATCTGTGACGGCAACGCCCCCTACAAGCTGCTTGAAAAGGAAGTATATCTTCTTGACCTTACCGCTCTTGTGGCCGGCACTCAGTTCCGTGGTCAGTTTGAAAGCCGAATGAAGGGCCTTATTCAGGAAATAACAAAGCTTGGCAACATTATCCTCGTCATTGACGAAGTACACAGCATAGTGGGCGCCGGCGATGCCGAGGGCAGCATGAATGCCGCCAATATTCTCAAACCCGCCCTTTCCAGAGGCGAAATTCAGGTCATAGGTGCAACCACCTTTGCCGAGTACCGCAAGTATATTGAAAAAGACGCCGCTCTTGAGCGCCGTTTCCAGCCTGTAACGGTTGACGAACCCACTCTTGACGAGAGCGTTGAGATAATCCGAGGTATCGCACATTACTACGAGCAGTTCCACGGCGTTAAGATACCGGATTATATATGCCGCGAAACGGTATATCTTTCTGAGCGCTATATAACCGACCGTTTCCTGCCGGACAAAGCCATTGACCTGCTGGATGAGGCATGCTCCGACGTTAACCTCAAAAGCGCTGTTATCGCCGAAATGGCGCGTATACAGAAGGATCTGGATGACATCAAACTTGAAAGCGAAATGCTTGAGGCCCGCCGTGCCAGCGGTGAGGCGGAGGAGCCTGCCACTTACGAGCGTATGGCTCATCTGCGCAGCCGGGAGCTGCAGCTCTCCGGCCGCCTTCAGGAGCTTGAAAGGGAAGGCCGTCCGGAAATCACCACGGAAAATCTTGCCCGCATTATCGAAATGTGGACAGATATCCCTGCCAGCAATATTCAGGTACAGGAGTACGAGCGCCTTTCCGGCATGGATACCCGGCTGAAGAGCCGCATTATCGGCCAGGACGAGGCGGTTGAAGCTGTAACCGCGGCTATTCGCCGTAAAAGAGTTGGTATTTCCCCCAAAAAACGCCCTGTGTCTTTTATATTTATCGGCAGCACCGGCGTGGGCAAGACCGAGCTTGTAAAATGCCTTGCACAGGATCTGTTTTCCAGTGTTGAAAGTCTTATCCGCCTGGATATGTCCGAATATATGGAAAAGCACAGCGTGTCCAAAATTATCGGCTCTCCTCCGGGATATATTGGCTATGACGAGGCCGGTCAGCTTACTGAGAAGATTCGACGCAAGCCTTACTCCGTAATTCTCTTTGATGAGATCGAAAAGGCCCATCCCGACGTTCTTAATATCCTGCTTCAGATACTGGATGACGGGCTTATCACAGATGCTCACGGCAGACAGGTCAATTTCTCCAATACAGTAATTATCATGACCTCCAACGCAGGCAGCGACCGCTCTGAAGGCACCGTGGGGTTCGGCCTTACCGTCAATGAGCAGGGAAAGGCTAAGGCAATCAAGGCACTGGAGGAGTTCCTGCGTCCCGAGTTTATTAACCGCGTGGATGATGTTATCTGCTTCAACCGCCTTACTGAGGAGAACTTCAAATCCATTGCTGCAATTATGCTCCGCGAACTGAGCGACGCGCTGAAAGAGCGCGGTGTATCCTTTAACTATACTCCGGATGTACTGGACTACCTTACCGAGAAAGGATATTCCGTAAAATTCGGCGCCAGAAATCTTCGCCGTCTTATCCAGCGTGATATAGAGGACGCTGTTGCAAATCGCATGATTGACAGCTATCGCGAGCCTGTCACAGTGGTGGCTGTAAGCCGTGAAGGCGACGCACTGAAAATTGATGCACGATGATTATACTTGGAATTGACCCGGGCCTTGCTACCATAGGCTTCGGTGTAATCGACGGCAGTAACGCCAGGCAGACATTTATAAACTGCGGAGTTATATCCACTCCGGCGGGTATGCCCCTGTCCCAGCGCCTGCGCCAGATTTACGAGGACGCCGGAGCGCTGATGGATATGTATAAGCCTGACGCAATCAGCATAGAGGAGCTTTTCTTCAATACCAACCTAAAAACCGGTATAGCAGTGGCTCACGCCAGAGGCGTGCTGGTGCTGGCGGGTCAGGAGAGAGGCATACCCATGTACGAGTATACCCCTCTGCAGGTAAAGCAGGCTATTGCCGGATACGGCAGAGCGGATAAAAAACAGATGATGGAAATGGTGCGGCGGCTGCTTAATTTAAAAGAAGCCGCCAAACCCGACGACGCTTCCGACGCGCTGGCGCTGGCCCTGTGCCACGCCCGCACCTCGGCGGTTTTGAGAAACATCAAGGAGAAAGACGTATGTTCTACTATCTGAGCGGTACTGTTACCCATACCGAACCCAATCTTGCGGTTATCGATGTGGGAGGCGCGGGATACGGCTGCGCTGTCAGCGGCACGACCCTTGCCCAGCTTGAAACCGGCAAAAAAGTAAAGCTTTATACATACTGCAATATCCGCGAGGATGCCTTCGACATATACGGTTTTTACACTCTGGCGGAAAAGCGCAGCTTTGAACTTCTGCTGGGGGTTACCGGAGTAGGTCCGAGAGTTGCTCTGGCAATACTCACCGCAAACCGTCCTGAGGCGCTGTCAACAGCTGTTATTACCGGTAATGAAAAGGCGCTTACTGCCGCTGCCGGCGTAGGCAAAAAGCTTGCTCAGCGCATTATTCTTGAGCTTAGGGACAAGCTGTCTGCCGAGTCCACAGAACTTGCCGGAAGCAGCGGCGCCGTTGTTTCTGCCGTTGGTAAGGACAAACTTTCCGATGCAATGGCAGCTCTTGCCGTACTTGGCTACGGCCCTGGGGAGATAAATGCCGCGCTTAAGGGCGTTGATGTGGAAAATCTGACTCTGGAGGATATAATTCGACAGAGTCTTAAAAAGATGATGAAATAGGGAGGTATTTAAATGGCGATAGAGTTTTCTTCCACCGGCGGCGACGAGCCTGTCATCGCCACCAAGGTGCTTCCCGAGGACGATGGCGAAATAAGCCTTCGCCCGAAGAGAATGCAGGAATATATCGGTCAGGAGAAAGCTAAGAGCAATCTTGCCGTATATATTGAAGCTGCCCGTATGCGTGGCGAGCCTCTTGACCATGTGCTTCTCCACGGTCCTCCGGGACTGGGCAAAACCACCCTTGCGTCCGTTATCGCCAACGAAATGGGCGTAAATATGCGTGTAACTTCCGGACCGGCTATTGAAAAACCCGGTGACCTTGCGGCTTTGCTTACAAACCTGGATGACAATGACATCCTTTTTGTTGACGAGATTCACAGGCTCAACCGCAGCGTTGAGGAGATACTTTATCCCGCTATGGAGGATTACGCCCTTGACATCATAATGGGCAAGGGACCCGCGGCCAGCTCCATTCGACTGGATCTAAAAAAATTCACCCTTATCGGCGCTACAACACGCTCCGGTCAGCTTACAGCCCCTCTGCGCGACAGATTCGGCGTTGTGGAGCGTTTGGAGCTTTACACCGTTGATGAGCTTGCGATGATAGTTCGCCGCAGTGCGGGCATTCTGGGCGTTGAAATTGATGAAGGCGGCTCTGTGGAGATTGCTTCCCGCAGCCGGGGAACTCCCCGTATCGCCAACAGACTGCTTCGTCGGGTGCGTGATTTTGCTCAGATTTTCTCTGGTGGCAGGATAACCCGTGCTGCAGCTGATGATGCTCTGACCCGGCTTGAGATTGACAAATTCGGTCTGGACGCTCTGGACAGGAGAATGCTGGGCAGCATTATCGAAAACTACGGTGGCGGCCCGGTGGGCCTTGAGACTCTGGCAGCCACCATTAATGAGGAAACCATAACCCTTGAGGATGTTTACGAGCCTTATCTGCTCCAGCAGGGTTTCCTTACAAGAACACCCCGCGGACGCTGCGTCACCCGCCGCGCCTATGAGCATCTGGGGATTGAATTCCACGGACAGACATCTATTCTTGAATAATAAAAACCTCCGCCAAATGGCGGAGGTTTTGCTTAAAACAGTGCTTCATTAACGATAATATCGCTTTTTGAGACCTTTTCCCAGGAAAACCGAGAAACAAGTTCCCCGGCGGAAACGGGCTCAATTTTATCGATTATGCCGCCAAGAAAGGCCAACTTTCCAATAATATCCTCGGGTCGGTATTTCTTCCGCAAAACGCCAAGGTCCATATCCCTTTCACGCTTACTCATACGCCTGCCGTCAGAGGCCAGGAGCAGTGGAGTATGACAGTATTTCGGCGGAGCAGTGCCAAGCAGATCATAAATATACAGTTGCCTCGGTGTGGAAGAAAGCAGATCGCAGCCGCGCACAATTTCGGTAACTCCTGACTGCGCATCGTCAACAACAACGGCAAGCTGGTATGCGAACATTCCGTCCGCTTTGCGCACAACGAAATCTCCGCAGTTTTTTGCCAGATTTTCCTCAAATCTGCCGAAAACACCGTCAGAAAATCCGTAAACTTTATCCGGTACAGAAAGTCGCCAGGAGGGCGGCTTTTCCCGCTTAGAGCGTTCGATTTCTGTCAGATTGCGGCAAAATCCGGGATAGATATCGTGCCCGTCGGAGGCATGAGGCGCGGAAGCCGCCTGCAGAGTGCCACGGGTGCACCAGCAGGGGTAAACCAGTCCGCGCTGTCTGAAGTCCTCTAAAACGGCGCAATAGGCCTCTGTACGATGTTTTTGAGGTGTGGTTTCATAATCCCAGTCGAGTCCCAGCCAGGACAAATCTTCCCGAATCATTTGTGCTTTTTCATCAGTGCAGCGGGTAGTGTCCAGATCTTCAATGCGCAGCAGAATTTCACCGCCCTGCGACCGGGCGGAGAGCCAGGCCAGCATTGCGGCAAAAACGTTTCCCAGATGCATTCTGCCACTGGGACTGGGAGCAAACCGGCCCAGTATCATGCGCTCACACCTTTCAGAAATTAATTATGTCACAAGTGCAGGTATAGAGATCCATAACAAGGAGTTTGTTTCTTAAAATCTCACCTTTTCCGCAGAGAAGTTTTATGGCCTCGGCTACTTGTGTTGAGGCAACAGAGGGGGGAGCAAAGGGAGGATTGCCTTCGTCAGCAATAGGAGCTGCGCCAACAGGGAAAATTTTATCAAATGAGTCGTCTCCGGGCATAATTACAGATACCTGCCCGCGCCAACCGTTGACAGCGCCGTGAATGAGGGGAATATTCTTTTCTTTACAGGCTTTCTGAAGTATTCTGCGCGCGTCTATGTTGTCAAGAGCATCAAATACTACGTCGTGCTTGTCAATTATATATCCGGCATTTTGCGCATTCAGAAAAGTGTTGACAGGGAAGAGGGGGACTTTGGAATTTATCTGCCTTGCACGGGCAACAGCGGCGTGAACCTTGTGCTCGCCAATATTATCCTCAAGTGACAAAAGCTGACGGTTCAGATTGGTAACATCAAAAACGTCGCCGTCTACAGCGGTAATTGCACCAAAACCAAGGCGGGCAAGCATTTCGATTATATGTCCGCCAAGGCCTCCGCAGCCAATTACACAGGCCCGTTTTGAGCTTATGGCAACACTGTCTTCGCGGGTAAGCGCTCCAAAATTGCGGTCATATCTTCTGGTCAGATCCATATTCCCACCTCCGTAATTATTACGGGAATATTATATACCATTTTTTGGCGAACGCGCAAGGTACAGATAAATAAAGAAAAACCCAAACGCAAATACGTTTGGGTTTTTGGAGGTGCCACCCGGATTTGAACCGGGGAGTGAAGGTTTTGCAGACCTTTGCCTTACCACTTGGCCATGGCACCATATTAATTAAGGTGCTCTTTCGAACACCTTAATTCTTTGGAGCGGAAGACGAGATTCGAACTCGCGACTTTCACCTTGGCAAGGTGACACTCTACCACTGAGTCACTCCCGCAAATTGCCCCGAAACTTTCCGGGGCTGTTGGTGGCTCCGGTCGGAATCGAACCAACGACACGCGGATTTTCAGTCCGCTGCTCTACCAACTGAGCTACAGAGCCTCATTTAACTGCGGAGCTGCAAAGCAGCTCCGCAGTAAATGAATGATGGCGACCCGGAACGGGCTCGAACCGTCGACCTCTAGCGTGACAGGCTAGCGTTCTAACCGACTGAACTACCGGGCCAATTTATGGTGGGAACAACAGGGCTCGAACCTGTGACCCCATGCTTGTAAGGCATGTGCTCTCCCAGCTGAGCTATGCTCCCATAAGCGGCGAGTGTTATAATAACAAATGTTGACTGAAATGTCAATAAGGTTTCAGTAAAAAAATTTAAAAAAACAAACTTTTTTTATTAATTTTCTCCTTGCCGTGTTATACCGTTATCAGAATGTCAATATTATTCTTTAAAAGGGGGGAGATGCATGAGAGACCGCAGCGTATATGCAAGACTACTTATCAAATTTTCCGCATTTTGCATCTGCGCGACCCTTGCAGTATTGTTTTTAAAATCGGCAATCAAAATGTTTGCGCCTTTTCTTCTGGCACTGCTTTTCGCCATGACATTACATCCTGCGGTTGGTTTTGTGATGAAGAAATTCAAATTACGTCATACCGCTTCATCCGCCCTGTGTGTCGCCGCGGTTTTTGTAATAATAGGCGGTTTTTTGACATGGATAGTTTCTACGTTGCTTTCGGAGCTTTTAAACTTTGCCCTAAACTGGGCAAACATTTGGGGCAATGTCAACAAATTCCTGGACGGGCTGTTTGATAGCGGAGCCGGAATTCTGGAGCACCTGCCGGGAAGCATAGGTGCGAGGCTTCAGGGGCTTACTGCGACTCTCTCAGACGGTGTTTACAGCGCAGTAAGCCTCGCAACGCAGGGGCTTGAAGACATGATAGGCAGTTTAAAAAAATCGTTGCCGTCGGTGGTACTGTTTACGTTTACTTTTGTTATAACATCATTTATGATTTCCGGACGGTTTCCGCGCCTGCGCAGGTGGTATCTTGAAAAGACATCAGACGATCCGGAAAATCCGCTTGCAGCTCTGGTGCTGATTGTAAAATCCGCGTTTGGAGGATATTTGCGGGCAACGCTTATTATCGCCGCTGTTGTAGGCGCTGTGACACTTGCTGCCTTTTTGATTTTGCGCGTAAAGTATGCGTTTTTGTTGGCGGTTCTTATGGCAATTTTGGATATCCTGCCTTATGTGGGCGCAGGCATAGTGATATTTCCCTGGGCCGTGATAAGTGTGGTTCAGGGCAGTATCGGACGGGCTGCAATTTTGATTGTTACTTACGGTGCAATTCTTGTTATTCGCAATTTTTTCCTGCCAAAAATACTGGGCAGTCAAGCGGGCGTATCTCCGCTTGTTACTCTCACGGGAGTATTTCTCGGTTTCAGTGCAGGCGGTATATGGGGAATGATATGGGGGCCTATTGTTGTAATAATACTGGCCGGAATATTTCGCAGCGGAATTTTCGGTGGAACAATTGCCGATATAAAGGCTCTGGCGCGGGATATCCGCATAAAACTTGACGGAACGTAAAAAGCCGGGAAATCCCGGCTTTTTTATTTGATAGGGTCAACAAAATAAGTTTTGAAATTATCGTAGATAACGAAGCCTGCCCTCGAACCGGCGGGTTTCTTAACGTTTTTAATCAGCGCGCAATCCACAGGTACATTACTGCTTTCTGCCGCCTGTGAGTGCCCGGCGGCAAGGGCAGCGGCATATTCGATATCCTCGTCGGGGACCACCGCGCCTCTTGTAAAAAGGACAACATGGCTTCCGTGGATTTTCTGTGTATGAAACCAAAGGTCGCCGCGCGAGGCGGTTTTGAAAGTAAGCTGGTCGTTTTGACGGTTGTTTTTTCCAACCATTACTTCAAATCCGTTGGGAGAGGTGAAAACCAAAGGCTTTTGAGGTTTGGGTCGAGCCTCTTTTTTTGATGCAGCGCCGGTTTTGATTATGCCGGCTTCTTTCAGCTCTGTACGGATTTCCGCCAGTTCGCTGTCGCCAGAGGCTCTGTCCAGCTCATCAAGCACACTGTCCAGATAATCAATTGTGGCGGCATCCTCCTGCATCAGCTTTGTCAGATATTTTTCGGCTGTTTTACGTCTGGTGTATTCTTTATAGTATTTAGCCGCGTTTTGCTGTGGTGAAAGCAGTGCGTCAAGAGGAATTTCAATTTCGGGACATTCGTCTTCATAGTAATTTTCGGCCACAAGCTTGTTCTGCCCCCGGCCCATACGGTGAATATTCGAGGTGATGATATCGCCGTAAACGCGAAGGTGCTCACGGTTTGCAGCATCAACTATCTCGATTTTTCTGGCCTCAAGTCGTTTCGATGCTCTGTCGCGGGCATTTTTCACCGCTCTGTGAATGTCACGGGAGGCGTTTTTGGTGCGTTCCCGCCGGGTCTTTTCCCCGTAAAAAGTTTCAAGAAGCTCTGAAAGGTCATCGTATTTAAAACTTTCCCCGCCCCGGCAGGTAAGAGGGATTACGGAAAAGTCGGACGCTGCGGCCTCGGATTTTGTTATATAGCCTTCACAGGGGAGGCGGCGCAGCTCGCACACAATATCTGCCAGAGGCACGCGGCGCTGCAGAGAGAGCCAGGAAAGTTCGGCACATACAGCGGGCGACAGGCCCATAAAGCAGTCAAGTATAACCTTGTCAGGGCGGTCAAGACTTTCGGCTCCGTCAAGCAGTCGGCGGATTTCATCCTCGGGGCAGGTGAGTGGGTCGGGTTTATCCGGAGCTGGGGGGAGTCTGTAGAATAATCCGGGCAAAACTTGCCTGCGGCTCATTTCCATATCCACCCTGTGCAGGCAGTCGATTATAACTCCCTCGTCATCCACCAGAATGATGTTTGCTCTGCGGGGTACCATCTCAACGATGAGCTTACGCATACAGGGGCGTCCCAACTCGTCACGGCAGTCAAATTCCATCATTAACAGGCGCTCCATAGGCGGCTGAGTAAGAGAAACCAGACGCGCGCCGGATAGATGCTTTCTCAGCAGCATACAGAACATGGGCGGCTGAGCAGGATTTTCGTATGATGCATTTGTGAAATTGACCCGGGGAGCCGTTCCGATTGAAATGAGCAAACGCAGATTTCCGCGGCTCTGTGTGCGTACAAGCAGTACCACATCATCGCGGGATGGCATCTGTATTTTATCCACTCTGGCGCCGACAGCGATGTGGGAAAGCTGAGCGGACAAACTGTTTAAAAACAATGCGTCAAGGGGCATCTTATTCCTCCGTAATAATGGCGAAAAGTTCGGTTATACGGTCATTTTCACCTTTAAGATAGAGCCAGCCGAAAAGTGTTTCAAGTCCTGTAGCCTTCATATAAACCGCTCTGGGAGTATTGTGAGGAACGGTACCTACCTTTGCATTTCGGCCACGCTTATATACTGCAATTTCCTCTTCGCTGAGACGGGGCATTATTTTCTCCGCCGCCTCTGCCTGAGCGGTGGCGCTTACCCACGCCACGGTTGATTTATGCAGGGAAGCAGAGGTGGCACTGCCGTCTGAAACCAGCATAGTGCGCACCAACAGTTCGTACACACCGTCGCCGATATGAGCAAGTCCCAGTGTGCTGATGGTCTTTATTTTATTCCCGTCCAGAGTGGGGTGGAATATCTCTGCCAATGCCCGGCCTCCTAAAAATCGGCGAACCGCCTGTAATTTTATACATAACATAATAATACATAACTCATTTATGTGCAAATATTTTTAGCCGACATACTAAATGTTGTGGAAAATCCGGTAAAATTCGACATTTACAACTAATGTTACAAAATGGTTACAAAATCTTATTGACAAAATGGTTACAATCTGTTACATTTTTAATGTCTATTTGGATACAAAAATTGGGTTTGGTTACAAATAATTATTGAAGGAGGTGCTGAAAATGCTGAAAAAGAGTTGCAAACGTCTGGTTGTGGCAATTCTTGTCATTGTCATTCTTGTGGCAGGTTTCAGTGTCAGCGCCGCCGAACGTGAAGACTTCATCGATTGTAACTATATCAAAATTCAGGGTGAGGGCTTTGTAGCCGATTCCCTTAACGGCGTTGATGCCATCTATAATCTTTACGGACCCACCATGCAGTGCACCGAATTTGTCCGCCGTTATTACAATACTGTTTTCGGCGTAACAATTTATCAGCGCTCCACCGGCCCTGTAATCGTTTCCGATACCGAATGCTACCTTGAAGTTCTGACCGACGATGAAGAGCCCCAGGAAGGCGACATTATTTTCTGGCCCGTTAATGTCAGAAACACCGCCTATTCCCATATCGCTCTCGTTAAGTCCTATGAGGACGGAGTTATCACCATTATTGAGCAGAACTGGCGCTATAACGGCAAATGTGCATATGAGCGTACCGTTTCCTGGCCCTCTGACAATTACACCGTTTCTCACCTTGTTGACCCCAACGCTCCTGTATTTACTGCTGCTGTTGACGATATTGTAACCATAGGCAATACTGTTCCCGATGTTTCCGTGCGCAGTACTCCCTGCACCGCATCCGACCTCATCAGCCTCAGTTCAGGAGCTCTTTCCGGTAAGGTTGGCGTATCCATCAACTCCGGCGCATCCGTGTCCCTGATTATGGGCATTGAGGATGAACTGAGTTTGCTGTCCCGCCAGGAAGCCTACGTTGCAATTGAAAAACTCATCAAGGCTGCCGGCGTTGAAATGCCCGAATGTGATGTTGAGGAAACTCTCAGCGCTTACAGCGATGGGGATGAAATTTCCGACGATGCCCGTCAGGCTGTTGCAAATCTTACAGAGCTCGGAATCATCAATATCGGCATGGGACGCGATTGCGCCCCTCAGGAGACCATGACCTACGAACAGTGCCAGGTAGTCATGATGCGTGTTGCCGCTCTGGTAGGCTGAATTTACTGTTAAAAATACCGCTTCGGGCAAAAGTCCGGGGCGGTTTTTTGTTTACAATATGCGAAAAACATTATATAATAAAATTTACCGTAAAAAACACAAAATGGAGGCACAAACATGAAAGCAACGCCCGCAAGAGGTACCAGAGATTATCTGCCCGGTGAGGAACGTATCCGTGATTATGTTAGAGGCGTTATTCTGTCCACATACAGAGAGTTCGGATTTGAAAAAATCGCCACCCCTATGCTTGAAGACATCGAGCACCTCGAAAAGAGTGACGGCGGCGAAAATCTGGGTCTTATTTTCAAAATCCTCAAAAGAGGCGACAAGCTTGACAAAGCGCTGTCTGACGGCGATAACCTTGCCGATATGGGTCTGCGCTACGACCTGACTTTGCCTCTGAGCCGATATTACGCAAACAACCGTACAAAACTTCCCGCCCCTTTCAAATGTATTCAGATTGACCGGGTTTTCCGCGCCGAGCGCCCCCAGAAGGGCAGACTGCGCGAGTTTTATCAGTGCGACATTGATATGCTGGGCGTACCCGGTACAGAGGCTGAGATTGAGCTTATACACACTACCTCCACGGCTCTGTCCCGCATTGGCTTTTCCGATTTTACCGTCCGTATCAACGACAGACGTATACTTCGCTCCGGCCTTGTGGCTGCGGGCTTTGAAGACGATCAGCTTGACAGCGTCTGCATCACTTTTGACAAGCTGGACAAAATCGG
>JAFSIK010000018.1 GCA_017439805.1 Oscillospiraceae bacterium
TCTGGAAGAGGCCGGCAGCTGCCTGGAGAACATGGTTAAAACCTTCATCATGCTCAAGGACATCAAGGACTACCCCGTAATGCGCGCCACCGAGCTGAAGTTCTATCAGGAATACTGCCCCGAGCTGGTTGCCCATCCCCCTGCAAGCACCATCCTGCAGGCCGGCTGCCTGGCTACCCCCCAGTTCCTGGTTGAGGTAGAAGCCATCGCCGTTATCAAGAAGGCTGAGTAACACCGTTTCGTGTTCCGAAAATAAAAAGAAGGCTCCCAATCGGGAGCCTTCTTTATGTTTGTTTAGTTGTTGTCAGGCAGGCGCTCTCTTTTCTTGCTGGATATCTTGTTTATGAGCCAGCCAATAAACATCACGATTACGAAGAAAATGATGTAGCCGATGACCTGCTTATATCCCTTGCCAACGCAGCAGCTGTATACCATGAAGACACAGCAGATAATACCCAGTATGGGCAGCACAAAGCGTTTCACGGGGCCGAATTCCTTGCTCTTGACCATAAGGGCAACAAACATGGGAATATACATGGCGTACAGGTTTACGATGGAGATTTCGTCAGGCTCCCAGCCGATCCAGATAAAGTTGTGGATACCGCCCATGAAGTCGGGGCCGTGCATCCAGAGAATGGCGGTCCAGCCATACCAGAAGCCGCCGCAGAGCATACCGAAGATGGCGGACTTGATGGCGAAGTTGTTCTGCTTGTCTACGTCACCGAAGAACTCGGGCTTGGGACCCATGCCGCGGCAGGAAACAGCATACAGACCTCTGCTGGAACCCATAATCAGACCGTTCATGGTGCCCAGGCAGCTGATGGTGACAAATACATAAACGATGGTGCCGACCACATTGCCGAAAACGCCGGAGAATGCAATCTTGGGCAGGGTTTCGCCCAGAGGCCAGGTGCCGATGATGGTGCCTACATCGCCAACAGAGCTCAGAGAGAAAATGTACAGGCAGTATATCACGGTGCAGAACACGGCGCCGATGATAAGAGCCAGAGGCAGGTTGCGCTTGGCGTTTTTAAGTTCGGAGTTGATGGAAGTGGCAAGTATCCAACCCTCGTAAGAAAAGGCGAATGCCACAACGCCGCCAAAAATACCGCCGGTGGCAGGGGTAAATGCATCAGTATGCACATAGTTGATAACTTCCATGGTGGAGCCGTTTACAAGACCCACGATGGTACCCACCACGCCCATAAGAATCAGGGGGATAAGCTTGATGACCGTCATGCTGACCTGCAGTTTACCCGCCAGCTTGGGTGAGATGGCGTTGATGCAGTAGCCGATCATCAAAAATCCGCCGCCAAGGCCAACCGCAGCGGCACTTACGGTGCCGTTGGTAAAGTCAAGGGCGGGAATGCCGCACAGGGCGCAGAAAAATACCGCCGCAAAGAATGCCAGAATGGCAGACAGGCAGGGGGTATATATGGTTGACATAAACCAGCCTACATAATAGGCATACTTGGGTCCAAGGGCAACCTCAGCGTAGTCAACAACGCCGTTTACCTTTTCATATTTGGAACCCAGTTCCGCGAAGACCAGCGAGCAGATGATGCAGATTACACCAACGATGCCAACTACCAGAACCGCCTGTCCCAGAGCACCGCCGGTCATATTGAGCAGCTTGCCGCCTTTGATAAATACGCCGGAACCGATAACCGTGCCAATTACCATTGCTATGGCTGTCGGCAGACCGTACCGTTTCTCCATTAATCAAACACTCCCTTATAGCTTTTTTGCAAATTTACTTAACATATACTTTATACCAATAATATGAAAAAATAGCAACCTTTTTCACAGAATTTGTGCCGCCGCAGCAAAACATATTCCAAATTTCCCGCACATATATTGTGCCGAGGACTATGTGCTGGGAGTGGTTAAGATGCGTACCAACATAGAAGAGAGAGCCTGCGAGCTGGCCGTCTACATAATTGAAAACCGTGCCACCGTCCGCTCTGCCGCCCAGAAGTTCGGCATAAGCAAAAGCACGGTGCACAAGGATCTGTCGGAAAGACTTAAGGATTACAACCGCAGTCTTTATCTGCAGGTCAAGGCCGTGCTGGACGAAAACAAGGCTCAGCGCCATCTGCGGGGCGGTATGGCCACACGCAAAAAGTACAAAGGCGAGTAAAATCCGCGCCGGGCGGGCTTTACCGGTGAAATGAGCAGACCGTAAAGGTCTGCTCTTAATTATTTTTAACATTTTATGCCTTGCTTTTTTATTCATTTGAATGTATCATCAAATCATTAGTTTTTTTAATGGTGATGCAATATGAACATCAAAAAATACGAGGCATTCGTTATGTCAGCGGAAATGGGCGGCCTTACAAAGGCGGCTCAGGCACTGGGACTTACCCAGTCCGGCATGAGCCATATAATAAGCAGTCTTGAAGCAGATTTCGGTTTCCCCCTGCTGGTTAGAAACCGCAGCGGCGCAAAGCTTACCGAGGCCGGCGAGAAGGTGCTGCCTCTTATCAAGGCGATAATCGAAAAAAATCGCGTGCTTGAAAATCTTGTGCAGAAAATCCGCAGTGAAAGCAGCGACGTTATCCGTGTGGCGGCTTTTACCAGCGTTGCGGTCAACTGGCTGCCGGGTATCATCAAGGAGTTTCAGCAGGAATATCCCAACGTGGAATTTAAATTATTAAACGGTGACTATCACGACATTGAGCAATGGCTTGCCGATGGCAGCGTTGACGCGGCTTTTGTAACCATGCCCGGACCGGCGGGTTTTCAGTGCGTACCTCTTTGTCGGGACAAGCTTATGGTGGTCATGCCCGAGGGTCATCCTCTTGTCAAGCAGGAAGCGGTAAAAGCCGCAGACGTGGCCCTGTATCCTTTTATCAGCCTTCTGGAGGGTTCTGACCAGGATTACAGACGCGCGCTGGAAAAAGCCGGCGTAAGCCCAAGAGTAAAATTCACCACCAAGGACGACTACGCAATTTTGGCTATGGTGGAAAAGGGTTTGGGCATTACCATAATGCCGGAGCTGCTGCTGAGAGGCAGGAGCGCCCGGGTAGTCATACGGGAAATCCTCCCCGCCGCCAGCCGTACCATTGCTTTAGCCACTTCACCTCTTGACCCGGACAGCGCCGCTGCACGCTTTGTCAGCCATACCGCCCAGTGGGTCTAAAAAAACGTAAACGACTGAAACTTTCCGTCGGACTTCGCCGTCTATACTATAGACCGATAAAAGGATGATGAATATGAAAAAACTGACAGCATTGCTGCTGGTGCTTATAACCGCCCTGTCCCTTTGCGCCTGCGGCGTTGACAGCGGCGACGACTCCGGCTCCGCCTCTCCCGGCGGCACAGGCAATGTGGGAGTTGCAAACCCCGTCACATCTGCGACCGCCCAGGATGTTGAAAACGAACTGGGTGTGGCACTGACCTTACCCGGACGTGCCACCGATGCAGTATATCAGCTTATTGACCACGGCGACAGCGACACGAAAATGGGTCAGTGCAGATTTGTTCTGGACGGTACGGAATGTACTTACCGCGCCGTGAAAGCCGACGGTTTGAAAGACATTTCCGGTATGTTTTATGCCTGGGAAAAGGCCGGAAGCTGCGATATTGACGGCTGCCCGGGAAATGTTCGCTACAACACCGGCGAGGAGGGCGTGTGCTTCTGGTATGATGAGGACGCGGGCCTCGTTTACTGCATCAGCGTGGAAACCGGTGCGGGAGAAGAGTATCTGGTAAGTCTGGCGGAGTATCTGAGAAGCTGCGCCGACGGTCAGGCCCCCGTGGAGGAAGTTTCTCCCGAACAGCCCGACGAACAGCCTTCCGATGAGCCTGTTGAGCAGCCTCCTGTCGAAGATGACGGGGATGCCGCCGATGAAACCGCA
>JAFSIK010000001.1 GCA_017439805.1 Oscillospiraceae bacterium
CCGACGGTTTCCTTGGCCTTCTTCATGTCCACCTTTTCGAACATGTAGATGACCTTGCCCTTGGGTACGTCGCACAGCTGCTCAAGACGGGTGTTGTAGTTGCCTTCGCAGAATACGTAAGGAGTCAGTCCTGCTTCAATGCCGGCAAGCATCAGCTTTTTAAGGCCGGGCCAGTAGAATTCGGCGTAGGTTTCCTTGCTCATAAACTCGTCAACGCCGTTGTGCAGAGGAATGAACAGGTATTTGTGGCCCATGGCTTTCAGACCGTTGAGGGCATTTTTAATACACAGCTCGGTCATTACGTCCAGGGCTTCGTGCACCTCATCGGGGCAGGTCATAGTGTCCATTACGGCGTTTACCATGCCACGGTAGTTATCCGCCAGCATATCGAAGGGGCAGGTATGACCCAGAGTGGGGCCAAGGGGTACACCCTCTTCAATGCAGGCTTTGTAAAACGCCTCGCTGCCGGCCAGCCACTTTTTTGAGTGGTAAGCGGCGGTCTGCAGAGCGGTTACAGCCTCGCGGACCTCGGGATCGTCAAAGGGTGCAATACTTGCAAATAAACCATATTCAATTGCATCCTGGAAATTCAGCTTGGCAAGGCCAGCCAGCTTTTTGTTGCGGCGGGGCAGCCACTTGGTAAGAATGAAGTGGGTGGGGTCGAGGCAGAATTCAGGGTATTCTTCCTCGTACATGTACTCTCCGTCCAGAATCTGGAAAGACTCGTCAAGGCCAATTTTAAAATCAGGGCCGGGACAGCGGATATAATTGCAGCCAAGCGCATCAACTGCGTGCAGAGGGGGCTGGGCGGGTGCCCAAACGGCATCAGGCTGGAACTCCTGGATGTACGCTTTAACAGCAGGCACCAGATTGGCCAAATTGGACATAGAGGCATAGCTGTTTACGCCGTACATACTGCCGTAGAAGAAATTCATTTTGGGAACGATGGGTACGCGGTCATAGGTCTCCAGATTTACGGCAGCCTGCATACGTTTGACTCTCTCGTCGTAGAGTTCCTGCTTATTTGCCATACTCGGACCTCCTTTGAAGTAAAAATACAGAAGTTTATACACGATACGCCGCAGCAAAGATTACCTTATGCCACGGCGTACCTTGCTTTATAAACTGTGAAGAAAGCTTAAGCGATCAGATTGGGGATGACCATAACTATCTCGGGAACGAAGGTAATGATGAGAGTGGTTATAATCATAACGATGATGTACTTTGCCAGATGCTTGTTGATTACTGCCTCAACAGGCTGTTTTTGTATACTGGATGCAACAAAAAGGTTGACGCCCAGAGGAGGAGTAAGCATACCAACGGTAAGGTTGAGCACCATAATCAGGCCGAAATGTACCAGATTTATGTCGTACAGAGGCAGAATCGGTACAAGAATGGGGCCAAGAATCAATACTGCAGCCGTGGTTTCCAGGAAACAGCCTACAATAAGCAGCAGCAGGTTTATAAGAAGGAGGAATACTATCTTGCTGTTGGAAATACCGAGCATAAATTCGGCTACCGTGGCGGGAATGGATTCTGTTGCCATCATAAATCCGAACAGGCCGGCAGCTGCAACAATGAACATTATCATGCCGGAGGAGGCAGAGGAAGAAAGTCCGATGTTGTAAATTTCCTTAAAGGACAGCTCACGGTATACGAACTTGCCAACGATGAAGCCGTAAACGCAGGCCACGGCCGCAGATTCGGTGGGAGTAAAAATACCGGTATAGATGCCGCCGAGGATTATGATGGGCATAAGCAGCGCGCCGATGGACTGCACAAAAGCTTTGCCCAGCTGGGGCAGGTTGAACTTGGTTCTGGGAATCTTATGCTTTATGCCGTAGTGCACGCATATGGCGGACTGGAAAATTCCCATAACAACGCCGGGCATAATACCGCCTGCAAAGAGGGCGCCGACAGATGCGTTGGATACGGAAGCATAGTTAATCATTACCGCACTGGGAGGAATGATACAACCCAGAACGCCGGCAGATGCAACGGTTGCCAGGGCAAATCCCATGGAGTAACCTTCAGCCAGCAGAGCGGGCACCATAATGGAGCCGATGGCCGCTGCAGTAGCGGTGGGAGAGCCTGAAACCGCGCCGAAGAACATACAGGCAAATACGGTTACAACGCCCATGCCGCCGGGGAGCCAGCCAAAGAGAGCCTTACACAGGTTGACCAGTCGTCTGGAAATGCCGCCGCTGCTCATCAGAGCGCCGGCCAGCATGAAAAACGGAATGGCCATCAGGGTGAAGCTGTCAATGGAAGTGAAGAATTTCTGGCCCATGGAAATTACGGGCAGTACGTCGGTTGCAAGAACTGTAATAATACTGCTGGCTGCAAGGGACACCGCAATAGGTGTACCCAGGCACAGAAGGATAACCAGAGAGGCGAAGAGAATTAAAGCTGTCATTGTGCCGCCTCCTGTTCCTTAGGCGCTCTCATATCCCGCACATACTGTATGATTTCCTGTACGGAGTGAATAGCGCTGAGCCAGAAACCAATGGGTAAAATGGTATAAACAAAGCTCATGGGCAGACGCAGCATGGTGGAAGTCTGGCCGGTCTTCATAAATTTCAGAATCATACCAAAGGCAACAATTCCGAAAACCACATACATTACGGTGGTGATGACAAGCTGGATGATATCCACAACTCGCTGGGATCCGATGGGAAGAACGTCAACAAGCGCTCTGATGCCAACATGGCTCTTTCTGCGAACACCGATGGCTATGCCGATAAATACACCCCATATCATCAGATAACGGCTGAGCTCTTCGCCCACCAGGAAGGGGATCATAAATACTCGTCTGCAAAGAACGCTCCAGCATACGACCAGTACCATGGCCACTACCGTAAGGAAGACCAGAACGTCCTCAATTCGATAAACTACTTTTAAAACCTTTTTCATTACACAATGCGGTTAAATCGCGTTTTTCCCCCCTTGTTGGTTGAAAACTTATACCGCTAAAATCAGATCAGGGGTCAGTTTTAACGGATTTTGTTTGCGTAAGCGGGTCTATTAATAATACTTTTCAGCCTCGGCACGAACAGCGTCAAACATTTCCTGAGTGATGCCCATGGTGCCTACGTACTTGTCGTACAGGGGCTCAACGATAGCGGCGAAAGCAGCGGTATCGACCTGGATAACTTCGCAGCCCTCGTTGGTAACGATCTCGATGGTTTCAGCCAGAGCAGCGTCAACAGCTGCGCGCTCTACCAGCTTGGCCTCGTCGGCAGCTTCCTGAACAATAGCCTGAATGTCAGCGGGCAGGCTGTCCCACAGATCCTGGCTCATCAGCAGAGGAGCGGGGCCGTAGATCTGGTTGGCCTGGGTGATGTACTTGGCAGCCTCATGCTGCTTGGCGGAATACATGTTGGGGAGAGTGGTGGTGGTTACGTCGCAAACGCCCTGCTGCAGGGAGGTGTAGATGTCGCCCCAGGGAATAACAACGCCGTTGGCGTCGAAAGCGGAGTACAGGTCAGCCTGCAGGCTGCTCTCGATGCAGCGGATGCGCAGACCCTTCATATCTTCGGGAGTTCTGATGGGCTTGGTGCTGCCAAGGATGTACATGCCGTTTTCCCAGTAGCCCAGGCCCTTGATGCCTACGCTGGAGAGGGTGGCCAGGCAGTCGGTGCCGATCTGGCTGTCGAGAACGCCGCGGGCGGCCTCGGAGGTCTGGAACAGGTAGGGCAGGTCCCAGATGTTCTGGGTATCGATGAAGTTGGACAGGGTGGCGCTGGAGCAGATTACGAAGTCAACACTGCCGATCTGCAGGCCTTCGATGGTGTCACGCTCCTGGCCCAGGGTGCCGCCGTTGAAGATTTCCAGATGGATGGCGCCGCCGCTCTTCTCGTCGAGGAGCTTGGCAAATTCCTGCAGGCCGATGTCCCAGGCGCCGCCGGCGGCCAGAACGTTGGCAGCCTTCCACTCGTAAGTTTCGGCGGGAGCTGCGTCGGGCTCTTTGGTGTCTGCGGGAGGAGTAGTGGTGCCGGAATCAGCGGGAGGAGTGGTGGAATCAGCGGGAGGAGTGGCGGGAGCGCCGCAGGCGGCGAATACGCCAACAAGGAGTACAACTGCGAGAACAAGACTCAGAATTTTGGACATACGTTTCATCTTTTGCTTCACCTTTCTTTTGTTTTTGTTAAGCAATTCTCGTGGAATTGGGTCAATTATATTCAGAAATATGAGCATCTGTAAAGCGAGCTTTTTTCAACGTTCTTTGACATTTTTTCACAGCAAAAACGATTTACAACCAGATTTTTTTGTGGAATAATAGCATCAATTTTCAAAAGGAGGCACCCAAAAATGTTTGAACTTAATGGTAAAGTTGCCGTAGTTACCGGCGGAGCCGCAGGCATAGGAAGAGGTCTTGTAAAGTGTTTGGCCGCCCAGGGCGCGGACGTTGCAATCTGCGATCTGCCCGGTGTAAATGCTGAAGATGCCATCAAAGATGCTGCCGCATACGGCGTAAGAGTAATCTTTGTTGAGATGGATGTTGCCAACGAGGAAATGGTTATCAGCGGCATGAAAAAAATCGAGGAAGTCTTTGGTAAAGTGGATATCCTCTGCTGCAACGCAGGTATAAATACCTGCGAAAACACCGCCACTATCTCCTGCGACAGCTGGGACAGACACTTTGATATAAACGTGCGCGGCGGTCTGCTGCCTATGCGTCAGGTTATCGAAGGCATGAAAGAACGGGGATTCGGACGCATCATCTTCACCGCCAGCCAGGCTTCCATTGTGGGTCGTCCCAACAGCGCCGCATACTGCGCCACCAAGGGTGCGGTCGTTGCTCTGGCCCGCGGTCTTGCGCTGGATTACGCCCAGTACGGCATCACTGTTAACTGTGTTGCCCCCACCTTTGTTCTCACCGATATTTCCAGAAAGCGCATGGAAGATCCCAACTTCCGTGAATTCGTAAACAACATGATCCCCATGCACCGTCTGGCCACTCCCGAAGAAGTCGGCAGTGCCGTAGCTTTCCTTGCCTCTGAAGAGGCCAGCATGACCACCGGCAGTGTGCTTATGGTTGACGGCGGCTGGACCGTACAGTAAATCTACATATCAGAAACAAAAAATCGCCGCCCCGACGGTTGTCAGGACGGCGATTTTTAATACTCACGGTTGTTTGTTTTCAAGCTGACGGTATACATATTTCATGAGTGTATCAATAAGATGAATAAGCTCCGGTTTTGTGTTTTCTCTGCGCCATGCTACCACAACACCGCTTCTGGTATTCTGGATAGGCCTGATAACAACGCCGGTTTTCGGCAAATTGCTGTAATATTTATCACAGATAAATAGCTCCCGGTTGCTTGTAAGATTAAATGCAAGGGAATGTGCTGAGGGCACATATCTGGAAACGTGTGGAGTAAATCCTGCGGGTTTGCAAATATCAGCAAGCTCTTTGTGATAACTCGGCGTATTCATAGGAGTTATGCAAAGAAAATCATAATCCTTCAAATCCGCAATCGTTATTTCTTCCTTCTGCGCCAGTGGGCTGTCCTCCAGAACGCATACACAGTGGTTGGTTTTGGAGATAACCTGATATTCAAAGTCATCCGAGCCAAGCTGTTCCACATCATACAAAACGGTAAAAACAAGGTCAAAGGCTCCGGAAATAAGTTTCTTACGGATTTCCTGAGCGGGACATGTTTCAACAAGAATATCAACGCCCGGGTATTCCGCGTTATATTCTCTGATAATGGGGAATAAAATCTGGCTGAGTCTGTGTGTATCCAGACCGCCTATAACAAGACCGCTCTGTACGCCGCCGGACATTGTTCTGCATTCAAGAATGGAGTTTTCGATTCCGGCAAGATACTTCTTCCAGGTATGGTAAAGATGCCTGCCGGCTTCGGTAATATACAGACGCTTGTTGCTGCGCACAAAAAGCCTTACATCCAATTCTGTTTCCAGTGATCCGATGGCCTTGCTGAGGGTTGAGGGAGTCGTGTAAAGCTGTTTGGCGGCAAGAGTGAAATTTTCGCAGTTTGCAACTTCTATAAAATAGTACATCTGCATTGTGCTTATGTTCAACTGCTTGGCCAATAGCATAACGGTTTTCCTTTCATCGTGATTTTAATTAATAAACACTTCGCCTGCAAGCGTATAATTAAAAACATTTCTTTTTATATTGTTTTAATTATATAATGAAAACCAAAAAAATCAATACTTTCGCGGATAAAGATATGTGTTATTAACACAAAAACAGGAGATGGAATGGTTCCATCTCCTGTTTGGTTGTTTATATAGCCATTTTTGCTTTATCGCATTTTATTTCAGTCTTTTGTCCTTGCCAAAATGTTCTCTGGTGCACTTTACAACCACGCCGGACAGTGCCAGCAGGGCGATAAGGTTGGGGATTGCCATGAGGCCGTTGAGGGTATCGGCGATGTCCCAGGCCAGATCCAGGCTCATGGTGGCGCCGATAATGGTAATGATTACAAAGATGACCTGATATATCCGGATGCTCTTGGTACCGAAAATAAACTCGCAGCAGCGGGAACCGTAAAGACCCCAGCTGAGTACGGTGGACAGAGCAAAGAGAATGATTGCAACTGCAATAACGATAGCACCCAGCTTATCACCAAGGATAGTGCCGAAGGCAGAGGCGTTGAGTGCGGTGGTGCCCTTTACGCCGTAGTTGAGGTCGATGCCGCTCATCAGCAGGCTCAGACCGGTAAGGGTGCAGATAACGATGGTATCCATGAATACTTCGAAAATGCCGTAGATGCCCTGCTTGACGGGGTTGGTCTCACTGGTACCTGCGTGAGCAATGGGAGCGGAACCAAGGCCGGCCTCGTTGGAGAAAACGCCTCTCTTGACGCCCCAGGTAATGCAGCTCTTAATAGTGAATCCACCTACGCCGCCAACAACGGAAGCAGGCTTGAAAGCGCCCTTGAAAATCATGCCAAAGACATGACCGATTTCAGTGATGTTGGCAAAGATGATGATAAGGCAAACAACGATGTAAATAATGCTCATGATGGGGATAAGCTTTTCAGTTACCTTACCCAGGGACTTGATACCGCCGATAAGGACCAGAGCGACGATAATGGCGATAATCACACCAATGATGATATTAACGGTTTGGGTGCCGCCGAAGTTCGGATTGAATGCGCGGATTGCGGTGTCAACGGAGCTGGTGATATTGCCTACCTGTACGGCATTGCCGATACCGAATGCCGCCAGAGCGCCGAAGATACAGAAAATAATGCCCAGCCAGGTCCAGTTTTTGCCAAGTCCGTTCTTTATGTAGTACATGGGGCCGCCGACCCAGTCGCCCTTCTTGTTGCGTTCACGGAATTTTACAGCCAGAAGAACCTCGGCGTACTTGGTGCACATGCCGATGATAGCGGTGATCCACAGCCAGAACAGAGAACCTGCGCCGCCCAGAGTAATAGCAAAGGTAATACCGGAAATGTTACCGGTACCTACCGTTGCGGCCAGAGCGGTGGTTACCGCCTGGAAGGGAGTTACCTCACCTTTGCCGGCAGCCTGTTTGTTGAACATTTTGCCGGCGGTATTTTTCATTGCATAACCGAATTTGCGAATCTGAACAAACCTGTTTCTTATGCTGAGAAACAGGCCGGTACCAACGATCAGAATAAGAAACGGTATGCCCCAGACGACGCCGTTAATCGCGCCGTTGACTTTTGCAACTACGTCCCAAATCATCTTGTTCTCTCCTTTGATGAAAAATTAAGTGGGTCTGTCCGAAGGGCAGACCCACAACAAAAGACTAACGAAACGCCGTGGCGTTATCATATATTCTGTCCTTTTGCCTGAGAGATTGACGCTTACGCGCTTGCACCTTCGGCACCTGATTCGCTCAGGATTCTCCAGAAGCCCATCCACCTGCGGTCACACGCCCTAAGGCGTTCCTGTAAGTTTTACTCCTTCGGCAGGCACCTTTGTGCCACTTTCCTGCAGGCTTCATCTGGTTATTTAATTTATGTATAACATTTTAACTTATTCCTATAGTAAATGCAAGTAAAAATTCGTTTCAGACGGACATTTATTTATTTTTATGACAC
>JAFSIK010000019.1 GCA_017439805.1 Oscillospiraceae bacterium
CGTCGGTCAGGTTGCCTGCATCTGCGGCAATGTGCCCACTTCCACCCTTATGTACGGCACCAAGCAGCAGGTCATCGACGAGACCAAGAAACTCATCGACATCTGCGCTCCCGGCGGCGGCTTCATTATGGACTGCTCCATCGTTCTGGACCGCTGCAACAAGGAAAACCTTGAGGCCATGTTTGATACCACGTTAACCTACGGCAAGTATTGATGCCGTCGTTATAAAAAAACAGGAGGGAATATTTTATGAAACGCACTCGTTTTACCGCGCTTATTCTCGTAGTGGTTCTCCTGCTGACTTTCTGCCTGGCAGCTTGCGGCGCTCCCGCAACTCCTCCCGCAGGTGGCAGCACCACCACTCCCCCCGCCGGCAACACCGGCAACGCCCCCGCAACTCCTCCCGCAGCTGACAAGGACGAAATCGTTATCGGTTACGTCGCCCCCTTCACCGGCCCTCTGGCCTGCTTCACCGTAGCCATTGAGTGGGTTGAGGCCAAGTGCCTTGACGTCATCAATGCCGACGGCGGCATCTACATCGAAGCTTACGACAAGAAGCTTCCCGTACGCGTAGTTTACGGCGACAGCGAATCCGACGCCGCCACCGCTACCGAAGTTGCCACCAAGATGGTTCTTGAGACCGGCGTTGACCTTCTGGTTGCTGCCTGGACTCCCGACACCACCAACCCTGTTGCGGCCGTTGCCGAACGTTATCAGATCCCCGCTCTGATGTCCAACTCCCCCGCCGACAGCTGGCTGACCGGCGGCCCCTACGAGTGGTCCTACGGCGTTCTCTTCTATTGGGAAGAGGCTCTGGCTGACTACATCGCCGCTCTTGACAAGGTTGACACCAACAAGAAGGTCGGCTTCGTATTCGACGCTGAGGTTGACGGCGTTCTGCTGTCCGGCTACCTTAACGAGATGCTTCCCGCCGCCGGCTACACCGTAGTCGATCCCGGCCGTTTCCCCATGAGCACCACCGACTACAGCTCCGTTATCTCCAAGCTGCAGAGCGAAGACTGCGACATCGTAATGGCCAACCAGATCACCCCCAACTTCACCACCTTCTGGCAGCAGTGCCACCAGATGGGCTACATTCCCAAGGTCTGCATCATCGGCAAGGCTGAGCACTTCGGCACCGACGTTTCTGCCCTGGGCGCCATCGGCGAAAACCTGATGAGCGAAGTTCTGTGGGATAGGTCCTTCCCCTACAGCTCCTCCCTGCTTGACTACACCTGCGAAACCATCTGCGAAGCCTGGGAAACCGAGAACAACAGCCAGTTCCCCGCAACTCTGGGCTACGACGTGTCCACCTTCGAAATTCTGGACATTGCTCTGAGAAACTGCAAGGATCTGGAGCCTGCCACCATCCGCGACGCTATCGCCGCTGTTGAGTACGACGGCATCTATGGCCACCTGTCCTTCAACGAGGACAACGTAGCCGCCGTTCCCTGCCCCACCATCCAGTGGGTCGCCGGCGAGACCTGGGAGTACGAGAAGAACCTGGTTGCTTCCGTATCCTTCCCCGACATCAAGGCTACTGCTGACGTAGCACCTATTCCCGGTTACACCACCGGCAAATAAACCATATCCACCACCGTGTAAGCCCTGCGCGGTAATCCGCGCAGGGCTTGCAAAAAAAACGGCGGGGCAGGCGCTTTGCGCCCCCTGCCAAGTTGTATTTTCCGGCAAACTTCGCATTTTCCGGCGAAAAATGCCGAAAGAGAGGATGACCTGCAAAAATGACACCGATTTTGAGTGTAAAAGACCTTGCCATCTCCTTCGGAAGCAACCATGTTCTGCGCTCCATCAACTTCGACCTGTACGAAAACGAGGTACTGGGCGTTGTCGGTCCCAACGGCGCGGGCAAAACGGTTATGCTTGATATTCTCACCGGCGTTCTGAAAAACACCGCCGGCACTATCACCTTTATGGGCCAGGAGATAAGCAAAAAAAGCATTTATGAGCGTGTGCGCATGGGTATCGGCCGCACATTCCAGATTCCCAAATCCTTCGAGGGCATGACGGCCTATGAAAATATCATCACCGGCGGCGTATACGGCGCGGGTATGAGCGAAAAGGCCGCCGCGGCTCAGGCGGAGGAGATTCTTGATATCATCGGTATGAATGAGCATGCGCTTACATTTGCCGGCAAGCTTGGCCTGCTGGACCGTAAGCGTCTTGAGATCGGTGTTGCAATGGCGTCCAAGCCCAAGGTTATTTTGTTTGACGAGGTGGCCGGCGGCCTGACCGAGTCTGAAATAGCCGGCGTTCTGGAGATCGTAGCCAAGATGCGCAAACTGGGCTACAGCATCATCTGGATCGAGCACGTTATCCAGACCATGCTCAAGGGCACCGACAGGGTGCTTTGTATGGCCAACGGCGTGGATGTCATCTGCGGCGAGCCGGCAATGGTCATGTCTTCCAGAGAAGTTGAAGAGGTCTATCTGGGGGTGAAAAAGAAATGAGCGAATACATACTGAGAGCTGAAAATCTTTCCGTTTCCTACGGAGATTTCCGCGCCGTCACCAACGCCAGCCTTAAGGTAAAAGAGGGCAGCATCACCGCCCTTATCGGCGCCAACGGCGCAGGCAAATCCACCCTGCTCAGCGCCATCATGGGCGAGCATAAACCCACCGAGGGCCACGTTTTCTTTGAGGACAGGGAAGTCACCGGCCTTAAGCCCAGCGTCATCGTGCGAAACGGCATCGCCATGGCTCCCGAGGGAAGCTGTATCTTTGACGAGATGACCGTCCGTGAAAATCTTCTCATGGGCTGCTATCAGAAGCGTGCCGCGGCAAAGAAAAATGAGCTTTTCGAGAAGGTATATTCTCTGTTCCCCATTCTGAAAGAGAAGGAAAAGCAGCTTTCCTCATTCCTTTCCGGCGGTCAGCGCCAGATGCTGGCTATTGCCCGCGCCATTATGGCCGACCCGAAAATGATCATCTGCGACGAGCTTTCCCTGGGTCTTGCTCCCGTTGTTATCGGCGAGATTTATGAAAAGCTGACCGAGATCAACAAAGAGGGCGTAACTTTCCTGATCGTGGATCAGGACGTGGGCCGCAGTCTTGAGTATTCCGATTACAGCTACGTCATGGTAAAGGGCGGCATGGTAATGGAAGGACCCAGCTGCGACCTGCCCATCGAAGAAGTAAAAGACGCCTATTTCGGCATCAACAAATACGCGTAAAGGAGGAAGGCACATATGGAATTGCTTATTCAGTCTATCGTTACCGGCATTCTGCTGGGCGGCCTTTACGCTATCGTAGGTCTGGGCCTGTCGCTGGTATTCGGCATCATGGGTCTGACCAACATTGCCCACGGCAACCTTATGATCATGTGTTCCTTCATCGTTATGGTGTTCGGAACCGTGTTCAACGGCAACATTATTCTGATGCTGGTGCTGGCCATCGCCTGTATGGTGGTGTTCGGCTTCCTGTTCCAGAATTTCCTTGTAAACAAGGTAATTGACAAGGGCCCCAACCCGGCTCTGCTGGTTACTTTCGGCGTGTCCATCGTTATCCAGAACGCGCTGCAGCTTATCTTCGGCGCCGACGCCCGCTCCATAAAGAGCGCCTTCGCCACCGTAAACGTTGTAAGCAGTGACTACGTATCCATCTCCGGCGCCTACCTGGCAAACTTTGTTGTTGCGGTGGTGGTAATCGTACTGCTGTCCCTGTTCATCAAGCGCACCCGCATGGGCCGCGCCATCCGCGCCAGCGCCAATAACGTCCGCGCCGCGGAGCTTATGGGCGTCAACACCAAGCTGATGTACTCCGTCACCATGTGTATCGCCATGGCCACGGCCTGTATAGCGGGTCTGCTGGTGGGCAACACCTTCGTATTCTATCCCTACTCCGGCCCCCAGTACCTTATCATCGCCTTCGGCGTTGTTGTTATCGGCGGCATGGGAAGTATCCCCGGCACTCTGCTGGGCGGCATCATTCTGGGACTTGCCCAGCTTCTGGGCTCCTATTTCTTCGGCACCGGCTACCAGATTTTCAGCGGCTATATCGTCATGCTCATCCTGCTGACCGTATGCCCCGCGGGTCTGCTGTCCAACGCCAAGCGTAAGTAGGGGGTGTAAGTGATGAAAAACAATCATAGCTCCCTGAGAGCCCAGTCCAAAACCGCCTCTCTGATAAAGCTCATCGTGGCGGCGGTCATACTCATCGTTCTTATCGTAATGCCCTTTGTGGGCGGCGCGTATATCCGCAACATTCTGATACTTATCTTCCTTTACATGGCGGTAAGCCAGATGTGGAACCTGCTGGCAGGTTACACGGGTCTGGTATCGCTGGGTATGCAGGCATTTATCGGTCTTGCGGGCTACGTTCTGGCTCTGACCACCCAGCAGTACGGCAAGCCCATCTGGCTGGCCTTCATTCTGGCGGCGGTCATCGCCGTGGTGTTTGCCCTTATCATCTCCCTGCCCATATTCAAGATGAAGGGCGTCTACTTCACCATCGGCACCTGGATTATCGCCGAGGCTCTGTATGTATTTTTCGCAAACTGGGCCTTTGTCAAGTACAGCATCGGTTACAACATCACCGTTGCCTACAGAATGAACCTGAACACCTTCTACTACCTGTGCCTTGTTATCGGTATTGTGTCCATCGCGGTGGTACTGTTCATACTGCGAAGCAAAACCGGCCTGGCTCTTATGGCCATGCGCGACAATGAGGATGCGGCAGAGGTTCGCGGCGTAAGACTTTACCGCACCAAGCTGATGTGCTTCCTTATCGCCTCCGTGGTCACTGCCATTGCCGGCGTGGCGCTCTATCTGAACCTGGCCTATATCCGTCCCACCAACGCTTTCAGCATCGAGTGGACGGTATCCATGGTGTTCATCGTCATCATCGGCGGCATCGGCACTATCGAAGGCCCCATCATCGGCGCGATTATCTACGTTCTCCTTTCCCAGATACTTTACAACTTTGCCGGATACAGCAACCTTATCCTGGGTATCATCGCCGTTATCCTCATCATGGTTGCTCCCAAGGGTATCATGGGTTATCTGGAAGAGCGCTTCGCATGGGACATCTTCGGAATCCGCCGCAGGATAAAGCCGAAATCATAAAGCATAAAACAAGACCCCCGCTCCGGCGGGGGTCTTGCTGTATGTATTTTTAAATGTCGCCGCGGATTACCTTTTCAAAAACTTCCACACTGGGATTAAGGTTGGACCTGTTCCATATCAGGGTGGGATTTACGAAGAAAGCCGGCTCAACGGAGGTTTTCTTTATGGACGGGGAGGAGGCGAAAATGCGGTGCTCTCCGGGGAAAAATCCCACGCCGGCGCCCAGGCCTATCATAATTTCGCAGGTGGCGCTGCTGTCCACGTGGCTGAGCTTTGGCGAAAAGCCGTTTCCGGCGCAAAGCTGCTTCCACCGGCGGGCGGGAAGGGTGTCGGCGCCGCCGCCCAGAATAAATTCCGCGTCGGCAAGTTCTTTCAGCGTGACCTTTTCGCCCAGCCACCGCTGAGCGGAGGATGAGGCCAGAAATACCCGCTGTTTTTCAAAGGGGATTGAAAGGTGCTCTGTGCTGAGCTCACTGCCCTCGGGCACGTAGGTGATGATAAAATCAACCCGCCCGTCTGCAAGCTCCTGAAAAAGGTCTCCGCATTCGATGCACCGGGGCAGAACGTTTATAAAGGGCATGCTTACGTGGAAATAGCGTATAGCCTCGTCGATAACATCCGGCAGAGCCAGGCCGGTCTCAACACCGATGGTCACCTGACCGCGCATACCCTCGTGAGCCTGCCGCACCAGGTCAACCGTGCGCGCCAGCTCGGCGTGCAGACGGGGAATGTGGCTGGCCAGCAGAATCCCCGAGGGGGTAAGGGCCACGGAGTGGCGGTTTCTGAAAAGCAGTATGGTGCCGAGCTCGTCCTCCAGCGCCGCGATGGAGCGGGACAGGGCGCTCTGGCTTATAAACAGGTTTTCGGCGGCCTTGGAAAAACTCAGCTGCCGGGCCGTTTCCATAAAATATTCAAGTTGCTTGATAGTCATAATATTGCACCTCAAACCAACTATAACATATTACGGTTATGAGTTCAATGCATAACCAAAGGTATTTTTGATATTTCATTTATGAGAAAAAGGCTGATATAATTTTAACATTCTCAAAAATAATAATTTTTTGTTTAGGAGCTGTTTTAAAATGAGCATTATCAATGATATTTCCGCCGCTATCCAGGGCGGCAAGCTGAAGGACATCAAGGTTCTCGTTCCCCAGGCTATTGAAGAGGGCCATTCCGCTCAGACCATCCTTAACGACGGCCTGCTCCACGGCATGAGCATCATCGGCGACCGCTTCACCCGCAACGAAGCCTTCGTTCCTGAAGTTCTGGTATCCGCCAGAGCCATGAACAAGGGCGTAGAGCTCATCAAGCCCCTGCTGGCTGAAGAAGGCGCCACCTCCATCGGCAAGGCCTGCATAGGCACCGTCGAGGGCGACCTGCACGACATCGGCAAGAACATCGTAAAGCTGATGCTGGAGAGCAGAAACATTGATGTTATCGACCTGGGCGTTGACGTTCCCGCCGACAAGTTCATTCAGACCGCCATTGACGAAAAGTGCGACCTTATCTGCTGCTCCGCTCTGCTGACCACCACCATGCCCAACATGGAGAAGGTTGTTGAGGCCGCCAAGGCTGCCGGCATCCGCGAGAACGTAAAGATCATGATCGGCGGCGCTCCCGTAACTCAGGAGTACTGCGAGAAGATCGGCGCCGATGCTTTCACCATCGACGGCGGCAGCGCCGCTGTAAGAGCTGCTGAATTTCTTACCGCCTAAAAGGAGATTACCCCTATGAATATGCGCAAATGGATGCAGGAAGTAATGGACGCGCCCCGCAAAAAGGCGTTTCCCGTGCTTTCTTTCCCCGCTGTTCAGCCCATGGGCATCACCGTTGCCCAGCTGGTGTACGACAGCGACCTTCAGGCAAAGGCAATGAAGCTGGTTGCTGACCGCTGCGACAGCCTGGCCTCCGTTTCCATGATGGACCTTTCCGTAGAGGCCGAGGCCTTTGGCAGCCAGATCCACGTTTCCGACGACGAGGTTCCCACCGTTCTGGGAAGCATCGTTGTTGAACCCGAGGATGCCGAGGCTCTGCAGGTGCCCCAGTTCGGCGCCGCCCGTACCGGCGTTTACGTTGAGGCTATCAAAAAGGCCGTTGAGCTCATCACCGACCGTCCTGTTTTCGCCGGTGTTATCGGCCCCTACTCTCTGGCCGGCCGTCTGATGGGTATGAACGAGATTTTCTTCAACTGCTTTGACGAGCCCGAAATGGTCAAGCTGGTGCTGGACAAGTGCACCGCTTTCATCATTGAGTACATCAAGGCTTACAAGGCTGTGGGCGCTCACGGCGTAGTGGTTGCCGAGCCTGCTGCCGGCCTGCTTTCCGCCGAGATGATGGAGGAGTTCTCCGCTCCCTACATGAAGCGCATCGTAGATGCCGTTCAGGATGACGAGTTTGCACTGGTTTACCACAACTGCGGTAACTCCACCACCACCATGACTGAGGAAATGTATGCCATCGGCGCCATGGCCTACCACTTTGGCGACGCCGTTGATATGAAGTTTATGTGCGACAATATGCCCGAGGACGTTCTGGTCATGGGCAATGTCAGCCCCTCCAAGACCTTCCAGGGCGGCACTCCCGAGAGCATGAGAGCCGAAACTCTGGACATTATGGAAAAGTGCTGCGTCCACAAGAACTTCGTCATCTCCTCCGGCTGCGACATTCCTCCTGAATCTCCCTGGGAGAATATCGATGCTTTCTACGCCGCAGTAGAAGAGTATTATGAAAAACACTGAGAATAAAACTTTCTCTTCTTTTTTCTCCTTTCTGTCAGCCGAAGCCTCCTGCAGCCAAACGTTGCTGGAGGCTTTGCGCGCAGAAAAGCACGAAATTTCCGCTCCCTGCGGCGGAAACGGCACCTGTAAGCGCTGCAGCGTGAAGGTATGGGGCCGGGTCAGAAGCCTGACCGGCGAGGAAAAGGAACTGGAAGGCGAGGAAATTCTGGCCTGCCGCTATTATCCGGCGGGTGACCTTAAAATCGAACTTCCCGGCGCCGAGGCGAAAAATGCCCCCATCGCGGTAAACGCCCCGGATATCCCCGGCGGCGGCGAGGGACTGGGTCTTGCGGTCGACATCGGAACCACCACCGTGGCGGCCTATGTTTACGACCTTGCCGAAGGCAGATGCGTGGGTAAGGCGTCCGCCATGAACGCCCAGCGCAGTTACGGAGCAAACGTTATAAGCCGCATACAGTACGCCTCCGACCCGGCGGGTCTGGAGGAGCTTTCCCGTGTTATCCGCAATCAGATAACGGAGCTTACCCGCTCAATGTGCGACCCGGCGGATATAAAATACATTTCCATCGCCGCTAATACGGTAATGGAGCACATTTTCGCCGGACTTTCCCCCGAAGGCATCGGCAAGGCGCCCTTCAAGCCTCTCAGCCTTTTTGGCGATGAATATCCCGCGGCGGACTTTCTGAGCGGATTTCACCCGGACTGCGTGCTTTATCTTGCGCCTGCGGTGTCCGGTTATGTGGGCGGCGACATCACAGCCGGCATATTAAGCTCCGGCGCGTACAAAAGCGAAAAAACCGTCCTCTTTATCGACATCGGCACCAACGGCGAAATGGCTCTGGGTGACAAAAACGGCTTTGTGTCCTGCGCCACCGCCGCCGGCCCCGCCTTTGAGGGCGCGGAGATAGACTGCGGCGCTCCCGCAGGGGACGGAGCCATAAACGCGGTAAATGCTGACCTTACCTGCACCGTTCTGGGGCAGACCGAGGCCGAGACCATTTGCGGCAGCGGCATCATCGACGCTGTGGCGGCTCTTCTGAAAAACGGCATCGTGGACGAAACGGGCCGTATGGAGGAGGAAAAGTATTACCTTACCGAAAAGGTGTTCATTTCCGCCCGGGATATCCGTCAGGTGCAGCTTGCAAAGGCGGCCATAAGGGCGGGTATCGAAACCCTGCTGGAGGAAAAGGGCTGCAGCTATGAGGACGTTGACAAAGTCCTTATCGCAGGCGGCTTCGGCGCCTATATGAAGGTGGAGAGCGCCTGCACCATCGGACTTCTGCCCCCGGAATTCAGGGGAAAGACCGTCCACACCGGCAACAGCGCCGGCGCCGGCGCCGCTATGGCGCTGACGGAGCAGGGACGAACTGAGCTTGCAAAGGCTGACGCCCTGTGCGGTTATCTGGAGCTTTCCGGCCTTGAACTGTTCAACGACAACTACATCGAAGCCATGATGTTTGAAGAAGTTGACGAATAATCACACATATAGTAAAATAATAAATACGGCAAGATAAGGAAATCCGGTGCAAGTCCGGAGCAACAGCCATTACTGTGATGGGCCCCGGCCCTCAGTCAGAACACTTATTAGCCGCATATTTTGCCCCGGGACTGGGGGGACGTTCACGCAACAGGTGCGCCCTTCCGTCGGGAGGGCGCATTTTTTGGAGGAACATATGAAAAAAAGAGTAATCCTTATTGCACTCTGCCTTGTTCTGGCGCTGGGACTGAGCGCCTGTGCAGGCAACACACCTGCCGGCTGGGAGGGTGCGGACTACACCGCCGACACCACCCTCGGAAGCGGCGAAATCACGGTTTACGTTGACTTTGTAAAAGACGGCGAAACCGTATCCATCACCATAAACACCGATGCGGCCACTCTTGGCGACGCCCTGCTGGAACACGGGCTCATCGCCGGCGACGTCAGCACCTACGGCCTGTTTGTAAACGAAGCAAACGGCATAGTGGCGGATTTTGACAAAGATGGCGCCTACTGGGGCTTCTACCAGAACGGCGAATATCTGTTGCAGGGCGTTGACGCAACTCCCATTGCAGGCGGCGAGCATTATGAAATCGTCTACACAAAGTAACCCCCGCCGCAAATCTGTTCTCACCGTCCGGGAAATAGCCGTTTTTGCCATGTTCGGCGCGCTGATGTACGCTTCAAAGGCCGCGCTGGACGCCCTGCCCAACATTCATCTGGTGGGCATGTTCGTTATGGTGGTTACCGTGGTATACCGGGTAAAGGCTCTGTTTCCCATATACATTTACGTCATTCTCTGCGGCCTTTTCGGCGTGGGAGGATTCGGCGTGTGGTGGGTGTCGCAGGTTTATATCTGGCTGCCCCTGTGGGCGGTGACACTGGCTTTGCCCCGGGAAATGAAAAAGGGAAGGGCAATGGTCGTCTATCCTCTGGTGTGCGGCCTTTTCGGCCTTGCCTACGGCACTCTTTACGCCCCGGGACAGGCGCTGATGCTGGGATTTGACTTCAAACAGACCATTGCGTGGATAGCGGCGGGCCTGCCCTTTGACGTAATTCACGCCGTGTCCAACGTTGCCGTGGGTCTGCTGGTACTGCCGGTGTCCAAAGTGGTGATGAAGCTTGAAAAAAGCAGATAAGCTGACAAAGGAGCACGATATGAATACCGAAAACTTCATCTCTCTGGCAAAGAGCTGCGGATTTAACGTAGCGGAGCCCCTTGATGTAAATACCCTTGAATTTCTTGAAAGTGTGCGTGAAGCCTGCTCGGCCGACCGCTGCCGGAATTACGGCAGAAGCTGGGCCTGCCCCCCGGCCTGCAAAGAACTGGGGGAGATGAGGCGAACGGTAAGCCCCTATACCCACGGCCTTTTACTGCAGTACGTGGGCGACAGGGAGGACTCCTTTGATTTCGAGGCCATGGAAGAGGCGGAGGCCAACTGCAAAAAGGCCTTTTACGCCATGATAGACGCCCTTAAAGAGCAAAAAGCCGATTTTATGGGGATGTCCGCCGGTACCTGCACCCGATGCGAAAGCTGTACTTACCCTGACGCGCCCTGCCGCTTTCCCGACAGACTCTACCCCTCTCTGGAGGCCTGCGGCATATTCGTCAGCGGCCTTTGCAAGGCCAACGGCGTGCCTTATTACTACGGCGACGGAAAGATAGCCTTCACCTGCGCCGTGCTCTGGAAAGAATAACAAAAGCCCGCTTTGGGCGGCCTCACACAGGGATTTATACGCTCCAAACCGGATCTTTTTCCGCAATACTTCGTTAAAAAGCCACGGCAGGCGTCAGCCTTGCCGTGGCTTTTTGTCTTGTCCTGCGAAAAAATCTCTCGCTTTGGAGTGCAGGGCAGTTTTGAACAGAAG
>JAFSIK010000020.1 GCA_017439805.1 Oscillospiraceae bacterium
CGGCCTCACACAGGGATTTATACGCTCCAAACCGGATCTTTTTCCGCAATTCTTCGTTAAAAAGCCACGGCAGGCGTCAGCCTTGCCGTGGCTTTTTGTCTTGTCCTGCGAAAAAATCTCTCGCTTTGGAGTGCAGGGCAGTTTTGAACAGAAGATTTTTTCTTCACAGCGGTCACCGGTGACCGCGGGAATACTTGATGTATTTCAAGGGAACCGGGGGGTGCTGTGGAGGAAAAGATTCATTCAAAACCGTGTAAATCCCTGTGTGAGGCCGCCCAAGCAGGCTCCGCTGTTTGTTGGCGAAGCCTGCGGTTTTTTGTGCATACCCGGTAAAATGTGACCTGCCTTTCATCGCCTGCATAAAATAGGCAAGGAGATAATTTGAAAAGGGAGGCATAAAATGCTGATCCATACTGTAAAACGGGGAGAGACCCTCACCTCCATCGCAAGACAGTACGGCGTGTCGGTGTCCAGACTTCGCACGGACAACGGCCTTACAAATACCGACGCTCTTGTGGTGGGGCAGGCTCTCATAGTCACTCTGCCCCGACAGACCTACACTGTACGTGCCGGCGACACGGTAAGCTCAATCGCCCGCAGCTTCGGCATCACCCAGCTGGAGCTTATACAGCGAAACCCGTCTCTTGCCCTCAGCGATACCATCTACCCGGGACAGACCCTCACCATTACTTTTCAGGGGGACATCATCCGCACCATCGACATAAACGGCTACGCCTACCCTCACATAAACCGCACCACCCTGCGCCGGGCGCTGCCGTATCTGACGTACTTATCCATATTTTCCTATGGTTTTCGAACCGGAGGCGAGCTTATAATACCCGACGATACGGAGCTTATATCCATTGCCTACCAATACCGGGCGGCACCGGTACTGGTGCTGACATCCATTGATGAAAACGGCACTTTTTCCTCTGCCAATGCCTCGAAGCTCTTTAACGACATACCATTCCAGAACCGGGTGCTCGACCAGCTTATCGCAATAATGGAGCAGAAGGGATACCTTGGCCTCGACGCGGATTTCGAGTATATTCCCGCAGAGGACGCCCGGGCCTATTTCGGTTTTCTGGGCAACGCCCGGGCCAGACTGGCGGAAAAGGGATACTTTTTAAATGTTGCGCTGGCGCCAAAGACCAGGGCAAACCAGCCGGGGCTTTTGTACGAGGCCCATGATTACGGAGTTATCGGCGGCATCGCGGATATGGTACTGCTGATGACCTATGAATGGGGCTATACCTACGGGCCGCCCATGGCGGTGGCGCCCCTCAATCAGGTCCGGGCCGTGGTGCGTTATGCTGTGACGGAGATACCGCGGGATAAGATTCTGATGGGAATACCGAATTACGGCTACGACTGGACACTGCCCTACGAGCAGGGAGTGTCCCGGGCCACAAATATCGGAAACGAATACGCCCTGCGCATTGCAGCCAGAAACGGCGCTGAGATACAGTTCGACCCGGAGGCTCAGTCGCCCTGGTTCAATTACACCTCCGGCGGCAGCCGCCACATAGTCTGGTTTGAGGATGTACGCAGCATTCAGGCAAAGCTCTCCCTTGCCGACGAATTCGGCCTGCTGGGTGTGGGGTACTGGAACGTTATGCGCCCCTTTGCCCAGAACTGGGCGCTTCTGGCCAGCCGATACGGGATAAACAAAATCGTATAGAAAAAGCCGGGGATTTAATCCCCGGCTAAAATTTTTCTGTAATTTTCTCTGTCTGTGTCGCCCTCGGTGCTGATGAGAAGCACCCGTGAGCTTTCGTCCAGACCAAGGGTGGCCTTAAGCTCCGCAAGAGCCGGCTCTGTCATTATGCCGTGAATTACTCCGGCGGTAACGGCGCCGCTTTCGCCGGAGATTATTTTTTCGTCTCCAGCCAGAGGCCGGCCCAGAAGCCTCATGCCTCTTGCGCTGTACTCGTCGCCGCAGGAAACAAATGCCCGGGCGCGGCATTTGAGTATTTCCCAGCTGATGGTGCAGGGCTCGCCGCAGCAGAGACCCGCCATCATTGAGTTCATATCTCCCGTGACAAAATGGAGTTTTCCGTCGTCGGCCAGGGCCGTGCGGTAGTGGCAGTCCGCCCTGTCGGGTTCAACAACCACCGTCACCGGCGGCGCATCTTCAAAACGGGCGGCAAAATACCCCGCCACGGCACCCGCCATGCTGCCTACGCCTGCCTGTAAAAACAGATGGGTGGGGGAGAGGGGGGCCATCTGCTCCGCGGCTTCACCGGCCATGGTGCAGTAACCCTGCATTATACCGGTTGGGATATCCTCATAGCCTTCCCATGCAGTGTCCTGAACCAGCACCCAGCCCTGCTCATCTGCCATGCGGCTGGCAAGACGGACGCAGTCGTCGTAGTTGAAATCCATTATATCCGCCTGAGCACCCTGGGCGCGGATGTTCTCCAACCGCTCCGCGGCGGTGCCTGCGGGCATGTATACCACCGCCTTGTGCCCCAGCAGCCTTGCAGACCAGGCGACGCCGCGGCCATGGTTGCCGTCGGTAGCGGTTACGAAGGTTATCTGACCAAGCTTTGCCAGGGTGTCCTGTGAGCGCAGAATATCAAAGGCCTTTTCGTCCAGAGGAATATCCAGCCTGCGGCAAAGATATTTGGCCATTGCGTAGCTTCCACCCAGAGCCTTGAAGGCGTTGAGGCCAAATCTATGGCTTTCGTCCTTGATCCAGAGCTTGCCCAGACCCAACTGAGACGCCAGAGCGTCCAGACTGACCAGCGGGGTGGGCTTATAGCCCTCCATGCCGCTGTGAAAGCGGGCGGCCTTTTTTCCCTGGGCAGGGGAGGTGAGAGACAGGGTGGGGCAGGGCTCTCCCTCGTGAGGATTTACGGCATATTTGAAAATGCTCATATAAAGCTCCTTTTTCGTTGAGATGCTTTTTAAAAAGTATATAACAACCGCCCGCCGAGAGCAACAAAAAGCTGCAAAGCAAAGACAAAGCACCGCAAATTGTTGCGTAAATAAACCGTAAAGAAAGCTCGGCAAAGGTTGAACGGGGGAATTTTTTGCCGTAAAATACATTTGATTAAAGCGTAAAAGTACAAATGTTAGGAGACCGGTAATGGATTATTACGCATTGGCTGAGGAATTGATGCAGCTGCGTGTCAGTTCCGAACAGATCCAGCTGGAGCGCAGCCTTTCCTGTATGACCAAAGGTGAGCTTTTCGTGCTCAATTACCTATATTCCCACCAGAAAGTCGCATACCCAAAGGAACTTAGCAAGAGTATGCTGGTCAGCACCGCCCGCATTGCCGCCATTCTCAACCACCTGCAGAAAAACGGTTATATAGAGCGAACCACCGATCCCCGGGACAACCGCCAGATAATCGTCACTCTGACTAAAGCCGGTGAACAAATGGTTAAAGGCCGCCGTGCCGAGACGCTTCAGGTAGCGGTGGATTTCCTGCGCCAGCTTGGCCCCGAGGACGCGGCGGAATATATCCGCCTGCAGCGCAAGATAATGAGTATAAGTCTATAATAACAATGCATTTCACCCCGGCGTTTTGCCGGGGTGTTTTTTGTTGGCGGGAGGAGTGTTCGCGCCACGCGTACAGCAGTATGACGAAAAAAGGATAGATTTCCTAAAAAATTAGGCCTATATGCGCATTGACAAAGGCACAGGCGAATTATATAATTCAACTTAATTATTTATTTGAGAAAAGAGGCGCAAACAAAATGACTGCTGATAGAATTTACAACTTTTCCGCCGGTCCCTCCATGCTGCCCGTAAGCGTTCTGGAGAAGGCCGCGTCAGAAATGCTCAACTACCGCGGCAGCGGTATGTCCGTTATGGAAATGAGCCACCGCAGCAAGGTCTATCAGGCCATTTTTGACGAAACCAAGGCTGATCTGAAATCCATCCTCAAAGTACCCGACACTCACGAGGTTCTCTTTATGCACGGCGGCGCCACGGCTCAGTTTGCCGCGGTTGCCATGAACCTTATCGGCAAAACCGGCAAGGCTGACTACGCCGTCACCGGCAACTTTGCAAACCTTGCAAAGAAAGAGGCGGCCAAGTACGGCGACGTTGCCGAGGCCTGCTCTTCCGCCGACAAAAACCATACCTATATCCCCGCCCAGAGTGACATCAAGGTGCGTCCCGATGCTTCCTATTTCTATTACTGCTCCAACAACACCATCTACGGCACCGAGTGGAGCTACGTTCCCGAAACCGCAGGCATTCCCATTGTCTGCGATATGTCCTCCGACATTCTGTCCAAGCCTGTTGACGTCTCCAAATACGGCGTGATTTTCGCCGGTGTTCAGAAGAATATGGCTCCCGCCGGTATGGCCGCCGTCATCATCGACAAGAGCCTTGCGGGCAACGAACTGGCCATCACCCCCACCATCATGAACTACAAGACCACCATCGAAAAGGACAGCATGTACAATACTCCTCCCTGCTACACCATCTACATGCTGGGTCTGGTGCTCAAGTGGGTGCAGTCCATGGGCGGTCTCGAAGCCATGGAAACCATCAAGCGTGAAAAGGCCGCGCTGCTGTACGACTATCTGGATAACAGCACCCTGTTCAAGGCCTGCTGCAACGACAGCGCCTCCCGCAGCGACATGAACGTTACCTTCAACACCGGCAACGAGGAACTGGACGCCCAGTTTGCCTCCGAGGCGGGCAAGGCCGGCATGAGCAATCTGAAGGGCCACAGAAACGTTGGCGGTATGCGTGCCAGCATCTACAACGCCATGCCCGTGGAAGGCGTAAAGAAGCTGGTTGAATTTATGAAAGATTTCGAAATGAGGAATAAATAATGGTCACCTACAAGATAAAGACTCTCAACAAGATCTCCGACGCCGGCGTGAAAAGACTTTACGGCTCCGGTCTTGAAATCGACAATAACGAAGCCAACCCCGCCGGTATCGTGGTGCGCTCCGCCGCAATGCACGATATGGAGTTCGGCTCTAACCTGCGCGCCATCGCACGCGCCGGCGCCGGTGTCAACAATATTCCCGTTGACCGCTGCACCGAGGAAGGCATTATCGTTTTCAATACCCCCGGTGCCAACGCCAATGCCGTTAAGGAACTGGCTGTCTGCGCTCTGATGCTGGCTTCCCGCGACGTGGCCGCCGGCATCCAGTGGGCCGCCGGTCTCACTGACGGTGAGACCCCTGTCACCAAGCAGGTGGAAAGCGGCAAGGGAGCCTTTGTGGGTCCCGAAATTTCCGGCAAGACCCTGGGCATCATCGGTCTGGGCGCCATCGGCTGCATGGTTGCCAATGCCGCGGTTGCCTTGGGTATGAGCGTAGTGGGCTATGACCCCTACCTGTCCGTTACCAACGCCCTGCATCTGAACCCCTCCGTTCTGGTGGTAAACGATGCCAAGATGCTCTATGAAGGCGCCGATTATATCTCCATCCATGTTCCTTACTCCGAGGCCACCAGGCACACCATCAAGGCCGACACCATCGCCCTGATGAAAAACGGCGTGCGCATCATCAATCTGGCCCGGGGCGAGCTGGTAAACGATGAGGATATCATTGCCGCCATTGAGGCCGGCAAGGTTGCCCGCTACGTTACCGACTTCCCCAACAGCAAACTGGTGGGAGTCAAAGGAATCGTTGCTATCCCTCATCTGGGTGCATCCACTCCCGAGAGCGAGGAGAACTGTGCCGTTATGGCTGTGGATGAGCTGAAAAATTACCTGCTCAACGGCAATATCCGCAACAGCGTAAACTTCCCCAACGTGGAAATGGAGCGCAGCGGCGTGGGCCGCATCACCATCATCCACAAGAACATTCCCAATATGCTCTCCACCATCACCTCCGTTATCGCTGCCGATGGACTGAACATCGAGGCCAGTATCAACCGCAGCAAAAAGGACGTGGCCTACACCATCATCGACGTGCCCGAGCGCCCCGACCAGAAAGTTCTCAGCGATATCTGGGCCATTCCCGGCGTAATGCGCGTGCGCAACATCAAAACCTGATAAAAAGAACCGGCGAGTTTAACTCGCCGGTTTGTTTTTTAATTGCAAAGTTCTTCCACCGTGGTGTGATATACCACCCGGTAAAGAAGTTCCCGCACCCTGATGAACTCGGCAGGGGAGAGGGGAGCACTGCTCATAAGTTTGAGCACGCAGGGCGCATCACCCTTGTTCAGCGGAGGCTGCAGATAGTCGTAGTCATTTAAAACAAAGCCCAGCCGCCTGTAAAGTCCGATACGGCGGGAAGCCATCTTCGTGGCGCCTTCCGGCTCTACCTCGAATACCACCGGCATTCCGGGAGCCTTTACGAATTTTTCCACGACCCTGGAACCGATGCCGCCGTTGCGAAGTTCCGGCTCCACCGCCAGATGCTCGCCGTAGAGCCAGCCATCAATTTCCCACCAGGCAAAGCCTACTCTTACCTTGCCGTCCTCATAACCCAGAACCAGCCGGTAGTGCGGGTCGTCCAGAAGAGCCTGCTGACCCTGAAAACTGCGCCGCTCGTCCTCCGGCAATCCCAGAGCCAGAATGCGGTAAAAGGCGGCGAAATCAGTTTCGGAGGGGCGATTTGAGGCGGAAAACACTGTATATTCCATATTAATCATCCACCGCCCAGAAAGAGTTTCTTACCACGCAGTAACCCCGGCAGGCGATAAAAAGTATAAAGCCGAGGGTGATGATAAATTCACCCCAATTGCAGGGGTTGAGCAGGGAAAGGATAAGGAAATACAGCGCCGACATATAGAAAAATCCTGCGGGACGGGGCTTGGGCAGGCCCACGCAGAAGCCGCCGGTAAAGTAGCAGGCAAGACACAGGCAGACAACACCCAGAATTTTATAGGCAAAGTAAGCGATGGCAGGGTTTGCGCCGTTGAGCTTGAAGGTGTAAATCAGCCAGAAAGCGGCGAAAAGGGTAACAATAAGAATACCGATGCTGCCCCGGAACAGCTCGTTGCGGCTGGCCATGATTACAAAGAGAGCCAGACACAGACCGCCAATAATTGCAAAAACACCCAGAACGGTGGCAAAGGAAAGAGCTAACCCTCCATGAATGAGGAATAAAACCCCGCCCAGCACCACGGCCGCCGAAGCCACAAGCTCCAGCACCAGAGCCGGTGCCCCGGAAGCCACGTATACGTAGGCGCTGCCGTTTTTCAGCACCCGCTGGCTCATCACCGTGCAGAAAAGCAGGCACAGGAAAACAATGCTTATTACAGCGGTTACCTTGTGGGCGTAAAAAGGCTCCGTCAGACCCTCGGCGTTGAAACCGAACAGCAAGGCCTGACGGCGGAAAAAGCCCGCCACAACAGAGAAAATTATGGTTACAATAAGCACTACCCATGCTTTTTTCATATATTTCACCTTAATTAAGTCAAAGTTAATAACACGATTTTACTTTAAACCCGCCCATAAATCAATATACCCTTGCAAATAAAATATAAATAATGTTATAATAACAAAATTAAGCGCGCAGGTGCAAAAAACGCCAAAACCTGCCACAAATGAAGGAGCATTCAGGAATGTCTAAAGGAAATTTCTTTATTACCACCCCCATTTATTACCCCTCGGACAAGCTGCATATCGGTCACACCTACTGCACCGTGGCTACCGACGCTTTTGCCCGCTATAAAAGGCTTTGCGGCTATAACGTAATGTTCCTCACCGGCACCGACGAGCACGGTCAGAAGATAGAGGACAAGGCCCGTGAGGCCGGCGTAACTCCCAAGCAGTTTGTGGACAACATCGTCGCCGGAGAGGGCGGCGTGCTGGACCTGTGGAAGCTGATGAATATCTCCAATGACCGCTTTGTCCGCACCACCGATGATTACCACGTTCAGTCCGTACAGAAGATTTTCAAAAAGATGTACGACAAGGGCGACATTTATAAAGGCAAGTACGTAGGCAAGTACTGCAAACCCTGTGAGTCCTTCTGGACCGACAGCCAGCTTAAGGACGGCTGCTGCCCCGACTGCGGCAGACCCGTTGTTGACGCGGAGGAGGAGGCCTACTTCTTCAAACTCAGCAAGTACGCCGACCGTATTCAGGACCTGCTGGAAAACACCGATTTTCTGGAACCCCGCTCCCGCGTAAACGAGATGGTCAACAATTTCATAAAGCCCGGCCTTGAGGACCTGTGCGTATCCCGCACCAGCTTCTCCTGGGGTATCCCCGTTGACTTTGACCCCGGCCACGTGGTCTACGTCTGGGTGGACGCCCTGTCCAACTACATCACCGCTCTGGGCTATGAAAACGACCGCTACAACGATTACGAGGCCTTCTGGCCCGGCGTGAACATTGTCGGAAAGGAAATCGTCCGTTTCCACTCCATCATCTGGCCCGCAATGCTTATGAGCATTGAGGAACCCCTGCCCAAAAAGTGCTTCGGTCACGGCTGGCTGCTGCTGGACGGCGGTAAGATGTCCAAGTCCAAGGGCAACGTTGTTGACCCCTATATCCTGGCAGAGAAGTTCGGCGTTGACGCCCTGCGTTTCTTCCTGATGCGAACCTTCCCCTTCGGCTCCGACGGAAACTTCTCCAACGAACTGCTTATCCAGACCATCAACACCGACCTTGCCAACGACCTTGGCAATATCGTTTCCCGCACCACCGCCATGGTGGGCAAATACTTCGGCGGCACCCTGCCCGAAGGCTGCGCCACCTGCGAAACCGCCCAGCCTTTCGATACCGAACTTATCGGTATGGCTACCGCTCTGCGTGACAATTACGAGTACGCCATGGAGCACTTTGCGCCCCACAAGGCTCTGGAGGAAATTTTCAAAGTTATCCAGCGCGCCAATAAGTACATCGACGAAAACGCACCCTGGGTACTGGCAAAGGATATGGATGCCAACGGCGAGCGCCTTGCCCACGTGCTTTATAACCTGCTTGAAACCACCCGCATCTGCGGTATTCTGCTGACTCCCTTCATGCCCGACAGCTGCGCAAAGCTCTTTGAGCAGATCGGCTCCTGCGACGCCTGCCGCACCTGGGACAGCGCCGCGGTTTGGGGCTCCCGTGCCGAGACCGCTCCCGTCACAAAGGGCGAAAATCTCTTCCCCCGCGTGGATGTTCAGAAGGCTATCGAGGAGCTTGAGGCTCTGCAGGCCGCCAAGGCTGAAGAGGCCCGCCGTGCCAGCCTGCCCGCCGTTGAAATCGAACCTCAGAGCGAGGAGTTCGTAGATTTCGACACCTTCTGCAAGAGCGATTTCCGCGTGGTCAAGGTCAAGGCCTGCGAGAACGTCAAAAAGAGCGAAAAGCTGCTGAAATTCACTCTTGACGACGGCACCGGCACCGACCGCCAGATTCTTTCCGGCATCGCCAAGTGGTACAAGCCCGAGGATCTTATCGGAAAGACCCTTGTGGCTATCGTAAATCTGCCTCCCAGAAAGATGATGGGTCAGGACAGCTGCGGTATGCTCATCTCCGCCGTCCACAACGAATACGGCGAAGAGAAACTGAATCTGCTTATGCTGGACGATGCCATTCCCGCCGGCGCAAAGCTCTGCTGAGGACGGAAAAATGCTTTTCGACACCCACACTCATTTTGACGACCGGCAGTTCAATCCGGACCGTCACGAAATAATCAGAAGCCTGCCGGAATACGGCGTGGGTCTTGCCCTTTGCCCCGGCTGCGACATTAAAAGCTCCCGCAACTGCGTGGCTCTGGCGGAAGAATACGACCATATCTATGCCGCGGTGGGAACTCACCCCCACGATGCAAAGAGCATGACAGATGAGGATTTGAGGGAGTATGAGGCACTGGCCTCCCACCCCAAGGTCAAGGCCATCGGCGAGATCGGTCTGGACTACCATTATGATTTCTCTCCCCGCGACGTGCAGAAATTCCGCTTTGTTCAGCAGATGAAGCTGGCGAAAAAGGTTGGTCTGCCCGTTATAATCCACGACAGGGAAGCCCACGGGGACTGTCTGGAGATCGTTAAAAAATTTCCGGACATCAAGGGCGTTTACCACTGCTACTCCGGCTCTCTTGAGGACGCGAAGGTGCTGGTGGGTATGGGTTGGTATCTCAGCTTCACCGGCGTTATAACCTACCCAAACGCCCGCAAGGCTCTTGAGATTATCGAATGGATGCCAATGGACCGCATCATGATTGAAACCGACAGCCCCTATCTTGCTCCCGTACCCCAGCGGGGCAAGCGCAACGATTCCCGCTTCGTGGGACTCGTCCGTGACAAAATCGCCCAGGTCAAGGGCATTTCCGTTGAAGAGGCCGAGCGCATCACCACCGAAAACGGAAAAAGATTTTTCTCCATTGATTAAAATTAAAACATAACATAAAGGCAGGAATGAACATGCTTAAAAACACCGAAAAGACCATGGAAAAGATCGTCGCCCTGTGTAAGGGCCGCGGCTTTGTTTTTCCCGGCTCCGAAATTTACGGCGGTCTGGCCAACACCTGGGACTAC
>JAFSIK010000021.1 GCA_017439805.1 Oscillospiraceae bacterium
AAGCCACGGCAGGCGTCAGCCTTGCCGTGGCTTTTTGTCTTGTCCTGCGAAAAAATCTCTCGCTTTGGAGTGCAGGGCAGTTTTGAACAGAAGATTTTTCTTCACAGCGGTCACCGGTGGCCGCGGGAATACTTGATGTATTTCAAGGGAACCGGGGGTTGCTGTGGAGGAAAAGATTCATTCAAAACCGTGTAAATCCCTGTGTGAGGCCGCCCTTACGGCGGGCTTTTCATATTTTTTGACGTATTGATAATTTCGAATATTTTTGATATGCTGAAAAATGACGAAAAGGAGGGCAAAATAGTGACCAGAGAATTGTTGGACGCCAGCATGAAGCAGATATATTCCTTTCTGACCGCTGCCAAGTGCGGTAATTTCACCACCGCCGCAGAAATATTGTTTACCTCCCAGACGTCGGTAAGCCGCAGCATATCCCTGCTGGAGCAGCAGCTGGGCTTCCTGCTGTTTTACAGACACTCAAACGGCGTTGAGTTGACATCGGCAGGGGAGGCCCTGTACGCGGACTGGATCGAGCAGGTTGAAAACATGGAGCGCTCGGCGGAACTGCTGCGGCGACAGACCTCCAATGACCGCACCAAACTGGTTCTGGCGGATTTTAACAATATTCCGGCGGAGATATACCTGCTGCCCCTGCTCAATGAGTTCAACCGGGCAAATCCAACCATCGACCTGCAGGTGCATCGCATAAGCATGCCGGATATCATTGACGGCATAAGAACCAAAAGCGTTGACGCGGCCTTTACCTCTGACCCGGGCAAGGAAATTTTCCAGGACGCTGGATACGACCTGATAAAAGTTACGGAAATCAACGCCTCGATTATTGTCAGCGAGGACAATCCCGCCCTTGTTGACGGAAAACTTGACGTGTCAAAATTGCACAACCAGCCGCTTATAATAATGAAGCGCAGCCGCATCGAGGATTTTGATATAAAGCTTTTCGAGCGTATAAGGGAGATTGCCGGAAACAACAATATCGAAATCGGCGACGTGGAGTATGTGGAAAGCCCTCACTCCCTGCACTTCAAACTGCTCAGCGATAATTGCTGGACGATACTCAGCGTTCTGGACCACAAGGGGCTGTTTTTCACGCCTCTGCCGGACACCTTTGAATACTTTCTGGGCATAAATCAAAAGCATTCTTCTCCCGAAATCAAACGGTTTATAAGATTTGTAGACCAGCTTTTCCGATAAAAAGAATATGTTGCCATGCGATTTTCGCGGGGTGCCAAGCTTTTTTGCGTTTCACTTTTGCCATGTACAGTGCTAAAATTCAACTGTAAATATGGCAAAAGCAGAGAGCAATGAGCTTGGCATTTTTGTTTATTTTGTCAAAAATAGGGTTTTTTTGGTGGAAACTTACATAAAATCCGTTTTTAATTTAGCAAAATGCGAAAATTGAAGGCTTGAACCGTTATGCGCTTTAAGTGGAGCGACACCTGAAAACTCTAATGGGAGGATGAAATTTTGAAAATTATCGATTTTGAGTACCATTGCTACATACCCGAAGTTCTTGAGGCTATGTCCAAACGCAAAACCCTTCCCATCTACTACAAGGACATAAACACCGTTCAGTGGACCGAAACCATTTCCCAGCCCCACGAGCCAATGAAGCGCAGGCTTGAACGCAGTTTTGACCAGCGCGTGGCCGCCATGGAAGCCGACGGCATCTCCGCCGCCGTTTTAAGCTCCGCCCCCGGCATTGAGGATCTGGATTTTGAAACCGCCGCCGAGCTTTGCCGCAAGACCAACGATTCCATTTATGAGCACATGAAGCGCTATCCCGGAAAATTCTACGGAAGCGCCACCCTGCCCGTAATGGACACTCAGGCCGCCTGTGATGAGCTGAAGCGCTGTGTTGAAGAATTGGGTTTCAGCGCCTGGCATGTGCATTCCAATTTCGCTCAGATCAGCGCCGACGATCCCCGGTACATCCCCATTTACGAAACCGCCGCAAAGCTGGGCGCCTATGTATATATCCATCCCAAGATGCCCGACCACGAGCGTTTCCGCGGCTATGATTTCCCCTTTGCAGGCCCCGCTTTTGGCTTTACCGTTGACACCCAGCTGGTAGTTATGCGTCTTATCCTGTCGGGCCTGCTGGATCGCCACCCCAACCTGCAGCTTATGCTGGGTCATCTTGGCGAGGCGCTGCCCTTCCTGCTGGAGCGCATGACCAACCGCTTCGCCTGCCAGGCTACCCCCAACATTCGAATGGAAAATACCATTTCCCATTATTTTAAAAATAACATTTACGTTACCACCAGCGGCAATATGAGCGCTGCCGCCTTTAACTGCACCAAGGAAGTTATGGGCATCGACCGTATGCTTTACGGCAGCGACCATCCCTACGAGGATCCCAAGCACATGCGCGCCTTCGTGGCCGACATTCCCATGACCGAAAAGGAAAGGGCGATGCTCTATTACGAAAACGGCGAAAGAATTCTGGGCATTAAATGATTTATTAAGCCTTCGGGCTGAAAAATAAAAAAACTTACGGAGGAACTGAAATGAAGATGCTTAAAAAATCCATGGCACTGGTTCTGGTACTCATCATGGTATTCAGCCTTGCCGCATGCGGCGCTCCCGCCGACACCACCACCCCTCCCGCTGACAGCGGAACCACCACTCCCCCTGCAAGCTCCACTCCTTCCGCACCTCCCGCTGACAGCGGCGAGAGCGAAATGACCGCCGAGGAAGTCAAGGCTATCGTGGAAGAAGTAGCCGCCAACTCCACCTGGGACGACATGGCTATCGAGTCCGGCATCGTTGAAACCATCGACAAGATTGTCACCGTTGAAAAGGACTACACCCTGCGTCTGGGCACTCCCACCGGCGGCCGTCAGGACGCCAACTACTTCATGGCTCTGTTTGAGGCCTACATCGAAGCCAGCACCGCCGGCAAAGTTCAGGTCGAGAACTATCCCGTCAGCCAGCTGGGCACCAACCCCCAGATGCTCGAAGGCGTTCTGGACGGCAGCATCAGCGCATGGGTCGGCCCCATTGACTACCTGTACAACTATGCTCCCGCTGTAGGCGTTACCGCCATTCCCTTCTTCTTCAACGACGGCTCCTATCAGGCTGTCCGTATTTTCAACGAAGACCCCACCATGGACAACTACCTCAACAGCAAGGGATTCTATCCTCTCGCCTGGCTGTATGACAACTCCACCACCCTGCTTTCCGCCAAGGAAATCAACAGCATTTCCGACTTCAAGGGCATGAGCATCTGGTGCCTGCCCACCGAAATGGGCCAGAAGATGATCTCCGCTCTGGGCGCCAGCCCCGTTCTGCTTGACTCTTCCGACGTTTCTGTTGCTTTCCAGAACGGTACTATCGACGCCGGTGTTGCCGGTATGACCTTCTTCAACACCTTCAAGGTACAGGAAAGCGCCGAGTACATCTACAACTTCCCCTTTGTTGCCGCCCCTATCGTTGTTGCTTTCAGCGTTGAGTTTATGGACTCTCTGCCCGAAGACCTGCGCGCTCTGATCGACTATGCCGGCGACATGATCGTAAACGATTATCAGAAGGCTTTCGACGAAGGCTTCCTGAAGACCTCTGAGGCTTCCGTTCTGGAGTCTGTTGAGTTCCAGCCCGTTTCTGACGAAATGGTAGCCGAGGCCGAGGCTCTCTGCGCCGACATTGCCGAGTTCTACAAGTCCGGCAGCAAGGAAAATGCCGAAATGTATGAAGCTATGGCTGCCCTCATCGAGGCTGACAACGCCGCCGGCGGAGGACGCGGCATCTGGTAAAAACACTTTAGGTAGGGTGGATTTATGAAAAAGCTGTTTCAGAAAACGATTTGGCGTTTCGATTCACTGCTGCTGAATATATCGTCGGTCTTCCTTTTTATCGCAACACTGCTCAGCGTTATAAACGCGCTTGGCCGCTTCGTCGGACTGGGGGGATTCCCCTGGTCCGACGAGGGCTGTGTAATTCTTTTGATATTCATGGTTTTTCTTACACAGCCGTTTTTGGAAGGACACGAAAACCAGCTGTGCATCGGCATATTGGAAAACGCAATAAAAACAGACAAAGGCCGCAGAATACTGCAGATCGTCCGCGGAATACTTATCATCGTAATTCTGGGATTTCTTGCGTATGAATGCTGGCCCGTGGTTGCGCGCGCCTTTAAATACAACTATCTGACCTCTGTTCTGCGTATTCCCCGTTTCATTCTTTACGCCTGCATTTTTGTCTCCTTTGTTCTGATGGTCATTAACTGGATCATCACCGTCATTTTCGGCAACAAGGAAGACAAGGCGGCTCCCGAAGCAAAGGAGGAACAGGCTTAATGGATATTGTAATTATGCTTGTTATCCTGATAGGTCTTATTGTTCTGAACGTACCTATCTATATTGCTCTGCTTGCGGCAGGCCTGTATCTGCAGGTGTTTGTAAACGATGTGGCGGCAACCACCGTCATTACCGGTATGTACGAAGCACTGACGAAAACCAGCCTTATGGCAGTACCGTTCTTCGTTTTTGCCGGCAGTATTATGGCGCACACATCTCTCGGCAAAAGACTTATAAATGTCTTTGCTGTCCTTCTGCGCCCCTTCAAGGCGGGTCTTGCCTTTGCCTGCCTTATTGCCAATGCGTTTTTCGGCGCCATTTCCGGCTCTGCCCCCGCAGCTACCGCAACCTTTGGCAAAGTCACCTACAAACCCCTTACCGAGCAGTATGATGAAAATCTGGCCTCCGGTCTTATAACTTCTTCCGGCGCCCTCAGTGTCATTATTCCGCCCAGTATCAGCATCATTCTCTTTGCCATCGCCGCAGAGCTTTCCACCACCAAGCTGTTTCTCACCGGTATTCTCCCCGGCATTCTGCTGGTTGTGATAGTAGGCGTATATCTTGCCATCCGCTGCAGAAAACTGCCCAGACAGCCCGCCCCCACCAAAAAAGAAGTGGGTACGGTGCTCAAGGAAGGCATTCCCGTTCTGATTATGCCCGTCATCATTCTCGGCGGCATTTACAGCGGCGTGTTTACCCCCACCGAATCTGCTGCCGTTGCGGCGGTATATTCCCTTATCGCGTCCATATTCTGGCTGAAAGACCTTCGCGGCAAGCAGCTTATAAAGGTGCTCAAGGAAGCCACCATCACCACCAGCCAGATTTTTATTCTCGTTGCCGCCAGCACGGTTTTTGCACAGGCGCTCACCGTTGCACAGGTACAGAACGTTGTCACCAACCTGCTCCAGGGCGTTGGCAGAGTCGAATTTCTGCTTCTGCTCAACCTGGTGCTGCTTATTGTGGGCTGCTTCATTGACGGCGGCTGCGCGATTCTTATTCTGGTGCCCATCGTCCTGCCCATTTCCGGTATGCTGGGCATCGACCCCCTGCACCTGGGCATAGTTTTTGTAATCAACCTGGCTATCGGCCTGTTTACTCCTCCCTTCGGTCTGAACATCTTTGTTTCTCAGAGTGTTCTGGGCAGAAGTCTGGGAAGTCTGTCCAAATCTCTGGTACCCTACATCATCTGCTATCTGATAGCGCTGCTGCTGGTCACCTTTATCCCCCAGATTTCCCTGTGCCTGGTGTAAGACACCTTTGAAAAGTAAACTTAAGGAGTTAATATGCTGACTCAAAAACAGAACTTTTTGGAGACGCTCAAGCGCGACGGAAAGCCTGACCGTCTGCCAAATCAATACCATCCCATAAAACTTATAATGAACGATCCTTTGGGCCAGTATACAAGAGGTATGCGTAAACGCGGCACGGATTTCGTTGACCGTTGGGGCACCACCTTTACCTGGCCTGAAGATCAGGTCGCCTGTACGCCTCACATCACCCAGGCAAACAAGGTCTGCAAGGATATAACCTGCTGGCGCGACTATGTCAAGGTACCCGACATCGTTGCCACCTGCGGTGACAGCGCACTCTGGGAGGATACCCGTAAATTTATGGAGACCATCGACCGTGACGAATACCTTGTGGGTGCGTTTCTGGGAAACGGCGTTTTTGAACAGATGCATTTCCTGTCCGGCTTTGAGGACACCCTCTCCGATATGCTGCTGGAGCCCGAGGCCAGCATTGAGCTGGCCGAGGCTATCGGCGAATATCGTTATCAGTACGCAAAGCTGGTTGTGGAAAACCTGCATCCGGACATCGCCCACTCCCTTGACGACTGGGGCACCAAGTACAGCATGTTCATGAGCCCCGATACCTGGCGCCAGATAATCAAGCCCCAGTATGCCAAGATGTATAAATACCTGAAAGAACAGGGCGTTATCATCGTTCATCACAGCGACTCCTTCCTGGAGCCCATTGTGGAGGACATGGTTGAGCTGGGCATTGATGTCTGGCAGGGCGTGCTTCCCACCAACGACATTCCCCGTCTTATAAAGCAGCTCGACGGCAGAATGGTTCTCATGGGCGGCATCGATTCCATCGTCGACCGCGAGGACGCCACCGAGGAAGAAATCCGCGCCGAGGCCCGCAGAGCCTGCGAGGAATATTCCGGGGCGGGACACTTTATTCCCTGTCTTACATACGGATCTCCTGCAAGCGTTTATCCCCATGTGTACGACATACTTTCCGACGAAATAGACCGTTTTAACAAGGAACGCTTCGGGGCGTAAAAAAAGATAAGCGAAAGGGGCGGAATTCTTTGTGGATTTCGCCCCTGAATTGAAAGGAAACAATATGTCCAACAGCTATAACGAAAAGCTTCAGCGTATGGAAACGGCCATAAACCTGGGCGTGCCGGACAGAGTTCCCTTCGCGCCGAAGGTTTCTCTGTATCCCTGCTTTACTTACGGCCCCAGCGTTTACGATGTCATGAAGGACTACCGCAATGCGGCGCCCGCCATTCGTTCCTATATCCGGGATCTTGACCCCGACCTTGCCTGGTCACCTCCTACATATCCCATCGACCCTTTGGAAGCGTTGGGTACCAATATGCTTCGCTGGCCCGGGCCGACGCATAAACTGCCCCTTATGTCCAGCTATCAGCATCTTGACAACACCTATATGGAAGATGACGAATTCGACGAATTTCTTACCGATCCCACTCATTTTATCATAACCAAGCTCCTGCCCCGAAAGCACAACAACCTCAAGGGCCTGTCAAAGCTGACTTTCCACGACATTTTCGATATGTCCTTCATTATGGATACTGCGGCCTTCGGCGACCCGGAGGTAATGTCCGCCCTTATGGCTTTGATGCACGCGGGACAGCACGTGCGCGATAAAATCGAGCAGGCGAAGTTCATTACCAATCTTATTGTCAACGAATGTGGCTGCCCCACCCGCGGCGCCACGGTCTGCGCCCCCTTTGATATCTACACAGACAGCCTTCGCGGCCTTGTTCAGGGTGTGATGGATGTAAAGCTCTATCCCGAGGAGACTCTGGCCTGCGTAAACAGAATTGCCGATATGTGCATTGCAAAGCCAATTGCCGCCGCCAAAGCCAAGGGCGAGCGCCTCGTATATATCCCTCTGCACTCCGGCACAGACGATTTTATGAGCGGCGAGGATTATGAAACTTTCTACTGGCCCACTCTACGCCGCCTGATTATGGCTATCATTGATGCGGGAATGACCCCCTATGTTTTCTGCGAGGGCAAATACAACACCCGTCTGGATGTTATATCCGATGTGCCCAGGGGCAAGGTGGTTTATATGTTTGAGCAGGTGGATATTAGACGGGCCAAGGAAACCGTGGGCAAGGTGGCCTGCATAGGCGGCAATCTGCCCACCTCTCTGCTTGCTTTCGGAACAAAGGAACAGGTAGTGGACGAGACCCGCAGACTTCTGGATATCTGCGCCCCCGGCGGCGGATTTATCATGGATTGCTCCCTTGCAATTGACAACGCAAATCCGGAAAATATGCTGGCATGGCGGGAAGCCACGGAAAAATACGGAACATACTGAGAACACCGAACGGAGAGAGCACCGCTCTCTCCGTTCTTTTTGAAAAACACCTCGAATAAAGAAACTCTTGCATTTTATTTATATATGTGGTAATATGCCTGTAGTAAAGTTAATGTAAGTTATGATTAAGAGTGAGCTTCCGGCTCACTCTTAAAACTTGTAAAGAGGTATTTGCCATGAAAATCACCGAAAGAGTGGCCCAATTCGCCGCCCCTCTGGTGGAGGAATGCGGCTGCACACTGTGGGACGTGGAATTCGTCCGTGAAGGCGGCCAGTGGTTCCTGCGCCTGCTTATCGACAAGGAGGGCGGAGTTTCCATAAACGACTGCGAGGCTGTCAGCCGTAAGGTAGACCCCGTTCTTGACGAGGAGGATCCCATCGAGCAGAGCTACACCTTCGAGGTTTGGTCCGCCGGTATCGAGCGGCCCCTCAAACGCCCCTCTGATTTTGAAAAATTCATGGGCAGCCCCATAACCGCCAAGCTTTATAAGGCGGTAAACGGACAAAAAGAAATAAACGGTACTCTCACCGGATATGATAACGGCGATGTGACCATCACCGCCGGAGACGAAACGGTGGAGCTGAAAAAGGGAGATTATTCCCTCATCAGACTCCGCGCTGAATTTTAAGGAGTAAGGATAAAATGAAGAACGCAGAGTTTTTTGACGCTATCCAGGCTATCGAGGACGAAAAAGGTATATCCAAGGAATACATGCTTGGCAAAATCTGCCAGGCGCTTGTCTCCGCATACCGCCGCGACAACGAGGGCGTTGCAGACAACATCCATGTTGAGGCTGACGAGGTTAAAAAGGAGATAAATATGTTTATCCGCAAGGAAGTTGTGGATAACGACGCTGAGATCGAAAACTCCGCCCTCCAGATGCCTCTGGACGCCGCGGTGAAAATCAATCCCAACGCCATGGTGGGCGATTTTGTTGACATCGCCGTGGAAACCAAAAACTTCGGCCGCATCGCCGCCCAGACTGCCAAGCAGGTCATCATTCAGGGCATCCGCGAGGCCGAGCGCAGCATGGTATACGACGAATTTACCTCCCGCGAGCACGAGATCCTCACCGGCACCGTAAACCGCCAGGATCCCCGCAGCGGCGGCGTATTTGTAAGCGTGGGCTCCGGCAGCGAAAAGAGCGAGGCTCTGATGCTCCCCGGCGAACAGATTCCCGGTGAAAAGCTCACCGAGGGCTGCCTTACCAAGGTTTACGTCACCGAGGTCAAAAAGACCACCCACGGCCCTCAGGTCATGGTGTCCCGCACCCATCCCGGTCTTGTAAAGAAGCTGTTCGAGATCGAGGTTCCCGAGGTTTCCGACGGCACCGTGGAGATCCGTTCCATCGCCCGCGAGGCCGGCAGCCGCACCAAAATTGCCGTCTGGTCCAACGACGAGAGCGTTGACGCCGTGGGCGCCTGCGTAGGCCCCAAGGGCGGCCGTGTAGGCGCTGTTGTTGACGAGCTGTGCGGCGAGAAGGTTGACATTGTAAAATTCAGCGAAGACCCCGAGGAGTATGTGGCCGCCGCCCTGTCTCCCGCGGACGTCATCGCCGTACATCTTCTGCCCGAGGGCAGAGCCTGCCGTGTTATCGTGCCCGACGACCAGCTTTCCCTGGCAATCGGCAAGGAGGGCCAGAACGCCCGTCTGGCAGCCCGCCTGACCGGCTTCAAGATTGATATCAAGACCACCAATAACCTTACTCTTTAATCTAAAGGAGGCGGCTTGACGTGAATAAGAAAATCCCCGTGCGGCAGTGCGTCGGCTGCCGCGAAAAAAGAGAAAAGCGCGAGCTTATAAGGGTTGTCCGCTCGCCGGAGGGAGAATTCTCCCTGGATTTCCGCGGCAAGGCCAACGGCCGCGGAGCATACCTCTGTCCCAATGAGGACTGCCTGAAAAAGGCCATAAAATCCCGCGCTCTGGAGCGCGCCTTCCAGCAGCAGATACCCCAGGAAATATACCTCCGTCTGGAGGAAGAAATGAGGCGTGGAGATGGATAAGGCGTTAAGCGTGCTTTCCATCGCCAGAAAGGCAGGAAAGCTTCAGCCGGGTGAGGAGGCCGCAACCTCCGCAGCCCGTGACAAAAAGGCAAGGCTCATACTCCTTGCCTCGGACACGGCGGAAAATACCGCGTCCAAAATGACCTTTATCGCAGAAAGGTTCAACTGCCCCATTTTCACCGTCGCCGTGACGAAGGAAGAACTGGGCGCCGCGGTGGGAATATCCCGCTGTGCGGTGCTTGCCGTTACGGACATGGGCCTTGCGGCTCTGACGGCGGAGCGTCTGGCGGCAAAGGACAGCAAACTGGGCCCCGCGGCTCAGGAGATGCGCGCCAAGGCGGACAAAATGGACCGGCGGAAAAAGCAGACCGCCAAGAGCAAGAAGAAACGAGGTTGATGATATGGCACTGGATAATAAATACAGAATTCATGAGGTGGCGAAGGATTTCGGCTTCTCCTCCAAATATGTTTCGGACATCGTGACCGAATACTTTACCGCGCCCAAAAATCATATGCAGGTGCTCAGCGAGGACGAGCTCAACGTGATTTTTGAGGTCATCACCGCCCGCAACCAGATCGATTCCATCGCTCAGGTGTTTGCTCAGGCCGCCGAGGCTCAGGCCAAAAAAGAGGCCGAGGAGGCTGAAAAGAAGGCTGCCGAGAAGGCCGCTGCCGAGGCAGAGGCTAAAAAGGCCGCCGAGGAGCATGCCAAAAAAGTTGCCGAGGCAAAGGCAAAGGGCGAAACTCCCCCCGCGCCTCCCGCCGCCGTGCAGCAGCAGAAGGCCAAGGAGCCTGCCCAGCCCCAGCGCAAAAAGGAGCGCCGCGTGGTTGATACCTCCAGCGTTACCCTCAACACCAACCGCTTTGACGACAAGGTGGACAAATTCATCGACGAGCGCACCCAGAACCGCTACTCCGGCGGCAAGGAGCGCTTCAAGAACAATAACAAGCGCCCCCAGATGGGCAACAAGCGCCGTCAGGAGGAGCAGGACAAGATGCGCCGCCTGCAGCTTGAGATCGCCAAGAAGACCCCGCTGAAGGTTATGATTCCCGACGAAATCTCCGTTGGCGAGCTGGCCTCCCGCATGAAAAAGAACGCCGCCGAGGTTGTAAAGAAGCTCATTGGCATGGGCGTTTTCGCCTCCGTCAGCGACGTTATCGACTTTGATACCGCCAGCCTTATCGCCATGGAATTCGGCTGCAAGGTGGAAAAGGAAGTCATCGTCACCATCGAGGAGCGTCTTATCGACGACCACGAGGACAGCGCAGAGGATCTGCTGCCCCGTGACCCCGTTGTTGTTGTTATGGGTCACGTTGACCACGGCAAAACCAGCCTGCTGGACTATATCCGCAAGGCTCACGTTGCCAGCGGCGAGGCCGGCGGCATTACCCAGCACATCGGCGCTTACCGCGTAAAGATCAACGATAACCTTATCACTTTCCTTGACACCCCCGGCCATGAGGCCTTCACCGCCATGCGCGCCCGCGGCGCC
>JAFSIK010000022.1 GCA_017439805.1 Oscillospiraceae bacterium
ATGGCCGTTTCCGTCGGTCGTCTGCGCGAGGACACCCAGTACGATTACAAGTTCGTATCCCTGTCCCACAACACTCTTCGCGGCGCCGCCGGCGGAGCGGTTCTGCAGGCTGAGCTGCAGTGCGCCAAGGGCTTTATAGAAAGGAAGTAATTATTTATGAAAACTCCCGTTTTTACCGGCAGCGCCGTTGCTCTTGTCACCCCTTTCCGCAAGGATAACATTACTATGGTCGACTTCGAGCGTCTGGCTCAGCTTGTGGAGTACCACAATGATGCCGGCACCGACGCCATCGTGGTCTGCGGCACCACCGGCGAAGCCAGCACCCAGAAGATCCCCGAACATCTGGAGTGCATTTCCTACTGCGTAAAGCAGGCCAAGGGCCGTATCAAGATCATCGGCGGCACCGGCTCCAACGACACCGAGCATGCTCTGATGATGTCCAAACACTCCAATGATGCCGGCGCCGACGGTCTGCTGCTGGTCACCCCCTATTACAACAAGTGCACACAGCGCGGTCTTATAAAGCATTATCTGACCATTGCCGACGCGGTGGACATTCCCATCATTCTCTACAACGTTCCCAGCCGTACCGGTGTCGGCTTCACTGAGGCCACCTACAAGGAACTGTCCAAGCATCCCCTCATCAACGGCGTAAAGGAAGCCAGCGGTAACTTTACCCTGGCTGCCCGTACTCTGGCTATGTGCGGCGACGATCTGAACATGTGGTCCGGCAACGACGACCAGACCGTGCCTCTCATGGCTCTGGGTGCAAAGGGCGTCATCTCCGTAACCGCCAACATCATGCCAGAAATGGTTCGCCAGATGACCCATCTGTGCCTTGAGGGCAAGTATGACGAGGCTGCAAAAATCCAGCTGAAATATCAGGCTCTCAACGACGCACTGTTTGTCGAGGTTAACCCCATCCCCGTAAAGACCGCCATGAATCTGCTGGGCATGAATGTGGGCGAGCTTCGCATGCCCCTGTGCGATATGGCTCCCGAAAACCTTGAAAAGCTGAAGGCCGCCCTTGTTGGCGCCGGTCTTGAGCTGAAAGCCTGAGGTTTTGTAATATGCTGAAGATAATCCTTTCCGGCTGCAATGGCCGAATGGGTCAGATGATAACCTCTGTGGTCGCGGGCCGCGATGATATGGAAATCGTGGCAGGTATTGACGTAAACAACGTCCGCCTGTCTAATTATCCCGTCTATCAGCAGGCTGCCCAGTGCACCGATCAGGCCGACGCAGTTGTGGATTTTTCTGCCGGCACGGCGCTGGAAGGCATCCTTGCCTACTGCAAGAGCCGTAATCTGCCGGTTGTTCTCTGCACCACCGGTTACAGCGTGGAGCAGGTGGAGGCAATCAAGGCTGCAAGCCGTGATATACCTGTGCTTCGCAGCGGAAACATGTCTCTGGGCGTAAACCTGCTTATGGAGCTTGTCAGAAATGCCGCCAGAACTCTTGGCGCTGATTTTGACATCGAGATAATCGAAAAGCACCACAACCAAAAAAAGGACGCTCCCAGCGGCACCGCTCTTATGCTGGCTGACGCCGCAAGAGAAGGCCGCGAGGAGGAATTGGAACTCGTTTGCGGCAGAAGCGGTGCCTCCTGCAAGAGGCAGCCCGGTGAAATCGGTATTTCCGCAATGCGTGGCGGCACCATCGTAGGTGAGCACAGCGTTATTTTCGCGGGTAACAGCGAGATAATAGAGCTTAAGCACTCTGCCCTGTCCCGTGAGCTTTTTGCCACAGGCGCTCTGCGTGCTGCGGCTTTTCTGGCAAACAAAAGCGCCGGACTTTACTCTATGGCCGACGTTGTTGCCGAGGCTGAATAATAAAATACAAGACACCCTGCCTTTTAAGCAGGGTGTCTGTTTTTTACTCTTCCGGCGGCATTATCGGATCTCCTTTTCCGTCAAGACGGAATACCGCGTAATCTCTGCCTGCAATATCGCAAATTTCCGCAAAACAGAAAAGCGGCTCAAGGTTGAAAGGCTCGTGCTCCGCCGCCGGGAAGGCCAGCAGCACCGCCCCGTCCTCATCTTTAACAAGAGTGCCGGCGCCGTTGATATCCGTGTTCTTCAAAATGTCCTCAGTTATGTATTTACTGATGTCGCCTGCATATCTCCAGCCGTTGTCCCGTCCGGACATGAACGCCTCCAGCGTTACTCCCGGCGGCAGGCACACAGCTTCTTCCGGAGCTGAAATTCCGCTGCGTCGAAGCTGACTGGCAGATATGCTGCGTCGAAGCTTCCATACCCCGGCGGAGGGTTCAAGAATACCAAGATAGAGTTCTTTTTTCCCCTCAAAAACATACAGTCGGAATATCCCCTCTCCTTCAAGACAGCAATCTGCCTCAAACACCGTCATAAGGCCGTCCTGCTCAATGTTTAACTGACCACAGCTTTCACCGTTGAGATAAATCTGCAAAATAAATCCCCCTCTCTGCTTGTTAAAGCATATGAGGGGGATTGGCGGTTTATTCAGGTAGCGTCACTTCTTCCCAGTCCGAAACTTACGGCAATTGCACTGTCAACACGGTTCATAAGCTCTTCGTCAAGCTTGCCCATGCGTTCTTTAAGGCGCTTTTTGTCGATGGTGCGTATCTGCTCAAGCAGAATGACCGAATCTCTGGAAAGTCCGTAGTTGCGGGCATTGAGCTCAATATGGGTGGGAAGTTTGGCCTTGTTTATCTGACTTGTTATTGCAGCGGCGATAACCGTGGGACTGTGGCGGTTTCCGGTATTGTTCTGAACAATCAAAACCGGTCTTGTGCCGCCCTGTTCACTGCCCACCACAGGACTGAGATCAGCGTAAAATATATCACCGCGTTTTACGTTAGTATCCATTTTGTCACTCTCCGCAGGATAATTTTGCCCGTCACATTTTATGTATCGGGTCTGATTAGATTATCCCAAGAGGTGCTCCATTTTATACCGCCGGCGACAGGAATTATTTTCCCTGCAACATCTTATGCTCAGAGCTTGAAATCAGTCAATATACACCCGTCCCACGCGCCTGTCCATGGCGCACAGAAGCTCGTAGGAGATGGTGCCGATGCTCTCCGCCATATCCTGCGCGGACATGGCCTTTTCTCCGAAAATGATTACCTCATCGCCTATCTGCACATCACCTGCCGCCGAGGCGTCCGCCATGCACATATCCATACAGATGCGCCCCACCTGTGGTATCATTTTCCCCTTGCAGACAAAAGAAATTTTATTTGAAAGCAGGCGGAACAGGCCGTCGTTGTATCCCATTGGTATAACAGCCAGCTTCTCGCCGCCGCCGGTTATGTAGGTGCGGCCGTAGCTTACTCCGGAACCGGCAGCGGGTGTTCTAAGCTGAACAACGCGGCTTTTAACTGTCATTACAGGGCGCAGCTTTATACCCGAGGGATTTTCCGGGGCATATCCGTAAAGGGCGATGCCGGGGCGCACCATATCAAGATGGGTCTCTGGGTAGCAAACCGTTGCACCGCTGTTTGCACAGTGTCGCAGGCGGAATTTACGCCCGGTGGCGCTTTCAATGGCATCAACGGCGGAAATAAAAGACTTAAACTGGCGGCTGGTATTACCTCCGTCTTCACCCACATCCGATGTTGCAAAGTGAGTGAATACACCTTCGTAGCTAAGGTTTAGCTCACGTACTGCAGTGCAGGCGGCGGAAATGTCGCTCTCGCCGCCGTCAAGGCTGAAAAATCCGATTCGTCCCATGCCGGTGTCCAGTTTAAGATGGCATTTAAGGCTCTTGCCAAGCTTGACGGCACGCTGGGAATAGGCCTTTGCTGTGGCATTATCGGCAATTGTCTGGGTCAGATTATTGTCGATAAGTGTCTTTGTGTGCTCCGGCGCAGTAATGCCCAAAATAAGAATTGGAAGGGTTATGCCGGCGCCGCGAAGCTCCAGTGCCTCGGCCAGATTTGCTACCGCAAGGTACTCGCATCCCCACAGTTCCAGCTTACGGGCCACTTCAATCGCGCCATGACCGTAGGCGTTGGATTTTACCACACCGACAAAGCCGCAGCCCTCCGGCAGAAGAGACCGGAGGGTGTTGTAGTTGTATTCAAGGGCGCTGTAGGAAATGTATGCCTTTGTGGGGCAGCAGCGCAGTACGTCATTGGTAAATGTATTCAACGGTTATCATCCTTTCGCCGCCGCAGAAAAGTTCCGCAAGAACAGGACGGCAGTCATCTTTTGTAAAAATAAGTGTCTGGGTAACACTTCCGGCGGAGGTATCATAGGGCGAAAAGGCTACCTGCCAGCAGTCGGTATTGTTGAATTCTGTCCGTGAGGCTTCCTGAAACACCGCCTCACGCCACGCACGGTCAACAGCAAACATGGCGGAAACCGGAGTAAGTCCGGAGTCCTCCGCGCCGCCGACGTCCAGAATTACGCCCTCGTATTCAATGGTGGTCTTTTCTTTGTCCATTCGGGCGGTTATGCCGGAAATTTCCAAAGGTTCAAGAACGGTTACGCTCTCTCCGTTTGCATCTTTTTGAAATTCAACCCTACACTCAAATACGCTGCCGCCGATATTGGCGGTAATGTCTGCAGTGCAGGTAAAATTTTGTGAAACATAACTTTCGCGGAAATCTTCGAATGCTTCCCTGCCCCGGCTGGAGCCGTCGGCGCAGCCGCAAAGAAGCAGGACGCATACTGTCGTTAGTGCGCAGACAAGCTTCCTGCGCAAAATATCACCTCAAAGTTTTTTCATTATTTCCCCGGCGGCGTATATAACGTCAGTCGGTGTCATTGCCCTCTTGCCAAGTCTTTCGGCACATATATCACCTGCAGCGCCATGAATCCATACGGCAACGCAGGCCGCCCTCACAGGTTCCATTCCCTGAGCCAGAAGTCCCGTCATCAGACCTGCCAGCACGTCGCCGCTGCCACCTTTTGCAAGACCGCTGTTGCCAGTTGTGTTTATGAAAGCCGCGCCGTTGGGGTCTGTGATAACGGTGGTATGTCCCTTAAGTACAACAATTGCGCCGGTGCGTTTGGCAAGATTCCTTGCACCCTCTATCCTGCCCTTTTCAAGGCTGCCTCCAAGACGGGCAAATTCACCGTCGTGGGGGGTAAGGATAACAGGCACATAAGTCTTTTTCAGTAAATCTATATTCCGGGAAAGCAGATTTATTCCGTCCGCGTCAATTACGAGAGGACAATCCGCATTTTTGATAATTTCCGAAAGGAGCTTTTCCGCCTCTTCGCTCTGACCGAGGCCGGGGCCTATAAGGCAGCTGTTGCTCTGAGCCAAAACATCTATAACATTTTTAAAATCCCTGTCCATGGGAAAAGGCATGGCCTCGGCGCATTTGCCCGCAAGAACGCTCCAGATGTTTTCAAAACATCCCACTCTCACAAGTCCGGTGCCGGAGCGTACCGCCATTTCAGCCGACAGCCATGCCGCGCCGGTAAAACCGACGCTGCCGCAAAGGAGCAGGGTTTTGCCAAAACTTCCCTTGTGACCCAGTTCGTCACGGGGCGGTAAATTAACGTTTTCCACAGTTTCAACGCCGCAAAAGGATTTATCCAGCACCGCATCGGGAATGCCTATGGGAACTACTGTAACCTTACCTGCAAAAGCGCTGCCCGGTTGGCAGAAAAGTCCCGGCTTGCCACGGGAAAATGTGACTGTCTCATCGGCTTTTACTGCTTCTCCGGGTACAAGGCCGCTGTCTGCCGCTACCCCGGAGGGTATATCTGCCGCCAATACTACCAGACGGGAATTCAGCGCACGGGCAGCGTTAATAAGTCTCGCACCTTTCTCACCCGCTGACCGCAGGGCGCTGTTGAGTCCTATACCGAACATAGCATCAATTATCATATCGCAGGCGGAAAGTTCAAGCTCGTCATCAACGGTCAGGCTGGCCTTACCCCAGAGTTTTGCCATATGGGCGCAATCGGCAGTCATCTTTTCAGGATTGCCGATAAAGACGGTGAATACTGCCGCACCTCCTCTTTCAAGAAGCCGCGCCACAGCAAACCCGTCGCCGCCGTTGTTTCCGCTTCCGCAGAAAACAGCAATTCTTTTTTCTCCCAAGCCGCCCAGAATCGCCTCGGCTCTGTCCCGCAGAGCCCATGCCGCCGTTTCCATAAGCTGCAGAGAGGGTATATTCAGTTTTTCAATTGCGTACTCATCAGCCGCTTTCATTAGTGCGGCGGAGGATAATCTCATAAAAATCACCTATTAAATTATAGATATATCAATGAAAATAGTCAATTTCATCTTGCCATTTTTCACAAAGTATGTTATAAATTTTTAGAAATCATTATATTTTCGGCTATGAACGGGAAAATAGCGGCTCACACCTGCCAAAGAGAGAAACGCCTCGGCTGAAAGCGTTTTGCACGGTGCCCGCTTGGTTCGCCCTGGAGCTCCGGCCAATCACCGGCGGTTTGCCCCGTTACAGGCTTAAGAGTGCGGCGTAAGCCGAATTTGGGTGGTACCGCGGAAGTAGTCTTTCGTCCCATAGGGGCGGAGGACTTTTATTTTTTATTTGGAGGCTGTAATGCTCAGACGTTTTGTATCCGTAATTGCATCACTGTGCGTTGCCGCCGTACTCTTTGGGTGCGGAGTGAACGCACCGACTGCAACAGAGCCCCGCCCGCCGCAGGAACAGCTGCCCGCAACCGAAACAGTACCTGATGCAGAAACAGTTCCTCTTCCTACCCTTGCCCCGGAATATCCGGCACAATCGGAGCCGGAGCCTGTTCCCGAACCTGTTCCCGCGCCGGAGCCGGAACCGGAACCAACAATGGAACCGGATACCGAGCCCGAATCCGTACCAGAACAGGAATCTGTACCG
>JAFSIK010000023.1 GCA_017439805.1 Oscillospiraceae bacterium
GAAGGCGGCCGTCACACCCCCTTCTTCAACAACTACAGACCCCAGTTCTACTTCCGTACCACCGACGTTACCGGCGTTATCAGCCTGCCCGAAGGCGTCGAGATGTGCATGCCTGGTGACAACATCGACATGACCGTCGAGCTGATCACCCCCATCGCCATCGAGAAGGGCCTGCGCTTCGCTATCCGTGAAGGCGGCCGTACTGTTGGTTCCGGCGTTGTTATCGAGATCTTTGAGTAATCTCTGATTTCTGACAAACAAATTAAAGACCCCCTCAAAGGAGGGGGTCTTTTTTATTGTCTTATGCTGATTTCGCCGAAGGAAAGCCATTGCTCGCCGCCCTCGTCAAACCGCACCAGAAGCCGGAAATCCCGGTCCAGAGCCACCGCCGCGGCGGAGCGTGTAATTTCACCCTGGCGGACAGTAACAGGACGGTCAAGGCAGTTTAAGCGGCGCAGATAGTTCTCGTACCAGCCGCGGCTTTCAAGGTCGCCGCACAGGGGCAGAAAGCGCCGCACAATATCCGCGGCAAGCTCTGCGATGTGGTTTGCGCCGCCCCGGGACAGTACCGCCCCGGCAATTTCTCTTATGTCATCGGGAAAGCCGCTTTCCGGCTCCGTTACGTTCACTCCTATGCCAACCACCGCAAAATCCGGCGATGTGGCACCGGGGGAAAAGCTTCCCTCGGCCAATATGCCGCAGACCTTGCGCCCGCGAAGGAATATGTCGTTTACCCATTTTATCTCCGCTTTTTCACCGGAGAGAGCCTCGATGGCTTCTGCTGCCGCCACCGCGGCGGCGGTGGTCAGCAAGGTGGCGCTTTCGGAGCTGTGAGGGCGCAGAACAAGGCTCATATAAAGCCCTCCTTCGCCGGAATAAAAGCTTCGTCCCATACGGCCCCGGCCGGAGCTCTGCCGGCGGGCGGCAACAATGAAAACGCCATCTTCACCGGTGCGGGCAAGCTCCGCAGCCTTTGAGTTTGTGGAGTCAAGCTCCTCAAAGAAAAATATTTTTATTTCCGGCATCAGTTCTTGCAGCCTTTTTTCCATCAGAGCACCTCCTTTTTGAAAATGATAACACAAAACCGCCGCTGTGAAAAGCGGCGGTTTATTTTTATATTTTGCTTTCCACCCAGGCGAAAAGTTCGTCCATAACGGCCATGTTTCCGGGTTCGTTTAAAACCTCGTGGCGCATTTTCGGCCAGAGCTTTACCTGAACGTCCTTCACGCCCACTTTGCGGAACATTTCCGCCGCGGTGTTTACGCCCTTGCCGTAATCGCCAACGGGGTCCTCTTCGCCGGCGAAAAGATACACCGGCACCTCCCTGGGCATTTTGGCGGCGTTTTGCTTTTTGCCCATATAGACCACCAGATTCAGAAGGTCGCCGCAAAGAGCGATGGATGGGTCAAATCCGCACAGGGGGTCCGCGTCGTAAGCCGCAACGGCGGCATCATCGCTGTTAATCCATGCATTGGGGCTTTTGGGGTTTTCGATGCGCTTGTTGTAGGGGCCGAACATCAGCTTTTTAAGGCTGGCGCTGGAGCCTTTCAGTCCAACTTTTTTTGCCTGCATACCGCAGACGGCCAGACCGACTTTGGCAACAATACCCGGTATGGTACCCGTGCCGCAGAGAATAAGGCCTGCGATATCGGTGGGATACATGGCGCTCCATACGCGCATGACGAAGCTGCCCATGCTGTGTCCCATCATGAAATATGGCACGCCCTCAAAGCGCTTGGCGGTGTCGGCGCGAAGAGCCTCCGCGTCCCTTACAAAGGTCAGCCAGCCGTCCCTGTCGGCGGTGAAGCCAAGCAGACCTTCACGGGCGGAGCCGCCGTGGCCGATATGGTCAAGACCGATCAGCGCGACCCCTTTTCCCGCCAGATACTGCCCAAGGCTATCATAACGGGCAATATATTCAGCAATACCATGAGCCAGCTGTAAAACCGCCCGAATTTGGACGTTTTCATCAGGCAGCCACTCCTTTCCGTGCAGGATATGAATTCCGTCGGTGGACGGACGGGTGAAATCTCTCACTATCATGGAAACACACCTTTCTCAGCCGTCTATCAGACTCTCTTCCCAGTGTTCGTCGCCCTCCACACCCAGAAGCTGGGCGATGGTGGCGGCGATATTTGCCAGACCGAAATCGCCCTTTTTCAGCCGGACATTTTCGTCCAGCACCATAAAGGGCACGGGGTTTAAAGTATGTGCGCTCTTGGGGGAAAAACTGCCGTCCTTGTTTTTGGAGAGCATCTCCTCGGCGTTGCCGTAGTCGGCGGTGATGACCATGGTGTAGCCGGCATCTTTCGCGGCCTTTTCGATGGCGGCGAGACCTCTGTCAACGGCTTCAACGCCTTCAACTGTGGCCTGCAGGTCACCGGTGTGGCCCACCATGTCGCCGTTGGGGAAATTGCAGCGCAGAAAGCCGTACTTTCCGCTCTCGATGGCCTCGACCATGGCCTTTGCAATCTGCTCAGCCTTCATCACGGGAGCCTGGTCAAAGCTTATAACATCGGAGGGGATTTCCAGATAATCCTCCGTTGCTTCGTCCATTTTGCCGCTGCGGTTGCCGTTCCAGAAATAGGTCACGTGACCGTATTTCTGGGTTTCGGACAGAGCGTACTGCCGCACCCCTGCTTCAATGAGCCTCTGGGACAGGGTGTGCTCGATATGGGGCGGCTCCACAAGGAAGCGCCGGGGCAGTTTAAGGTCGGCGTCGTACTCCAGCATACCGGCAAAGCAAACCTTGGGTATGGGAGAACGGTCGAATTTATCGAAATTTTCCTCGTCAAAGGCCCGGGAAAGCTCCATGGCCCTGTCCCCGCGGAAGTTGAAAAGCACAACTCCGTCTCCGTCCTTCATGCCCTCATAGCCTTCAATGACGAAGCCGGGCAGGTCCTGATCCACGACTCCGGGGATCTCGGCCCTGTAAGTTTCGATGGCGGCTGCGGCACTTGGGAAGAGGCGACCCTTTCCGTGGACGTGGTGTTGCCAGCCCCGCTCAACCATGGCCCAGTCCGCCTCATAGCGATCCATGGTTATCTTCATTCTGCCGCCGCCGGAGGCTATGGAGCAGTCAAAGCTTTCGTCGCCAAGCTCTGCAAGCTTTCTTTCCAGCGCGTCCACGTATTCCAGGGCGCTGGTGGGGGGCACGTCGCGGCCGTCAAGGAGAATATGCACTTTCACGGCCTTGACGCCGTCGGCCTTTGCCTGCTCCAGCAGAGCGTAAAGATGAGTCATCTGGCTGTGCACGCCGCCGTCGGAGAGAAGACCGATAAAATGCAGGGTTTTGCATTTTATAAGGTCGCCCCAGGCTTTGCCGGAAAAGACGCTGCCGGTCTCGATGCTCTCGTTTACCAGCTTTGCACCCTGGCTGTATACCTGTCCGCAGCCGATGGCGTTGTGACCTACCTCGCTGTTGCCCATATCCTCGTCGGAGGGCAGGCCCACGGCGGTGCCGTGAGCCTTTAAAGCCGTTACGTCGTATGTATCAAAATAGCGGTCAAGGGTAGGGGTATGCGCCAGAGAAACGGCGTTGCCCGGTCCCTCCGGGGCGATGCCGATGCCGTCCATGACGACAAGAACCACGCCCTTGCTTTTCAGATTGCTCATTTCAGGTTGAAGAAAGCGTCGCGGCCGGGATACTCAGCCACATCACCCAGTTCCTCCTCAATGCGCAGCAGCTGGTTGTATTTTGCAACGCGGTCGGTACGGGAGGGAGCGCCGGTTTTAATCTGGCCGGCGTTAAGGCCTACAACAAGGTCGGCGATGGTGGTGTCCTCGGTTTCGCCGGAGCGGTGGGACACAACGGCGGTGTAGCCGGCCCGGTTGGCCTTCTGAATGGTGTCCAGAGTTTCGGTGAGAGTACATATCTGGTTTACCTTGATAAGCACGCTGTTGCACACGCCCAGCTCAATGCCCTTGGTAACGCGCTTTACGTTGGTGACGAACAGGTCGTCGCCCACCAGCTGAACTCTGTCGCCGATGCGCTCGGTGAGCATCTTCCAGCCATCCCAGTCGTCCTCGGCCATGCCGTCCTCGATGGAGATGATGGGATACTTGTTTACGAAATCCTCGTACATATCCACCATCTGCTCGGCGGTCATGGTGATGCCGCGCTTGGGCAGGTGGTAGCAGCCGTCCTCGGCGCTGTACCAGTCGGAAACGGCGCCGTCGATGGCCAGCATAAAGTCCTCACCGGGCTTGTAGCCGGCTTTTTCAATGGCCTCTACCAGAGCCTTCAGCGCGTCCTCGTCGCTGTCAAGGTTGGGAGCATAGCCGCCCTCGTCGCCCACGCCGGAGGCGGGAACGACCTTTTTGAGAGTGTGGAAAACCTCGGCGCACATGCGCAGAGCTTCCTTCCAGCTCTTTGCACCGATGGGCATAATCATAAATTCCTGAATATCAACGTTGGAGCCGGTGGCATGAGCGCCGCCGTTGAGAACGTTCATCATGGGAACGGGCAGGGTCTTGGCGTTAACACCGCCCACATAGCTGTACAGGGGCAGACCCAGAGCCTTTGCGGCGCACTGGGCGCAGGCCAGAGAAACGCCCAGCATGGCGTTTGCGCCCAGACGGGTCTTGTTGGCGGTGCCGTCCAGAGCGATAAGAGTGTTGTCGATGAGGGTCTGGTCCAGAACGTTCATGCCCAGCAGAGCGTCGAAAATCTCGGTGTTGACGTTGGTAACGGCCTTTTCCACGCCCTTGCCCAGATAGCGGCTCTTGTCGCCGTCGCGCAGCTCGCAGGCCTCGTAGATGCCGGTGGAGGCGCCGGAGGGAACGGCGGCGCGGCCCCAGATGCCGTTTTCAAGAACGACCTCGGCCTCAAGGGTGGGGTTTCCGCGGGAGTCAAGAATTTCCCGGGCGTGAACGTCGATTATGGGCAAAAACTGTTTCATTTGAATTCTGTCCTTTCAATATCTTTCTTTATGTTTGGGAGGTCAGCTGTTGACAGCCGCGGCCTCCTCTATGATTTTTCTGAATTTTTCCGCCGTAAGGCTGGCACCGCCGATAAGGCCGCCGTCAATGTCCTCCATTGCGATAAGATCCGCGGCGTTTTCCGGGTTCATGCTGCCGCCGTAAAGAATGGATACGGCCCGGGCCTTTCTGGCGCCGTACTTTTCCCGCAGGATGCTTCTGATGTGGCAGCAGATGTCCTGAGCGTCCTGGGCGGTGGCGGTGTTGCCTGTGCCGATTGCCCAGATGGGCTCGTAGGCGATGACAACTCTGGAAATCTGTTCCTCACTCACCTGTGACAGACCTGCCGCCACCTGATAGGCGATGTGGGGCTTTTCCAGACCGTCCTGCCGGTGCTGCAGGCTTTCGCCCACGCACATAATGGGGCGAAGTCCTGCGTCAAGAGCGGCCTTTACCTTTTCGCTGACGGTAAAATCGGTCTCGCCGAAATATTCACGCCGCTCGCTGTGGCCTATGATAACGTACTTTACTCCGGCGTTTTTCAGCATATCGGCGGAAATTTCGCCGGTGTAGGCTCCGGAGGGGGCCTGATGCATGTTCTGGGCGCCGATGGAGTATCTCATCTCTTTGCTGGCGGAAACAGCGGCGGGGATGTCGATGGCGGGCACGCACAGCACCGCCTCAAACCGACCGCCCTTCCTGCCCAGAGGGCCAAGCTTTTTGAAAAAATCACGGGCATCTGCCGGAGTCTTGTTCATTTTCCAGTTTCCGGCGATGATAAGTTTGCGATATCTGGTATTCATGGTTCTCCTTATTTGTCCAGCAGGCAGGCGATGCCGGGCAGTTCGCGTCCACCGAAGAATTCAAGGCTTGCGCCGCCGCCGGTGGAGATAAGGGTCATTTTGTCGGCAAAGCCCAGCTGCTCAACGGCTGCCGCGCTGTCGCCGCCGCCGATGATGGACTGGCAGCTGCTCTCGCCCAGAGCCCGGGCGATGGCGCGGGTGCCCTCGGCAAAGGCGTCCATCTCGAAAACGCCCATGGGGCCGTTCCAGATGACGGTGCCGGAGGAGGCGATGGTTTTTGCAAAGGACTCACGGGCAGCGGGGCCGATGTCCAGACCCAGCATACCATCGGGAATATTGGTGGAGGGGAACACCGCGTGGCTGGCGTCGGCGGCAAATGCGCTGGCAGCCACGGTGTCGGCAGGCAGGGAAACCTCCACACCGTTTTCGGCGGCACGCTGCAGCAGTTCGGCTGCCAGTTCCAGCTTGTCATCCTCGCACAGACTCTTGCCGATGTTTCCGCCCATGGTTTTCAGGAAGGTGTATGCCATACCGCCGCCGATGAGAATGTTGTCGGCCTTGGTGAGCATATTTTCGATAAGCTCGATTTTGTCACTGACCTTGCTGCCGCCCAGAATGACGGTCAGAGGACGGACGGGAGATTCCATAGCGCCGCCCATGTGCTCCAGTTCTTTTTCGATGAGCAGGCCGGCCACGGCGGGCAGATAGGCTGCCACACCGGCGGTGGAGGCGTGGGCGCGGTGCACGGTGCCAAAAGCGTCGCTGACGTATATGTCAGCCATGTCGGCCAGCTCTTTGGCAAATTCGGGGTCGTTTTTCTCCTCTCTGGGGTCGTAGCGCAGGTTCTCCAGCAGCATTGCCTGACCGGACTGCAGAGCGGCGGCCTTGGCAGCGGCGTCGGGACCGGTCACGTCGGCGGCAAGAGGAACTTCCATTTCAAGAAGCTCGGACAGTCTCTTTGCCACGGGAGCAAGGGAGTACTTGGGGTCGACCTTTCCCTTGGGGCGTCCCAGATGGGAGCAGAGGATAACCGCCGCGCCCCTGTTGAGCAAATTTTTAACAGTGGGCAGGGCGCCTAAGATGCGTCCCTGGGCGGTGATATTCATATTGTCATCCAGAGGAACATTGAAATCGCAGCGAACCAGACATTTTTTGCCTGCAACATCAATGTCGTTAATGGTTTTTTTGATGTAATTCACGGTAAATTCCCCCTATGTATGCACCCTTCCGGATTTTGCGGGAAAATACCCCCGGAAGCGGCAAAACTTAACTATATTATTGTACTCTCCCACAGCACAAAATTCAATATAATGTATCAAAAAGTGCGGAAAATAAATTGCCCGAAAAATTGCAAAAACGGCTTGCAAAAGCCAAAAACGGCGTTTATAATAGTTAAGTTGTAATTTTCGGCGCGTATAATGACTTATGTCCAGCGTGGGAGTTTGAATCCCGCGCTGGATTTTTTGTTTACAGGAGGACAATATGGAATTTTATATGAAGTTTCCCCGCAACAAGAAGGAAAAAGCACTTTTTATACTTATCGTTTCGGTGATTTCCGTAAATATCATCGCGCCCCTTATCGCCTGCCTTGAAGTGGGTTTTTCCCTGCAGACCTGGAAATCCACCCTGCAGGTACTGCCTTTTATATGGATTGCGGTTGTTATTATGGTTTTGCTGACGGGAAAGCCCGCCTCGAAAATGTCCCGCCTTATTGTAAAGCAGGGGGACAGCTTCCGGGCCTGTGTGCTGGCAGAGCTGGTGTGCAACGTGCTTTTGATGTCCGTGGTGCTGACGGTGGTCTGCACCTGGATCGGAACCCGCAGCATCACTGTCTACCCCATAAAGCACTTTTTCAATATCTGGCCCCGGAACTATACTGTCGCCCTGGCGATTGAATTTCTGGTGGCGCACCCCATCGCCCGGGCGGTGATGAACGCCATGCACAGGAAAGCAGATGGGAAAAAGGCCGCTGTCGCCGGCGGTGAAGCAGGGCAGTGGGGCGAAAATGAAGCCTGATATGCACAAATGTACAAGCATGCAGGACTTCCTGCGCGAACTTGCATAAAATTTCGACAGATAATTCATGATACGTATAATTTGGTCTGTTATACGCGGACTTTAAACTTAAAAAGTTTGTTTCCCAAAGACATGTGAAGTCTTTGGGAAAAATTTTTGCAAAATATTCATTAAAACCGGCAAAATAGAGGTGAAAAGTATTGACAAGGGGAGTATAATGGAAGACAGATAGTTAAATTTTTGACAAAGGTTTTAAAAAATCACGTTAATTTATTAACAAGCTATCACCAAATGACAAGGAGATGTAAAAAGCAATGGATTTCACCCTTTCCCGTGAACATCAGCTGTACCGCAAAATGTACCGCGAGTTCGCCGAAAACGAGGTAAAACCCCTGGCCGAGGAAATCGACGAAACCGAGCGCTTCCCCTGGGAAACCGTGGAGAAGCTGGGCAAGCTCGGTATGTTCGGCGTCTATTTCCCCAAAAAGTACGGCGGCGCCGGCGCGGACGTGCTGGCCTACGCCATGTGCGTTGAGGAGCTGGCCAAAGTCTGCGGCACCACCGCCGTTATCGTATCCGCACATACCTCCCTCTGCTGCGCTCCTATCTACGAGTTCGGCAGCGAGGAACAGAAAATGAAATATCTGCCTGACCTGCTTTCCGGCAGAAAGCTGGGTGCTTTCGGCCTGACCGAGCCCGGCGCCGGCACCGATGCCTCCGGTCAGCAGACCACCGCCGTGGAGGAGGGCGACCACTACGTTCTCAACGGAACCAAGTGCTTCATCACCAACGGCTCCGTGGCGGACACCTTCGTGGTATTTGCCGTCACCGACAAAAAGCTTGGCCGCCGCGGCATTTCCGCCTTTATCGTTGAAAAGGATTTCCCCGGTTTCTCCCAGGGCAAGCACGAAAAGAAAATGGGTATCCGCGGCAGCTCCACCTGCGACCTGATTTTCGAAGACTGCATCGTTCCCAAGGAAAACCTGATCGGCAAGGAAGGCATGGGCTTCAAGTATGCCATGCAGAACTTCGACGCCGCTCGTGTTGGCGTTGCTGCACAGGCTCTGGGTATCGGTGAAGGCGC
>JAFSIK010000024.1 GCA_017439805.1 Oscillospiraceae bacterium
AATTGTAAACTTTTTTATTTATTAAAATTTGCACTTTCCATACCCGACAGATTGTGATAGAATCTAAAATACTAAAATCTGATATTTTGTCCACGGGCTGGTCACAGCTTTTTAAAACGGACAAAATACGGATTTTGTCCGCTTTGACAGGCATCTTTCCTGTCGGGCGGGCTTTTTTTATGGATCGCTTCCGCCATTTCGTCCAGAAGGCGGCGGTGCTCGCTGCAGGAAGAGGCCGTATAGATCCGGGTGGTATCCACGCTGCTGTGGCCCAGCAGATCCGCCAGCTTCACAAGGTCACGGGTCAGGCGGTAAAACATCCGGGCGAAAAAATGCCGCAGGGCGTGGGGATGCACCTTTTTCTCTTCCACCCCGGCGCCTGCGCACAGGCCCTTCAGCCGTTCCCACACCCGCCTGCGGTCAATGGGCCTGCCCCGCCGGGAACGGAAGATTGGCCCGGAACTCACGCCCTCCCTGCGGACATAGGCCAGCAGTTCCCGGCACAGGCCCTCCCCCAGAGGGATCTGGCGGGTCTTGCCCTTCAGCCGGATCACCGCCGTGCCCCGCCGGGCACTCTCCACTGTGAGGAACTTCAATTCACTCACCCGCACCCCGGTGCAGGCCATCGTCCGCAGCAGCATGACCATCTGCTCGTCCCCCTCCCGCCGGGCCTGCTGCACCAGCGCCCGGTACTCTTCCTCCGTCAGCTCCTCCTCACGAAAGAGCTGACGCTGAAAACGAAGGCTCCTGAGCTTCCACTCCGGGCGGCCCCAATAGGAGAGGAAGCCGTTCACCGCCGCGATCATGGCGTTCACACTTCGGGGGCAGTATCGCTCTGCCACCGCCTGCTTCCACTCTCCCAGGGCTTCCTTTGTCACCGCCCGGCCGCCCAGAAACTCCGCCAGCTTCCGCAGCGCAGCGATATACTGCCCCACGGTGCCCTCGCTGCGCTCCTGCCGGATCAACTCTGATCGATAACCATTTATCTCTCCCGCCGTGATGATATATTCCATCTTTTTCCTCCATCCTGCCAGAAATTTCAATTTTCCCGCGGAAAAGCCGCGTTTTCCCCTGAAATTATACCGCACTTGCGGCCAAAGGCAAAAAAAGAAGCAAGTCTTTCGACTTGCTTCTTTTCTGGAGGTGACACCCGGATTTGAACCGGGGAATCAGGGTTTTGCAGACCCTTGCCTTACCACTTGGCTATGTCACCACGGGGTATATCTATATGATATGCGGACTTCACAAGAAAGTCAACATTTGTTTTCATAGAAAAGGCTCACATTTCTGTGAGCCTCTCTATCTGGAGCGGGCAACGAGGCTCGAACTCGCTACCTCCACCTTGGCAAGGTGGCGCTCTACCAGATGAGCTATGCCCGCAGGTGGTGCCCAGAGCCGGAATCGAACCAGCGACACGTGGATTTTCAGTCCACTGCTCTACCAACTGAGCTATCTGGGCATATCTTTTTCGGTGCCGCGCGGCACAGAGGGGAATCTCAACCCCAAGGGGACCCGAAAGGCGGAATTCGCCTTTCGAGATATGGCGACCCGGAACGGGCTCGAACCGTCGACCTCTAGCGTGACAGGCTAGCGTTCTAACCCACTGAACTACCGGGCCATTATAGCTTTCCTTTTGGAAAACCTGGTGGGAACAACTGGACTCGAACCAGTGACCCCCTGCTTGTAAGGCAGGTGCTCTAACCAGCTGAGCTATGCTCCCGAGCTCGTCGCCGTCAGACGACAAAAGTTATTATATCCATGACCCTCCGCTTTGTCAATACATTTTTTCAACTTTTTTCAAAAATTTTTTACAGCAACAATCTCGGGGCGGAACCGCCGGTTTTCTGCGGTTCCGCCCCGAGATCCATCACTTTTATTTCTTCATGTCCGCAAGCATCTGCTCCAGCTGCGCCTTGGTGAAATGCTGGTCATTGTCGCAGAACTGGCAGGAGAGGGTCACATCTCCCTGCTCCTCGATCATGGCCGCCAGCTCCTCAGGGCCCAGACTGATGAGAGCCTTCTCCATG
>JAFSIK010000025.1 GCA_017439805.1 Oscillospiraceae bacterium
TAAGTTTCCCGTTTTACGACGATTTTCTTCTCTGCACCGCGCAGTGCCACAATGGGCGGGCGGGGTATGCGGTTGTAGTTTGAGGCCATGGAGTAATTGTATGCGCCGGTGCCGAGGACGGCAAGGATATCCCCCACCTTTACCTCCGGCATCATCACATGCTCCTGAATAAGGTCGCCGGACTCACAGCACTTGCCCGCAATGGTGACAGGGGCCACATTTTCCGCCGCCGCGTCGTTTGCCAGCAGAGCTGTATATTTTGCCTGATACATTAAGTATCTGGGGTTATCCCCCATGCCGCCGTCCACGGACACATAGGTGCGCACATTTTCAATGGGCTTTACGCCGCCCACGGTGTAGAGGGTCACGCCCGCCTGGGCAACGATGGCCCGGCCCGGCTCAAAGACCAGATAAGGCAGCTCCAGTCCCTTTTCCGCGGCGATATGCTTTATGGTGTCCGCCACCTGCTTTATGTATTCGCCCACGGGCAGAGGCTCATCCTCCGCATCATAGGCCACACCGAAGCCGCCGCCCAGGTTAAGTATCTTAGCCTCGATGCCGTAGATTTCTTTCAGCTTTGCAATGAAATTCATCATCACCTCAGCCGCCTCAAGGAAGGGGCCGGTCTCGAAAACACCGGAGGCAATATGGCAGTGCACACCGTCCACCTGTACATTTTTCAGTCCCAGTGCATAGCGGTGTATCTCCTCGGCCTCGCCGTTTTCCAGCGCCACGCCGAACTTGGAGTCTATCTGCCCTGTCTTTACAAACTCATGCACATGGGCATCCACACCGGGCTTGATGCGGAAAAGAATGTTCTGCACCACGCCCTTTTCAGCGGCAAGCTCATTTAGCATATCAAGCTCATAGCGGTTATCCACGATGAAGTGGCCTACGCCGCAGTCGATGGCCAGCTCTATCTCGTCCCGGGTCTTGTTGTTTCCATGGAAATAAACCCTGTCCATGGGAAAACCGGCCTTGTAAAGGGTGTAGACCTCGCCGCCGGAGACCACGTCCGCCCCCAGTCCTTCCTCGGCCGTCACCCGGGCAGTGTGCATGGTGCACAGCGCCTTGCAGGCAAAGTGGCAGAGTCCGTGGCCGTCATAGTGCTCCTGCATAGCCTGATTGAAACGGCGGCAGCACAGGCGCATCATGTCCTCGTCCAGCACATAGAGCGGCGTGCCGAACTCTTTTGCCAGCTCCACCGCATCATGCTGTCCGATAAGCAGATGGCCCTTCTCGTTCACGCCCAGATTCTCGGAAAACTTCATCCACTCAGGCTGCATATATTCAACATCCTTTCCGGAATAATACCATTTTTTGCAAGTAAATGATTAAAAATTCACTCTGATTGAATAAACATTATACACAGCGTGTCGGAATTGTCAATAATGAAAAAAGTCGTAGCAAGCGACGCAAGCTTACTACGACTTGGTGCAGTTAAGCAATTCAAATTCGAACCGTTCTCATCATCAGACGCGAGCCCAGCGCAAGCGGGTCGCGGCTGAAAAGGAGGAGCAGCGGAGTGAGTGCGCTCTGACTTTTGAAAAAAGTCGGAGCAAGCGATACAAAGCTTGCTCCGACATGCGAAAGAGCTTCGTAACGGTGCGTAAGTATAGGGAAGAAACCGGAAAAGGTGCGCAAGGTATCTGTTCGACAAATTGGAATTTGACTAACAACATCCGCAAGAACAAGTGCTTTCACAGCACTTTTGATGTTTACCATCGAAAAATTTCTTTAAGTTGTCAGGTAAAACATATCCA
>JAFSIK010000026.1 GCA_017439805.1 Oscillospiraceae bacterium
ATTGAGGACGAAGAGGAAGAAGAATTTGAAGAACCCGACGGCCCGTCGGAGTTTTTCGGCTGGGTGCAGGCGGTTATATCCACCGTCATCGTTGTGGTGCTTATATTCACCTTTGCCCTGCGCATTATAAGCGTGGATGGTTCCTCAATGTACCCCACCCTCTACAATAACGACCGCATAATAACCGTCAGCCGTCTTATAGACCACAACTATGAGTACGGCGATATCGTTGTGCTGCGCAAAAAGAGCTTCCAGGAAGAGGCCATTGTAAAGCGTGTCATCGCCACCGAGGGTCAGACCGTGAATATCGATTTCTATAACGGTCTGGTCTATGTGGACGGCGTTATTTTGCAGGAGGAATATATAAACGAACCAACCTTCCTATCTTACGATACCCAGTTCCCTCTTGTTGTGCCCGAGGGCTGTATTTTTATCATGGGCGACAACCGCAACGCCTCCATCGACAGCCGCTCCACCAGCATCGGCGTGGTGGACGAACGCAGCGTTCTGGGCAAGGCGGTGCTTATTGCCCTGCCGGGAGTCGGAGAAGAACCTTACAACGAAGGCGGCAGACAGTTTTCAAGAATAAGTTTTTTAACCGGGCGGGGGGCTGAAAATGGATAACAACAATAACACCGGCGTACACATTCAGTGGTACCCCGGTCATATGACCAAAACCCGCCGCATGATTGAGGCGGATCTGAAAATGGTTGATGCCGTGGCGGAAATTTGCGACGCCCGTATCCCTATGGCCAGCCGCAATCCGGATATTGATGCCATCGTGGGCCAGAAACCCCGCATTCTGGTGCTCAACCGCGCCGACCAGGCCGACCCGAAATACAACGCCGCCTGGCGAGCCTATTATAAAAGTAAAGGCTTTTATGTGGTGGAGACCGACAGCCGCAGCGGCGCCGGAATCAAGAATTTCTCTGCCGCAGTGCAGGCCGTTCTGGGCGAGAAGCTGCGCAGCTGGCAGGAAAAGGGTCAGGTGGGACGAACACTGAAAGTAATGGTTGTGGGCGTTCCCAACGTGGGCAAATCCACCTTCATAAACCGCCTTGCGGGCCGTGTGAGCGCCAAGGCACAGGACCGTCCCGGCGTTACCCGCGGAAAGCAGTGGATAAGGGTAGACAATACCCTTGAGCTCCTGGACACTCCCGGCATACTCTGGCCAAAATTCGAAGACCGCCGTGTTGGCGAGCTTCTGGCTTTCACCGGAGCCGTCAAGGACGATGTTACCGATATCGAGGGTCTGGCCTGCAGACTTTTTGAAATACTTGCCGTAGGCTGCCCGGAAAAGGTACTGGAAAGATATAAATTCACTCCCGATCCGGAGCTTCCCGGCTGGGAGCTGCTGGAAACCGCCGGACGCAAGCGCGGATTTATAATCCGCGGCGGCGAGGTGGACACCGAGCGTATGAGCCGCATACTGCTGGACGAGTTCCGCGCCGGAAAGCTGGGCAAGGTCACTCTGGAATTTCCTCCGGAGGAAGAAAATGAGTGAGCTTTGGACCATTGAAAAAGAGCTTTTTGAAAAGGGCATAGCCCTGGTCTGCGGCTGCGACGAGGCGGGAGCCGGCCCTCTTGCGGGGCCTGTGTGCGCCGGAGCCGTTATTCTGCGGCCCTTTGAGGAAATCGAGGGGCTCAATGACTCCAAAAAGCTCACGGAGAAAAAGCGCGATGCTCTCTACGATGTGATAACCGCCAGAGCCGTAGCCTGGAGCGCCGCCATGGTGGACGAGAAAACCATTGATGAGATAAATATTTTAAACGCACGTATGCTGGCAATGGAGCGGGCAATAAACGGTCTTAGGGTCAGGCCCGACTTTGCTCTTATCGACGGCAACCGCAATAAGGGCATAACCTGCCCGAATCAGATGGTTGTTAAGGGTGACAGCCGCAGCGCTTCCATCGCCGCGGCGTCCATCATTGCCAAGGTCACACGTGACCGCTATATGCTGGAAATGGCGGAAAAATATCCCCAATATGCCTTTGAAAAGCATAAAGGATACGGCACGAAGCTCCATTACGAGCGCATAATCGCCCACGGCCCGTCGCCTATCCACCGGCTTACCTTCCTTAAAAATCTGGAGGAACACCGATGAATACCAAGCTCATCGGCCGCTGGGGCGAGGAGCAGGCCGCGGCATATCTGAAAAAGAAGGGCTATAAAATCCTGGCTGCCGGCTATACCTGCCGCTTCGGTGAAATTGACCTTATCACACAAAAAAGCGGCGTGACGGTGTTTGTGGAAGTTAAACTTCGCAAAAACGACGGTTTTGCCGCCGCCGCGGATAACGTAACGCCGGCTAAAATGCGCCGCATCAAAACTGCGGCGCAAATGTGGCTTGCCCAGACGGATGATGACATCCCCGCCCGTTTCGACGTGGTAGAGGTTTACGCGGAAAATCCGGGCAAAAAGGTCGACCGCATAAATCATATAGAGGACGCGTTTGAATGAAAATCCCCCTTTTTGACTGCCATGCAGACACCTTGTGGCGGCTGCATATTACCAAAGAGGAACTGGCCGAAAACAGCGGACATCTGGATATCGGACGAATTTCCCGCTACGCGCCCCGGGCGCAGGTTCTGTCACTTTGGGGCGAAAGCCCGGATGCGGCGGATAAATGCCTTGCGGTACTTGAAAGAGAGTTTTCTAAAAATGAAAAGGCGTTCAGACTCTGCCTTGACGTGGAGGATATAAAGACCGCCGCGCGGGAAAATGCTCTGGCGGTGCTGCTGAGCGTTGAGGGTGCGGAGCTTATCGGATGCCGTGAAGCCGACCTTGAAAAAGCGTTTGCGGCAGGGGTCAGAATGGTTAACATAACGTGGAACGATGCCAACGAACTCTGCGGCAGCTGCGTGGACGAAAGCCACCGCGGACTTAGCCGGCAGGGGAGGGCGTATTTTCAAAAAATGCAGTCCATGGGCATCATCGCGGATATGTCACACATATCCTATCCCGGCTTTTTCCACTGCGCGGAGCTTGCCGTGGCGCCCATAATAGCAAGCCACTCAAATTCCCACGCGGTTTGTCCACACCCCCGAAACCTTACAGACGAGCAGTTCGCGCACATCGTAAGACTCGGCGGCGTGGCGGGAATAAATCTGTACGCGCCCTTTCTGGGAGATGACCCGGACACCGAAACAGTCTTTGCCCATATTGAGCATTTTTGCTCTCTGGGAGGAGAGAAAAATGTGGCTGTCGGTGCCGATTTCGACGGCTGCGATGAGCTGTGCCGGGGCATAAACGGCGTGCAGGATATGGAAAAAATATACGAATTATTGCTTCGGAAAAACTATCCCGAATCCACCGTCCGGGATATATTCTATAACAACATGATGAGGGTGATCGAAAATGTACTACGTCAGCACAAGAGATAAAAATGCCAGAGTTACCGCCCAGCAGGCCATTTCCATGGGTTTGTCCCGGGACGGCGGCCTCTTTGCCCCCACCGAAATTCCCCGGCTGAGCAAGGACGATATCACTGCCCTTGCCGGTATGGATTACATCGGCCGCGCATCACATATTCTGGGTCTGTATCTGACCGACTTCACCGCCGAAGAACTTAATGCCTTTGCAAACGCCGCTTACGGCGGAGGCAAGTTTGACCATCCTGCCGTGGCGCCCATATGCAGCCTGGGCAACAACCACATTCTTGAGCTGTGGCACGGCCCCACCAGCGCCTTTAAGGATATGGCGCTGCAGATGCTGCCCCATCTGCTTACCGCCTCTCTTAAAAAGACCGGCGAGCAGAAGACCTGCTGCATTCTCACAGCCACCTCCGGCGATACCGGCAAGGCCGCGCTGGAGGGATTCTGCGACGTGCCCGGCACCCGCATCGTGGTATTTTACCCCGAAAACGGAGTCTCCCGCGTACAGCAGCTTCAGATGATCACCCAGAAGGGAGAAAATGTTGCCGTTTTCGCCGTCAAGGGCAATTTTGACGATGCCCAGACCGGTGTAAAGACCATCTTCTCCGATGTTGAAATCCGCGAAGAAATTGCTTCCAACGGCTACTTCTTCTCCAGCGCCAACTCCATCAATCTGGGCCGTATTCTGCCTCAGGTCATCTATTATGTATCTGCCTACTGCGGCCTTGTTGCCAACGGTACCGTCAAAAACGGCGACGCCATTGACGTGTGCGTTCCCACCGGCAATTTCGGCAATATTCTGGCTGCCTACTACGCCAAAAAAATGGGCGTAAATATTGGCAAACTTATCTGCGCCTCCAACAGCAACAATGTCCTTACCGACTTCATCACCACCGGCGTTTACGACAAGCGCCGCCCCTTCCACATGACCACCTCTCCCTCCATGGATATTCTGGTGTCCAGCAATCTGGAGAGACTTCTCTACCACCTGTCCGGCGAGGACGACGTGCGTGTGTCCGGCTGGATGAAGCAGTTGAGCGAAGAGGGCGTCTATGAAATCCCCGGGGATATGAAGTCCGCTCTGGGTGAGCTTTTTGCCGCCGGTTTTGCCACTGACGACGAGGCCGCAGCCACCATCAAAAAAGTCTGGGACGAGCAGGGTTATCTTATGGATACCCACACCGCAGTGGCCTATACCGTTATGGAACGCTACCGCGCCGCCACCGGCAGCACCGTGCCCGCCGTAGTCGCCTCCACCGCATCTCCCTACAAGTTCTGCGACAGCGTGCTTGCCGCTCTGGGCGAAAAGTGCGGCGGCGACGGTCTTGCACTGGTTGACACTCTGGAGAAAGTTTCCGGACTGAAAGTTCCCGAGGGCCTGGCAGCGCTGAAAAATGCTTCCATCCGGTTTGAAACCGTGCTTGAAAAGCAGGATATGGCCAAGGCAGTGGTGGAGTATCTGGGTTAACATAAAACTCGATAAATATGTACGGGCGGACAAGCCGCCCGCAGGTTAAACCGTGGTATTTTTCTGGTTTACGAAGGTAGCGCAGAAAGTCTCGCTCTTGCGGCAGGCGGAGGGGTCCTGTACCTTGATGTTCTCCGCGTGGCAGGTGTTGCCCGCGCCGTGATAGGCGCAGCCGGTGACCTCGCAATAAACGCCGGTCAGATTTTTGTCACACTTGCAGGGCTGATTGATATATGCCATGATGCACACTCCAAAAAATTTTTAGGGCATGGCCCAACGATATTATAACCGGAAGGAGGCGGAATATGTCCATCTACGCCATTGGCGACCTTCACCTGTCACTTTCGTCCAACAAGCCCATGGACATATTCGGTCCCGGCTGGGAAAACCATGAAAACCGCCTCATTGAGGGATTTTCCCAAATCGGTCCCGAGGATGTTACCGTGCTTTGCGGCGATATTTCCTGGGCCATGGGCACTGCCGAAGCGGCTGAGGATTTTAAATTTATAAACGCCCTGCCCGGCAAAAAAATTATTTTAAAGGGCAACCACGATTATTGGTGGCAGACCCGGGCCAAGCTGGATAAATTTTTCGCCGAAAACGAAATAACCACTGTGGATATTCTCCACAACAACTGCTTTTTCCACGACGGCGTGGCCATCTGCGGCACCCGTGGCTGGTTTTATGAGGAAGAAAAGGATGGCGCCCACGACGAAAAAATTATGAACCGTGAGCTTATGCGCCTTGAAGCCTCGCTGAAGGCCGCGGGTGATGCGGAAAAGATATGCTTTCTGCACTATCCTCCCCGATGGGGCAGCTACATATGCCGCCCGCTGGTGGATATTTTAAACAATTACGGCGTGAAAAAATGCTGTTACGGGCATCTGCACGGCCCTGCTCACCGTCAAGCCATCACCGGAATGTGCGCCGGTGTGGAATATTTCATGGTCGCAGCGGACCATTTGGGCTTCAAACCCCTGAAAATTCGCTGAATATTCATAAAAAAAGCGCTAAAATATCTGGAATTTCCTTTAATTGTATGGTATAGTACAGTGTATTGCGTTTAAAATGGGAAACTTTGCGGCGTTTTGTGTCTTTCGCCGCAGAGCTTACCGAAATCAGGAGGAAGAAACAAATGACTGTAAACAAAGTAGAAAAGAAAGAAAAAAGCATCGTAGAGGTAACCATTACCATCACTGCGGAAGAGTTTGAAGCTGCCGTTCAGCAGGCATACTTCAAAAACAAGAACCAGATCATGGTTCCCGGTTTCCGTAAGGGTAAGGCTCCCCGCAAGGTCATCGAAGGCATGTACGGCTCCAAGGTGTTCTATGAAGACGCTCTGGAGATCGCTCTGCCCAACCATGCCCGCGACGCCTTTATCGCTGAAAAGCTGATCGTAGTCGGTTACCCCGATTTCAAGGATGTAGATTTCGCAGAAAACGGCGACCTTACTTTTGTAGCCGGTGTTCCCGTATTCCCCGAAGTAACTCTGGGCGAGTACAAGGGCGTTACCGCTTACAAGGCTCCCGTTGAGGTCACCGAGGAAGACATCGACGCCGCTATCGAGCAGATGCGCCAGCGCAATGCCCGTCAGGTATCCGTTGACCGTGCCATCGAAAACGGCGACACCGCCATCATCGACTTCGAAGGCTTCAAGGAAGGCGTACCTTTTGAAGGCGGCAAGGGCACCAACCATCCTCTGACCATCGGTTCCGGCAGCTTCGTTCCCGGCTTCGAGGAGCAGCTGATCGGCAAGAAGGCCGGCGAGGAAGTTACCGTTGCCCTGACCTTCCCCGAAGATTACCATGCTGACCTGGCCGGCGCTGCTGTTGAGTTCAAGGTCACCATCCACGAGGTCAAGACCACCGAGCTGCCCGAGCTGGATGATGAATTTGCCAAGGACGTTTCCGAGTTCGACACCATGGCCGAACTCCGTCTGGATCAGAAGACCAAGCTGGCCGAGAAGAAAGCCGAGCAGGCTCAGAGCAACTTCCGCGAAGAGGCTATCCGTGTAGCCCGCGAAAACATGACCGTTGATATTCCCGACGTTATGGTCGAGGATCAGCTGGACGCCATGATGAACCAGTTTGCCAACAGCCTGCAGCAGCAGGGTTTCTCCGTTGAGCAGTACACCCAGATCATCGGCATCACCATGGAGCAGATGCGTGAAACTTACAGACCCATGGCCCGTGAGCACGTTCTGTCCGACCTGATGCTCCACGCCGTTGCCGACGCCGAGAACCTTGAGGTTACCGACGAAGAGGCCGATGCCGAGTACGAAGTTATCGCTCAGACCTACGGTGTTGACCTGGAAGAGGTAAAGAAGAACATCGCCGTTACCAGCCTTAAGGAAGACCTGCGTCAGCGCAAGGCTGCCGACTTCGTTGTTGACAACGCCGTTGCCACCGACGTAGCTCCCGTTGAGGAGAAGGCCGAAGAAGAAAAGAAGCCTGTCAAGAAAACCACCAAGAAGACCACCAAGACGGCTGCCGAGGGCGAAGAGGCTGCTGAGAAGAAGCCCG
>JAFSIK010000027.1 GCA_017439805.1 Oscillospiraceae bacterium
ATCTGACACGGACAATTACATCCACGCTCTTGCCGCCGTAAGAAGCGGTGATGGTGGCATATCCGCCGCCAGTAGAAGATACGCCCTTGGCGTTTCCGTCAGAATCGATGGTTACTGAGCCGCCGTCACTTGTCCATTCAACACCGTCGGTAACACGCTCACCGTCGTTGTAAAGTCTGAGAGGCACGCTTTCGCCGACCTTCATGGTGAAGTCAGTGAGAACATTGCTGGTATAGATGCTCTTAACCTCAAGTTTACCCGCATCGCTGACGGAGCTGTCTCCGGAGGAAGAACCGCCTGCGTCGCCTTCCACATAGGAAGTGACGGTGCATACGGCGATCTTATCCTGACAGTAGGCATAAATCTCGCAGGTTCCGGAACCAACACCGGTAACAAGTCCCTTTTCGTCAACAGAGGCGATCAGAGGCTCGCTGCTGCCCCAAAGAATTTCCACATTGGCGTCGGTGGGATAGGTCATGGCGTGCAGCTGTACGGTCGGGCTGTCAGCACGCAGAGTTACCTCTGTAATGTCGATGGCAATGGATTCAAGAACAACCGTATCTCCGCTGTCGGGAGTATTTGTATCGTCACCGGGAACAGTATCGGAAACGCCGGGTTTGCCGATACCGCTGTCGGGCTTATCCGCAGGAGTCTTGCCTCCAAGCAGAGTTACAAGCAGAACAACGATAACAGCTATAAGCACAACAAGCACCGCCGCGGCCACAATGACCTTGATGGTGGAGCTTCTGGTATGTTTAACTCTTTTGCCGCCTTTGGAGCGTTTTTCGCCGCAGTGGGGACAGCGCTTTTCCTTGCTGGAAAATTCCTCGCTGCAGCTTTTGCATCTTACATTACCCATAGGAATCTGCCTCCGCAATTTGTTGATTCAATTCTACATTTTTCACCGTTTTATGTCAATGGCGAAGAAAAATGTTCTTGTATTTTTTACAGTCTCAAATTATAATCGAAAAAGAGAAATTTTTAGGAGGCAAAGATATCATGATCAAACTTGAGCGAACCTCTGTCATGAATATTGAAAACGCTATGCGCGGCGCAAGAAATCCCCTTAACAGCTGGCATATGAGCGACAGCTATTACGATGAAAACGGCAACTATATTCTGGGTGAAAAGGACCGCTCTCTGGCCTCCAGGCTGTGCTCCGCCGGAAGCGACCACAGAAAATTCGTCAGACAGATACTTGTCTGCGTCGACATTACCGCTCCCCTTTACTGGTGGAAAGAGTTCGATACCTACAAAATCGCAACTGTTGCCAACTCCACCAGTACCATGCATAAAATCCATGCCAAGGAATTTGCTCTTGAGGACTTTTCCTGTGAGCGCATGGATGCCGACACTCTTGAAGACATGAAGGCCGTTGTAGCCTCTCTTGAGCGCTCCAGAGTGAAATTCATCGAAACCAAGGAAAAACAGTATTGGGAAAATATGATCCAGCTTCTGCCCAGCAGTTACAATCAGATGAGAACCATCACCATGAACTATGAAAATCTCATCAATATGTACCGCGCCCGCAAGGATCACAAGCTCAAAGAGTGGCATGAATACTGCGATTGGATCAAAACTCTCCCCTACGCCGAACTTCTTATTACTTTCTGAGCGCAAAAGAAGCCGCAAAATGCGGCTTCTTTTTATTTCTTTATTTCATCCCAGTATTTTTTAGCAAGCTGTTCGGTTTTGTTATCGCCGTACTCATAATATGTTGCATCCCTGATGTCATCGGGCAGATATTGCTGGTCAAAGTAATGCCCGGGATGGTCGTGAGGATACACATACCCTCCCCTGCCAAGTTTTTTAGCTCCGGAATAATGGGTATCCTGAATTGTAGAGGGTATCTGGGTGCCTTTGCCGTTTCTTATGTCGGACAGGGCCGCATCAACGGCTCTGATGGCACTGTTGGACTTTGGCGCAGTGGCAAGAAGAATAACCGCTTCGGCAAGAGGTATCCTTGCCTCCGGCAGACCCAGCTGAAATGCGCTGTCCACACAGGATTTTACAATGGTGATAGCCTGAGGATAAGCAAGGCCTATATCCTCCGACGCGGTTACCAGCAGCCGTCTGCAGGCAGAGGCAAGGTCCCCCGCTTCAAGAAGACGCGCAAGATAATGTACGGCTGCATCCGGGTCGCTGCCGCGGATGGATTTCTGAAACGCAGAAAGTATATCGTAGTGACTGTCACCGTCGCGGTCATAGCGCATGGCGCTTTTCTGTGATACCGCCTCCGCGTCTTCAAGGGTAATATTTTCTCCTCCCGCCGCAAGCAGCATCTCGCATGCATTCATTGCTTTACGCACATCACCGCCGCAGGACACAGAGATATATTCCGCCACCTGCTCCGGGCAGTCTGCTCCGCTGATTTTAAAGGCTCTGTCAACGGCTTTGCGTACTTGCGCAGCGGGAACCGATTTAAACTCAAAAACCGTACATCGGCTCAAAATAGCATTATAAACATAAAAATAGGGATTTTCGGTGGTTGAGGCGATGAGGGTAATGCTGCCGTTTTCAATAAATTCCAGAAGACTTTGCTGCTGACGTTTGTTGAAATACTGAATTTCATCCAGATAGAGCAAGATGCCGTTGGGCGCCATGAGAGTATCCACATCGGCTATAATATCCTTGATGTCGGAAATGGACGCCGTGGTGGCATTAAGCTTGTAAAGAGTCTTGCTTGTCTGGTGGGCAATGATATTGGCAACCGTTGTCTTGCCCACGCCGGAAGGGCCGTAGAATATCATGTTGG